>CAZERE010000004.1:20804-38791 GCA_964515365.1 uncultured Phenylobacterium sp. | reverse complement strand
ATTGGCGACTATGTGGCGGGATCGAACCATGTGCTGCCCACCAGCCGGGCGGCGCGGTTTTCGTCGGGGCTCTCGATCTACGACTTCATCAAGCGCACCTCCTTTGTGAAGTGCGACGCCGCGGCCTTCCAGGCCCTGGGTCCGGCCACGGTCGCCCTGGCCGAGGCTGAGGGCCTGCCGGCCCACGCCCGGTCTGCGGCCCTGCGCCTGGGGCAGGGCGCGACCTCCAAAAGCTGAACGAAAACTGTCAATCGGCGTCGGGCGGGCGTTCAGCAAGGCCCCTCTAGGGTCAGTCTCGTAGGGCCATTCGCGGCCCGGCGAACTCGATCTGATGGAGGCAAGTCATGCCGAACAAGAGTGTTTCCAAACTGGCCTCGGGCGCGGCCGTCACCGCGATGATGAGCGCCCTGTTCCTGGCCGCCGCGGCCCCCGCCGCCCAGGCCCAGAATTTCGGCGGCGTGCTCGGCTGCAACGCCAGCGGCGGCAAGCAGGAGGGCGGGGCCCTGATCGGCGCCCTGCTGGGCGCTGCGGCCGGCTCCAACCTGGCCAAGAACGACCGGGGCACGGGCACGGCGCTCGGCGCCGTCGTCGGGGCCGCGGCCGGCTCGGCGATCGGCTGCAAGCTGCAGCACGACGACCAGGACCGCCGCTACGGCCAGGGCCAGGGCTACGCCCACAATCAGCCCGCCACCTATACCCACGACGGTTACCGCCTCGACCGGAACCTGGCGCCGGCGAGCTTCAGTCGCGGCGAAGGGGCCATGGTCGCCCGCTCGACGGTGAACCTGCGCGCCGCGCCGACCACCAACAGCCCCCGCGTCGGCCAGCTGGGCGCCGGCCAGCGCTTCGAAGCCCTGGCCCGGGTGCGGGGCAGCGACTGGGTCCTGGTGGGCCAGAACGGCGTCGGGGTGGGCTATGTCCATGGCGCCTATGTCCAGCCCGAAGGCTATCGCTACGCCAACTATCGCTACTAGGGGCCCCTCTGCAGGGCGCGAAGATCCCCCGTCGCTTCGGCAGCGGGGGATTTTTCTTGGCTGGATGCGCCCTGCGCCCGCATGGCGGGATGACGTTGGGGGGCGGATTGCACTAAAGCTGACGCCTAGAGCATGGTGCGATCAGACGGGCCGTCTGATCGTTGAATCCTGCTCTGGATTTTAGAGTTCGAGCGCGTTTCGACCGTAAAACCGGGCGCCACTTTTACGGAACGCGCTCCAGCACTTCGCCAGAGCGTCATGGCTGACGACGACCAGAAGAACCACCGGCTGCAGAGCGTCGAGATCGACCAGGACTCCCTGGGCGCGATTTCGCGCGACCAGGAACAGGAGCGGCAGATCGCCATCTTCGATCTGCTGGAGTCCAACCACTTCGCCCCCGAGGGGGCCGAGGACGGGCCCTACGACCTGCATATGGGGCTGATGGAGAATCGGCTGGTGCTGGACGTTCGTGGCCCGGCCTACGAGAAGCGCCACATCCTGTCGCTGTCGCCGTTCCGGATGCTGATCAAAGACTATTTCATGATCTGCGAGAGCTACTATCAGGCCATCCGCAACGCCACGCCGGCCCAGATCGAGGCCTTGGACATGGGCCGTCGGGGGCTGCACAACGAAGCTTCCGAACTGTTGCGGACGAGGCTGGCGGGCAAGATCGAGACCGACCTCGACACCGCCCGGCGGCTGTTCACCCTGATCTGCGCCCTGCATCACCGGAACTGAGGACGCCAATGGGTTCGGGGTCTCGTCCGCCGCTGCCCGGCGCCGTTCTGTTCGCCTGCAACTTCAATCGCGTCCGCTCGCCGATGGCCGAGGCGGTGGCCAAGCAGATTCTCGGCGACCGGGTCTATGTGGACTCCTGTGGGTTGAAGCCCGATGTCGACGCCGAGGGCGCCGATCCCTTTGTCCAGGCGGTGATGGCCGAGCAGGGCTTCGACCTCGAGGGGCACCGGCCGAAGACCTTTGACGAGCTGACCGACGATTCCTTCGACCTGGTGATCTCGCTGACCCCGGAGGCGCAGCACCGCGCCGTGGAATTGACCCGGCATCGGGCCGCCGAGATCGAGTACTGGCCGACCCATGACCCGACCCTGGCCGGCGGCTCGCGGGAGAATCGCCTGGCGGCCTATCGCGAGGTCCGCGACGCCCTGGCCCTGAGGATCCGGGAACGGTTCGGCGAGGGCGGCGCGTGACGCGCCAGCCTCTACCGGGGCGTCCATAACCTGGGTTATGATCGGTCAGTTGACGGCTCGCGGCCCGATTCCAGGCGCGTCCCGTTCGCTTAGGTGAGCGCCCATGGAGCCGGCATGGCTAAGGAAGAGCTGTTGGAGTTCCCCGGCGTGGTCAGCGAAGTGCTGCCCAACGCCATGTTTCGCGTAAGGCTCGAAAATGAGCATGAAATCGTCGCCCACACCGCCGGCAAGATGCGCAAGAATCGCATCCGCGTGGCGGTCGGCGACAAGGTGCTGGTGGAAATGACCCCCTACGATCTGACCAAGGGCCGCATCACCTTCCGCGTCCGCTAGGCGTGGCCGTTCTGAAGACGCCGCTCGCCGCCCCCCGTCTCGTCCTGGCCTCGGCCAGCCCGCGCCGCCTGGACCTGCTGGCCCAGATCGGCGTGACGCCGGACCAGGTGGCCGCATCCGACATCGACGAAACGCCGCTGCGGGGCGAGACGCCGCGGCTGCTGGCCCTGCGGCTGGCCGCCGCCAAGGCCGCCGCCGTCAAGGCCTTCCACCCCGAGGCCTATGTGATGGCCGCCGACACGGTGGTGGCCGTCGGGCGACGTGTCCTGCCCAAGGCGCAGAGCGATGAGGAGGTGGCCTCCTGCCTGGACCGGCTCTCAGGCCGGACGCACCGGGTCTATACGGCGGTGGCGGTCCATGGCCCAGATGAACGAACCGCCGAGCGGCTGGTGGAAACCCGGGTGACCTTCAAGCGTCTTGGCCCCAATGAGATCGCCGCCTATCTCCAGAGCCAGGAGGGGATCGGCAAGGCCGGGGGCTACGGGATTCAGGGCCGGGCCGGGGGGTTCGTCCTGCGGCTGCAAGGCTCCTATCCCGCCGTGGTGGGCCTGCCCCTCTATGAAACCCTTTGTCTGTTGCAGGGTCTGGGCTATCCCGCGGCATGAGCCGACGGACCTACTTCATCGACGAGGGCCTTGGGGAGACCCGGGGCGGCGTGCTTCTGGACGATCGCCCCGAGCGGCTGCTGATCCAGCGGGACGACGATTCCCAACGCCTGGCCTTGGGCGCGCGGCTGCGCGCCCGGGTGCGTCATGTGGAGCCGGCGCTCTCCATGGCCTTCCTCGACCTGGGGGAGGGGGCCGAGGCCAGCCTTTCCTTCAAGCCCGACTCCCGCCCGCGCCAGGGTGAGGCCCTCGAGATCGAAATCCGCACCGAGGCGCGGATCGGCAAGCTGGCGACGGCTCGCCTTATCGGACCGGCCGAGGGCGATCCCGCGCTCTTGTCGCCCGCCCCGAGCCTCCTTGACCAGCTGCGCCAGATGGCCGGCGATGGGGAACTGGTCACCGGCAAGGCCGCCCGCCAGATCGCCGACGAGGCCGAGGCTGAGGCCCTGGAAGTTCTCCATCCCCTTCCCGGCGGCGGCAGCATCGCCATTGAGCCCACCCGGGCGCTCACCGCCATCGACGTCGATGTGGGCGAGCGCAAGGGCGCCGAGGCCAAGCGGGTCACCCGCCAGGCCAATCTGGCCGCCCTGGGGGTCGCCGCGCGCGTTCTTCGCCTGAAGGGGCTGGGCGGACTGGTCGTATTCGACATGGCGGGCCGGGGGCATGATGGCGCAGCCCTGATGGCCGCCGCCCGGGCCGCCTTCAATCCCGACAATCCCGGAGTCTCCATTGGTCCGATCAGCCGGTTCGGAACCATCGAGCTGACCGTGCCCCGGCGCACCCGGCCGGTGACGGACATCCTCACCGACGCCACGGGACGGGTTTCGGCCCGAACCCTGGCCCAGCGCCTCGTGCGGCGGCTGGAGGCGGAGGGCAAGGCTTCCCCCGGGGGCCGGTTGTCAGGCCGCTGCGCGCCGGCGGTGGCCGACGCGGCCAAGCCGGCCCTGGCCCTGCTATCGGCCCGCATCGGCGCTCGGTTCGAGGTCAACGCCGATCCGGCCCTGCCTTGGGACCGGATCGAGGTTCACGCCCGATGACCCGCCCCCCAGCCAGCCCCGCGCCCAAGTGCGCCATCTGCCGCAGGCCGGCCGATCCGGAGTTTCGTCCTTTCTGCTCCAAACGCTGCGCCGACGTGGATCTGCAGCGCTGGTTCAGCGGCGCCTATGCGGTGCCCGCCGTGGAGCAGGAAGAGGTTTCCGACGACGAGGACTAGGTCTGAGAAGATCGGCGTCCGGAGCGCTGGACTTCGGTCGGCGGCTCTTTTATAGACGCGGCTCCCGCGCGGCGGGCCCAGGCCTGGGTAGCTCAGTTGGTAGAGCAGCGGATTGAAAATCCGCGTGTCGGTGGTTCGAATCCGCCCCCAGGCACCACTTCCCCTCCTCGCGAATCTCACCTGCGGCGGCCCGGGCCGCGCAGGCTCTCCATGACGCATCGGGCGGGCTGAGCCAGCGACGGACGTCTCGCAGGCCCCGGGGTCGCGGTCCGGGACCACTAATCCTTCACTCGACCATACCCCGCGGCTAAGCCGCCGCCCATCCTGGGCGGGCCCACGCCATTGGGGTGAGGCTTTCCGGTGACAGCGGGCGGCCTCGTTGCGCCGCGAAAGGGGCGGCCGCCTTGACTTGGCGAGGCGCCGCGCTCATTTGCCGCTTCAGCCGCGCCAGGGTGCGCAATTGCTAAGCGTCGGCAGGACGATTCCCGCCCAAATTTGCCCATATTGGCCAACCGGCGTTCTATGCTCGCTGTTGCGACGCAGCAATATCTTTCCCGGCCTGGGCGAGATTAGCCAATTATTGCAGCCAATTCATATTGTGCGGCGCAGCAATACCCAAATTTCTGATTAGATTATCGGCGGTTAGCTGAGGGCTCTCGCACTTGACGCTCCGTTTGGGGGTTGCCAAAGGAGCCTCGCCGCACGTCTAACTTTGCGGTGAGGGTCCGCTTTCCGAAAGGTGTAGCGGTCTCGCCTCGCCCAATCGCGGCGCCGGTCTTCACACGAATGTGGAAGAGCGGCGCTACGGGTCGGGTGCAGCGATAGCGGTTTCGGTCTCGGCGCGACGAAAGTCGTCTCGGGGCCAGACTTATTCAACTAGGGTGGAGACGCTCTCGCGCGACGACCCTCGGTCCAAACGTGCTAGACCATTAGGAACTGGCGACAGATGCTCGATAATAAACGGAAGATCCCCTTCATCGCTCTCATTGGCGCCGCTGCGCTGGTGATGGGTGCGCCGGCGTTCGCTCAGGACGCCGCTCCCGCTGATCCGGCCGCCGCCGAGGCTCCTGCCGATCCGGCCGCCGAAACTGCCGCCCCCGCCGACGCTGCTCCGGCAGCCGAAGCTCCGGCGGAAGAAGTCTCGACTGATGTTGGTGGTCACGGCGAACTGACCATCATGACCATGTTCCTGGACGCTCAGCCGGTCGGTAAGGCCGTTCTGATCGGCCTGGCCCTGGCCTCGATCTTCTCCTGGACCCTGCTGCTCACCAAGCTCTTCGAGTTTGCCGGCCTGGAGCGTCAATCCAACCGCTTCCTGGAAGCCTTCCGGGGCGCCAAGAACATCAACGACATCGGCCGTATCGCCATGTCCGACGAGTTCGAAGGCAATCCGCTGGCCGACATGGCTGCGGCCGCCGTCCAAGAAGTTGAGGTTTCGCGTCAAGCGGGCCTGAACGTGGCCGGCGAACATCGTGAAACCACCATCGGCCGCGCGATCGCCGCGGTGAGCGGCGTGCAAGCCTCGCTCGCCAAGCGCCTCTCGGGCGGCATGCAGTTCCTGGCCTCGGTCGGCTCCAACGGTCCGTTCATCGGTCTGTTCGGCACCGTCTACGGGATCATGTACTCGTTCATCGGTATCGCGAACACCAACACGACCAACCTGGCCGTCGTTGCGCCCGGTATCGCCGAAGCCCTGCTCGCTACCGGCATGGGCCTCTTCGCCGCTATCCCGTCGGTTATCTTCTACAACTACTTCCAGACGCGCATCTCCGCTTACGGCGCCCGTTCGGAAGGGTATGTCGCTGAACTTCTGAACGCGATTTCCCGGCAGCTCGACAAGGGGGCCTAATCCCAATGGCCGCTAAACTCTCAGGGTCTGGGGGTGGCAGGTACGAGACGGATCAGAACAGCGAAATCAATGTGACGCCCTTCGTGGACGTCATGCTGGTTCTCCTGATCATCTTCATGGTGGCGGCGCCTCTGGCCAGCGTAACGGTCCAGGTCGCGCTTCCTCCAGCCGTCGCCGAGCCATCTCCGAACCCGCCTAAACCGGTCTACATTTCGATCCAGTCGAACGGGTCCATCTATATCGGTGACTTCGCCACCGATCTGTCGGCCCTGGGCGACGATCTCCGATCGAACATTGGGCAGCGGAACCCGGAACGTGAGCGGATCTTCATCCGCGCCGACAGGGACACCATGTACGGTGACTTCATGGGCGTGATGAACATGCTTCAGGACAATGGGTTCTACAGCGTGGCGCTCATCGGCGAAGAAGACAATTGAGGGAGGTGAGGCATGTCTGACACCAGTGACACGACTCACATTCACCACAGCCCGTTCGACGCGCCGAAGCCGAAGCGGAACAAGGGCATCATCATTGCGATCATCGTTTCGATCGTCGTGCATGTGGCCCTGGGTCTTTACCTCTACAAGACCAAGTTCGAGCCGGAGTATCGGGAGTATTCGGAGGATGTGACGGACGTGGCGATCATCAAGCCCGCTCCGCCGCCGCCGCCTCCGCCGCCCCCGCCGCCGCCGACGAACACGCCGCCGCCGCCGCCGCCCAAGCTGCAGCCGCGTCCGCCGGTCGCGCCGCCGCTGAACGCGCCGTCGATCCCGCCTCTGCCGGTTCCGCCGGTTGAAAAGCGGATCGAACAGCCGAAGCCGCCGGCTCCGCCGCCGCCTGCGCCGCCGCGTCCGTCGGTGATCACCAATCCCGACTGGGCCCGTCTGCCCAGCGGCGAGGATGTGGCCCGCTACTATCCCGACCGCGCTCAGCGGATGGGAGCAGAGGGCCGGGTGGTTCTGAGCTGCTCGGTCACGGCTCGTGGCACGCTGGAAAACTGCTCTGTGGTGGAAGAAAGCCCCGCGGATCAGGACTTCGGCAGCGCCGCGATGCGGATGACCCGACTGTTCCGGATGCGTCCGCGCACCGCCGACGGCGCGCCCGTCGAGGGTGGCACCGTTCGGATCCCGATCTCCTTCCGTCTTCCCGGCTAAGGGACGACGAAGGACCAGGGAAATCGGCCCCGGAGACCCAGGTCTCCGGGGCCTTTTCTTTGCCCGGTGCGCCTGTGGCGATGGCTCTTGATCCCATTGGCCGGCGCCACTAGAACCCTATCCCTCGCGATGCGCCGCCTTAGCTCAGTTGGTTAGAGCGCCAGATTGTGGCTCTGGAGGTCCTCGGTTCGAACCCGAGAGGTGGTACCATCGCGCTGGAGGCCCGAGAGATCGGGCCTTTTTTGCGCCCGGCGTCCGGAGCGCCTTCCGCGACAGGCCACCTTCGCAGGGACGTCACGAAGTCCGGGCATAAGCGGCCGTCTTAGCTGGCCGGCGTTGCGCGGGCCGAGGCAGAGGCGTTCATGATCCTTCGTATCCTTCCCCGCGCCGGCCTGGCGGCCGGCGTCGTCGCCCTTTCCATCTCCATGACGGCCGGCGCCGTCGAGGCGAAGGAGCCCCAGGCCGCACTGGAGGCGGCCCTGGCCCGGCAGCCCGAGACCGGGCCGGCCAAGAACATCATCCTGTTCATCGGCGACGGCATGGGGGTCTCCACCGTCACGGCCATGCGCATCCTGGCCGGACAACGGGCCGGCGTGGACGGCGCCTCCTATGACCTGGCCTTCGACACCATGCCCTATGGGGGCCTTGTGCGGACCTATTCGGTCGACGGCCTGGTGACCGACTCGGCCAATGGCGCCTCGGCCATCACCACCGGCTATCGCACCATCAACGGCGCCATCGGCGTGGACGGCGAGGCTCGACGCGGCGTCTGTGATCCGGCGCGCAACGTGCCGACCCTGGCGCAGCGGGCCAAGCGGGAGCTGGGCAAGGCGGTGGGCGTGGTCTCCACCGCCGCCATCACCGATGCGTCCCCGGCCGCCTTCTATGCGCACGTGCCGGCCCGGGGCTGGCAGAGCGACGTCGATATGCCGGCCGCCGCGCGAGAGGCCGGCTGCGCCGACATCGCCGCCCAGCTGGTGCTGGCGCCCGACGACATCCGACCCGACATCGCCCTGGGCGGGGGCCTGACCTTCTTCCGGCCCGAGGGGGCCGGCGGTCGGCGCAAGGACGGCCAGGACCTGCCGGCCCTGTGGGCGGCCCGGCCCGACAGCGCCTTCGTCACCGACCGCGACAGTCTGAACGCCGCGGTCGCCGAAGGGCGTGATGTGCTCGGCCTGTTCGCCGACGTGCATATTCCCCATGAGGTGGACCGCCCCACCGTGGCGCCGCAGACGCCGACCCTGGAAGAGATGACCCGCGCGGCGATCACCCGCCTGGCCGCCGAGCCTCAGGGCTATGTGCTGCTGGTGGAGGGCGCCCATATCGACAAGGCCCACCATGCCGGCCTGCTGAACGCCTCCCTGACCGAGGGCGTCGAGCTGTCGAAGGCCGTGGCGGCGGCCGAGGATCTGACCGATCCGGCCGACACCCTGATCATCGTCACCGCCGACCACAGCCATGGGCTGGCGATCAACGGCGGAGCCCGTGGCGACGATGTGCTGGGCCTGATCAAGGGCCCGACCGGCGCCCCCATGCTGGCCGGGGACGGCCTGCCCCTGCCGATCCTCACCTATTCGACCGGACCCGGCGGACCCAAGGCCGGGGAGGGACGCCGGGATCTGTCCGAGGTCGACGTGACGGCGCCGGACCAGGTGCGCCAGGCCGGTGTCCTGCTGGGCAGCGCCGCGCACACCGGCGAGGACGTGCCGGCCTATGCCGAGGGCCCCGCCGCCTATCTGGTGACCGGCTCCATGGACCAGCCCTATCTGTTCCAGGTCATGCGCCACGCCCTGCGCCTGCCGGCCGAGGCGCCCTGAACGCCCGAACGCCCGCGAGGCCGCCGCAGCGTCAGCGTTGACGGCGGTCCCGAGCGCCCCTATGGCCTGCCCGGTGACAGGTTCCCCGCAAGGGGATCAAAAGGGAACTCAGGTGTAAGACCTGGGCTGCCCCCGCAACTGTAAGCGGCGAGCCCGCACGCCACTAAGCCACTGGGTCCTCGGACCTGGGAAGGCGGCGTGCATCAGGGCGATGACCCGCGAGCCAGGAGACCTGCCTGTCGCGGTCGTCCTTCGTCTGGCCGGGGTGCGCCATACGAACGGGTCTTCCCGGGTGGCGACAACCGTCCAGGGCCGCGCGTGGCGTGGGTCCCGGCGAGGTCGCGCGCCCGTCGTTCGTCCTCTCCGTGGTCCTTGCGTCCCCCGCGGCTCGTTGTCGTCAACGAGGGGGATAGACCCAGATGAGACTCGCACTGCTTTCCACCGCCGCCCTTTCCACCGCCGTCCTGGCGGCCTTCGCCTCGCCCGTCCTGGCGCAGCCGGCGTCCGCGCCCGACGTGGCCGGGGCCGCGGCCTCCAACGCCGTGCGCAGCGTCGTCGTCACCGGCAATCGCGTGCCCACCGCAGCGGCCGAGGTCGCCCAGGCGATCACCGTCCTGGATCGGGCCGACATCGAGGCCAGCCAGGCCATCCTGCTGCCCGACCTGCTGGGCCGCACGGCCGGCGTCACCCTGTCGCGCAACGGCGGACCGGGCGGGGTCACCGCCCTGCGCATCCGCGGCGCCGAGACCGACCAGACCCTGGTGGTCATCGACGGCGTGCGCCTGAACGACGTGGCCCAGCCCGGCGGCGGCTACAACTTCGCCAATCTGCTGACCGGCGATGTCGCCCGGGTCGAGGTCCTGCGCGGCGCCCAGTCCACCCTCTGGGGCAGCCAGGCCATCGGCGGGGTGGTCAATGTGGTCACCACCGTGCCGACCAAGCCCTTCCAGGCCAGCCTGGACGCCGAGGGCGGCGATAACGCCACCGCCTATGTGCGCGGCGGGATCGGCGGCGCCGGCGAGCGCATCGTCTGGCGCCTGGGCGCCGGCTACTACACCACCGATGGGGTCTCGGCCTTCGCCGGCGGCGCCGAGGATGACGGCTTCCAGCACACCAGCGCCAATGGCCGTCTGGGGGTGACGCTCACCGACAACCTCTCCCTCGACCTGCGGGGGATCTATTCCTATGGCCGGGCCCAGGTGGACGGTTATCCGGCGCCGGCCTACAGCTTCGGTGACACGGCCGAATATGGCGTGACCGAGGAGCTGGCGGGCTATGCCGGCCTGAACCTCGCCCTGCTGGACGACCGGCTGCGCAACCGGCTCTCCTATTCCCGCACCCGCACCGACCGCCAGAGCCTCAATCCGGCGCAGGCGGTGACGGACGTCACCTTCGACGCCCTCTCCGAGGTGGAGCGCTGGGAATACCAGGGGACCTTCGCCCTGACCGAGGCCTGGCAGACGGTGTTCGGCCTGGAGCGGGAGGAGGCCAGCATGCGCACGGCCTCGCCCAGCGCCTTCGATCCCAATCCGCCCACCCAGGCGGCCAGCGCCGACCTCGACAGCGCCTATGTGCAGGTCCAGGGCCCGCTGCTCGCCGGCCTGACCCTGACCGCGGGCCTTCGCCGCGACGAGCACGAGACCTTCGGCGGCCAGACCCTGGGGCAGGCGGCGCTCGCCTGGTCCCTGAACGACGGAAACACCATCCTGCGGGCCAGCTTCGGCCAGGGCTTCAAGGCGCCGACCCTCTACCAGCTCTATAGCGAGTACGGGAATCTGGGCCTGGAGCCCGAGGAGGCCGACGCCTGGGACCTGGGCGTCGAGCAGGTCCTGGCCGGCGGCCGGGCCGTGGTTTCGGCCACCTGGTTCCAGCGCGAGACCGACAACCAGATCGACTATGTCTCCTGCTTCACCGGGACCGATCCGCTCTGCACGGTCGGCGGCGTGATGCGGTACGGCTATTACAACAACATCGCCCGGACCGAGGCCCAGGGGCTGGAGCTCGCCGGCCAGGCCAAGGTCGGTCCCTTCGACCTGGCGGCCAACTACACCTGGACCGACGCCACCAATGCGGTGTCGGGCTCGGCCAATGAGGGCCATCAGCTGGCGCGCCGTCCCGAGCACCAGGGCAATATGTCGGTGACGCACGTCTGGTCGGCCGGCGCCTCGGCGACGCTCGCCGTGCGCTATATCGGCGAGGCCTTCGACGATGCAGCCAATCTCAACCGCCTGGAGCCCCGCGCCCTGCTGGATCTCCGCGCCGCCTGGCCGATCAGCGACACCTTCGAGGTCTATGGCCGGGTGGAGAACGTCTTCGACGACCGTGATCCCTCCACCCGCGGCTATGGCGAGCTGGGCCGCTTCGGCGCGCTCGGCGTGCGGGCCCGGTTCTGATGTCAGAGCCGGCGAGACGGGAACCCGGTTTGCTCACCCGCCGCACGGCGGTGGGCGGCCTGGCGCTCGGCCTCGCCGGCGCCGCCCCGGCGCCAAGGCCGCAAAGGGTGGTGTCGCTCAACCCCTGCCTGGACGTGATCCTGTTTCATGTGGCCGAACGCGGCCAGATCGCGGCCCTGACCCACTATGCCCGCGACGCCCAGGCCTCCACCCTGGCCCGGGCGGCGCGCGACATCCCGATCACCTATGAGACCGCCGAGGAGGTGGTGGCCCTGCGCCCGGACCTGGTGCTGATGAGCGAGCACTCCGCCCCGGCCACCCGCCAGGCCCTGGCCCGGCTGCGCATCCCCACCGCCATGTTCGACGTGCCCCAGACCGTGGCCGCCAGCCTGGCCCAGATCCGCCAGATGGCCCGGCGGCTCGGCCAGCCTGTGCGCGGTGAGGCCGTGGTCGCCCGGATCGAGGCGGCCCTGGCCGCCGCCGCCCCGCCGCCTGGCGCGCCGAAGCTCACCGCCATCGTCTACCAGCCCAACGGCTTCGCCGCCGGGGCCGGCACCCTCACCGACGAGATGCTCCGGCGGACCGGGTTCGAGAACGTCGCCGCCCGCTATGGCCTGGGCCGCTGGGGCAATATCGGCCTGGAGCAGATCATCGCCGATCCGCCCCAGGTGCTGCTGGCCGGCCAGCCCGCGCCCGGCGCGCCCACCTGGGCCGACCGGGTGCTGAGCCATCCGGCGCTGACACGCATCGCGGGCAGGATGCAGCGTGAGGCCTTCCCCCAGCGGCTGCTCTATTGCGGCGGCCCGGTGCTGATCGAGACGGCCGCGGCCCTGGCGACCGCCCGGCGCAATGTGCTGAGGGCGGCATGAGGCGGCTCTCACCTTCGGCGGTGATGATCGGCCTGGCCGCCGCCCTGGCGGTCCTGGGGGCGATCAGCCTGATGGCTGGGCGGGTCTGGGTTCCCCTGGACGCCTGGCGCACCGACGATCCCGGCTGGATCATCATCCTGGAGCTGCGCATTCCGCGCACCCTGCTGGCCATGGTGGTGGGCGCCGCGCTCGGCATGTCCGGCGCAGCGCTGCAGGGTTACACGCGAAATCCCCTGGCCGATCCGGGGGTTCTGGGGGTTTCCTCCATGGCCGCCTTGGGCGCGGTGGTCTCCCTCTATTTCGGGTTCTATGTGCCCGCCCTGGCGGGGATCGCCTGGCTGATGCCGCTCTGCGCCATGGCCGGCGCCCTGATCGGCGTGCTGGTCCTGATCGGCCTGACCGGCTCGGCGCCCGGCACGGTGACCTTCGTCCTGGCCGGGGTGGTGCTGAACATCGTCGCCGGCGCCGGCGTGGCCCTGGCGCTCAACCTGGCCCCCAATCCCTGGGCGGTGAACGAGATCGTCAACTGGCTGATGGGCTCGCTCACCGACCGCAGCCTCGCCGATCTGCAGATGGCCGCCCCCTTCGTCGCCGTAGGCCTCGGCCTGCTGCTCGCCACCGGCCGCGCCCAGGACGCCCTGACGCTTGGCGAGGCCGGCGCCCAGTCCCTGGGGATCAGCCTCAGCCGCACGCGGCTGCTGCTGGCGCTCGGGGTGGGCCTCGCGGCCGGGGCCAGCGTGGCGGTCACAGGGGTGATCGGCTTCGTCGGACTGGTGACCCCGCACCTGCTGCGGCCCTTTCTTGGCCCCCGCCCGGCCGGCCTGCTGCTGCCCAGCGCGCTCGGCGGGGCGGTGATCGTCCTGGCCGGCGACATCCTGGTGCGCCTGATCCCCTCGGCGGCCGAGGTCCGGCTGGGCGTCGCCATGGCGGCCCTGGGCGGCCCCTTCTTCCTGGGGCTTCTCCTCGTCCAGCGCCGGAGGCTGTCATGAGCGTGCTCGAGGCCCGCGACCTCCACCTGCAGGCCGGCCGCAGGACCGTGCTCAGCGGTGTGAGCGCCCGGTTTGTCCCCGGTCAGGTGACGGCCATCCTGGGCGCCAATGGGGCCGGCAAGTCCACCCTGCTGGCGGCCCTGGCCGGCCTGTCGCGGCCCCATGGCGGGGCGGTCTGGCTGGGGGACCAGGCGCTGCTCGACCTCGCCCCCCGGCGCCGCGCCCAGCGCCTGGGCTTCATCCCGCAGATTCCGGAGATCGCCTGGGGGCTGGAGGTGCGCGCCGTGGTGGGGTTGGGGCGTCTGCCCTGGCTCGGCGCCCGGGGGCTGTCGGCGCCGGACGAGGCCGCCGTGGACCGCGCCCTGGCCGCGGCCCGGGTCGAGGACCTCGCCCACCGCGACATCACCACCCTGTCTGGCGGCGAGCGGGCGCGGGCCCTGATCGCCCGGGCCCTGGCCGGCGAGCCGGAATGGCTGCTGGCCGACGAGCCCTTCGCAGGGCTCGATCCCCGCCACGCCCTGGAGGCCGGCGACCTGTTCCGACGACTGGCCGGGGAGGGGTGCGGCGTGCTGCTGACCCTCCACGACCTGACCCTGACCGCCCGCCTGGCCGACCGGGTCCTCGTGCTGGGCCATGGCCGGGTGCTGGCCGACGGGGCGCCGGCCGAGGCCATGACCCCGGAAATCCTCGCCGCCGCCTATGGGATCGACGCCCGTCTGCGCGAGACCGACCAGGGCCTGGCCGTCGATATCCTGGGGCGTTGGGGCTAGGGCTCCAGGCTGTCGATATAGTCGGCCACCAGGGCGAGCCCCTCCTTGTGCGGCAGGGCGCGGCCGAGCTCCGGCATCATCACGCCGGGATCGGTGGACGCCATCCGATAGACCAGGATCGAGCGTTCCGGATGGCCGGGGTCGATGGACACCTGGAGCCCGCCCGAACCCCGTCCAGCGGCCACCGGCGCCTTGTTGATCCCCAGATGGGCCGGCCGCGTCTCCTCGATCTGCAGGAACAGGCCGCTGGTCGAGGCCATGCCCGCCGGGTTGTGGCAGTGGGCGCAGTTGGCGTCGAGATAGGCCCGGGCGCGGGGCGCCAGCCCTTCGGCTTCATCGTCCCAGGCCGCCGTGCGCGGCGCGTCGGCCTGGGCAGGCCCGCCGCTCAGATGACCCCGCCTGCGCCAGGCCGCCAGCTGGTTCTCGGCGCGGCCGCCATAGTCCAGGTCGCGGTTGAGATTGCGCGCCTTGGGGCCGATGGGGACCAGCTCGCCGTCCGCCGAGTGGCAGGTCTTGCACTGGTTCTGGTTGGGCACGAGGTAGCTGATCGCCTGGGCCTCGCCCGAGGGATCGATGAAGGCCACGTCCAGCCGCGCCCCGGTGCGTTTGAGCACAGCCTCGGTCTGGTCGGCGTTCCAGACATAGGCCAGGGCCGTCCAGCCGGCCGGTTTGCGGATCAGCAGCCGGGTCTCCACATAGCGCTCATCAACGGCCGGCCGGCGCATGTCCGGCGCGAAGGCGAAGGTCTTGACCAGCACCGAACCCACCGGAAAATCCAGAGGCCCTTCAGGGGTATAGGCCGCGCTCTGGCCATCCGGCGTGAAGACGAAACGGTGCTTGGCCGCATAGTCGCTGAACAGCGGGGTGGTCAGGTCATAGGGCGTCACGCCGGGGCTGGGTGTCCGGGCGGCGGCGTCCTGGAACAGGCCATAGTCCGACAGCCGCGGGGCCGGCGTTTCGGCCAGCACCACCTCGAGCCGGACCGGGGCGGGGGCCTGCCCCGCGCCGCTCAGGGCCAGGGCCGCGAGGCCGAGCAGAACGCCGAGCGCGCGCCTCATGGGGCGAGCGCGGCCTGGGCCTCCGGCAGGACCACGGCAGGTGGCTCGGTGATCTCGCCCCGCTCCAGGGTCGGTGTGACCGAGGGGCTGGCCTGATCCATGGCGCCGGCCTTGGGCAGGTTGAGGTTCAGGACCGGACCATCCGTCAGCCGCATGGCCTGGGGACCGCCCTCCGGCGCCACGCCATCCCACATCACCGGCGGCAGGGTCCCGCCCACCGCGGCGGCCAGCTCCGTGCCGCCCGGGAAGGCCGGCGCCCAGCCGTTGCGGCCGATCCTGTTGTCGCGCACCACCACCTCGCGGGGGATGGGGTTGTAGCTCTCGTCGTCAAACTCGCGGGTATAGCCCACCAGCATGATGGCCGCGGTCTGGTTGCCGTCGATCTCGTTGTCGAAGATGTGGACGTTGCGGTTGGCCATGATCATGACGCCCGCGCCCACCGGCACGCTGGCGACGATATTGCCCTCCGGCGCGAAGTTGGGCGTGTCGTTGTTGACGATCCTGTTGTCGAACACCCGGGTGGAATGGCCGCCCATCACCGGCAGGTTGGGCAGGTCGAACACCAGGATGCCGCCGGTGTTGTGGGTGACGGTGTTGCCATAGACATCGGCTGAGCTGGAGTTCTCGATCTCGATGCCGGCGACATTGAACTCCGCCACGCTGTTGCGGACGACGATGTTGTTGGACTGGCCCACATAGATGCCGGCGTCCGAGGCCCCGCGCACGGTCACCCTATCGATCAGCACATTGGACGAGCCCACCGGATAGACCCCATAGGCGCCGTTGGTCGCCTTCGGCCCGCCGGTCCATTCGACCCGCAGATTGATCATGCTGATCTGGTCGGCGTCCTTGGACTTGACCCCATCACCCTTGGAATTTTCCACCGCCAGGTCGCGCACCGTCACCTTGTCGGAGGTGATCAGCAGCCCCTCGGCGCCGCCCTGCTGACCGTCGAAGGACAGCACCGTGGCGTCGGGACCGGCGCCCTTGATGGTCACCTCGTCCACGTCCAGGGAGAGGCCGTCGGTCAGTTCGAAGCGGCCGGCCGCCAGTTCGACCACGTCGCCTGGCTTGGCGTCGAGCAGGGCCAGTTGCAGGGCCTCCTGGGCGTCGGGGCCGGGGGCCACGGCGAGGGTCTTGGCGTAGGCAGGCGCGGCGAGCGCAAAGGCGCACAGGGCGAGCGCGAAGCTTCGCATGGTCATCCTCCCAAAGCGGCCCAGCTCTTGGCGGCGGGCCTTCGCCTCAGCTTGGCGGTGGGCGGCCAGGGGCGCAACGGCAAAGAGAACCGTGATCAGGAATCTCAGGGCGCGGTCTTGATCCGCCGCCCAAGGCGCGTCGTAACTGTCGCCCAACACACAAACAACACGCCAAGGGAGAGGCCGATGGATCTGCAACTGAAGGGCAAGAAGGCCGTGGTGACCGGCGGGTCGCGGGGGATCGGCCTGGCGATCGCCGAGCTGCTGGCCGACGAGGGCTGCGACGTGGCCGTCTGCGCCCGCGGGCAGGAGGGCGTCGACGTCGCCGTCAAGGCGCTGGAGGCCAAGGGCGTCAAGGCCTGGGGCCGGGCGGTGGACATCGCCGACGGACCGGCCATCACCGCGTTTGTCGAGGACGCCGCCAAGGAGTTGGGCGGCCTGGACGTTCTGGTCTCCAACGCCAGCGCCCTGGTCAATGGCGGGTCGGAGGCCGACTGGCGGGCCATGTTCGAGATCGACATGCTGGGCGCGGTGCGCACCTATCAGGCGGCCAAGCCCTATCTGGAAAAGGCGGCCGGCGCCGGCGGGGACGCAGCCTTCATCATCACCTCGTCGGTCTCGGCGGCGGAAGCCAGCGGCCCCTCGGCCTATGGCGCCATGAAGGCGGCCCTGATCCACTACGCCAAGGGCGTCGCCAAGGAGGGCGCGGCCAAAGGCGTCCGCTGCAACGTCGTCTCGCCAGGCACGGTCTTCTTCGAAGGCGGCGTCTGGGGCAATGTGAAGGCCAATGCGCCGGGCTTCTTCGAGACCATGATCAAGCGCAACCCCACCGGCCGTATGGCCACGCCGGAAGAGATCGCCGCAGCGACCGTCTTCCTCGCCAGTCCCCGCTCGGCCTTCACCACCGGGATCAACATGCTGGTGGACGGCGCCATTTCCAGCCGCGTGAACTTCTAGGGGTCAAGCCCATGGAATATAAGTACTTCCAGGCGGAGCTGGGCCGCGAACGCACCGCCGTGCGCGACCTGGCGCGGGACGCCTACGCCCAGGCCGGCTGCGTGGCGGTCTTCGCGCCCCTGTTGGGGTTCGCCTCCAACCAGGCCCTGGTCCTGGGGACGGCGGGGTTCGCCCTGCCGGCCCTGGGGGGCGCCGAGGCACACGAGCTTTCGCCCACCCTGCGCCCTGCGGCGGGCGCCAGACCTGCCGCAGGCGGGGTCTATGTGCACAACTGGTTCACCATCGACGGCGAGGCGGTCGAGGAGTTCGTCGCGCTCTCCGGCCAGGCCTGGCCGGACTTCGAGACCCGGTTCGAGACCACCATCTTCGGCCTCTTCCTGGCGGCTGAAAGCGCCGCCGACCGGGCGCAGGGGGCGCGCCGCCTGCTGCTCATGACCCGCTACCGCGATCTCGGCGAATGGCAGACCTCGCGGGACCCGACCACCGACGCCATGCAGATCTTCCTGCGTCGCCGAGACCTGACCCGGGTCTCCCTGGCGCGCGCCTGCCTGCTCGTCCCGCCGCCGGAGTTGCCCCCACTTGTGTACCCACCGGGCGACGCC
>CAZERE010000004.1:9868-20794 GCA_964515365.1 uncultured Phenylobacterium sp. | reverse complement strand
CCACGAGGTCCCGACCCAGGATGGCCCCATGACCACCTTCGTGGTCCATCCGGAGCGAAACGGCCCGCATCCGGTGATCCTGTTCTTCATGGACGCCCCGGCCATCCGCGAGGAGCTACGCGACATGGCCCGGCGCCTGGCCACCAGCGGCTATTACGTCATGCTGCCCAATCTCTATCATCGGGCCGGGGTGATGGAGATCGGCGACATGGCCGATGAGGCGGTGCGCACCAGGATGGGCGAGCTCATGTACGGCCTGACCATCCCCATGGTCATGACCGACGCCGACGCCCTGCTGGCCTTCGCCGCCAAGGACCCCGCCGCGGCCAAGGGCCCCGCCGGCTGCCTGGGCTATTGCATGAGCGGCCAGTTCTCGATCAACGCCGCGGCCCGCCATCCCGGGCGGATCGCCGCGGCGGCCTCGATCTATGGAACCTATCTGGTCACCGACAAGGCCGACAGCCCGCACCTGGTCGCCCACAGGACGCAGGCTGAGCTCTATTTCGCCTGCGCCGAGACCGACCGCTGGGCGCCGCTGGAAATGGTCCGCGACCTGGCCGCCTCCCTGGAGGCCCGCGAGGCGCCCACCGAGCTCGAACTCTATCCCGGCGTCGCCCACGGCTTCGCCTTCCCCCAGCGGGGCGCCTATGACAAGGCCGCCGCCGAACGCCACTGGGAACGGCTGATCACCCTGTTCGGCCGCAATCTAAGCTAGGGCGGAGGATCAAGAGGTTGCGCGTCCGCGTTGAGGGCTTGAACCCCGCAAGGAGGCCCGATGCCTGACCCTGAAATCCTCCCCGACCCGGACGGCGAACGCCCGGACCAGCCCGCCGAACTGCCCAATGACGGTCCGCCCGGCCAGGATATTCCCGAACTGCCTGACCATGGCGATCCCCTGGGCGACGACGTCGAGAAGGGGCCAGATGGCCTCGATATCGGTCCCCGCTAGCCACAGGCCTTGGTTCCGCCGCGAGCCCATGCTTCTGAAGGGGTAGGGGACGGGGTGCGACGCCAGGAACCTGCCGAATTCGTCGGATCGCGGTTGATAAATTCGGGAGACTCCCGAAAAAGCTCCTCGGCGGCGTCGAGCCCTGTCAGCAACGCCCGGGCCGGTCCATCTGGCCTGCCGAGACAACCCGGCCGAGATAATCTGGAAATGCGACATTGACTGAACAGACGCCGGGCGGATCGAATTGGGCGCGCCAACTCGCCAGCTATCATGAGCCGGGCCATGGCCGCAGCGCCGCCGAGATCGCGATCACGGCCGGACCCCTGCTGCTTCTGTGGGCCCTGGCCGGGTTCGCCTATCAGAACGGCCTGTGGTGGGCGGCGCTGCTGCTGACCCTGCCGGCGGGCCTGTTCCTGGTCAGGCTGTTCCTGATCCAGCACGATTGCGGCCACGGCGCCTTCTTCCGCGACGCCCGGCTCAACAACTGGGCCGGCCGGACCATCGGCGTCTTCACCCTGACGCCCTATGACTACTGGCGGCGCACCCACAACATGCACCACGCCACCTCCGGCAATCTGGACCGGCGGGGGCTGGGGGGCATCGACCTGCTCACCGTGGACGAATATCTGGCCCTGCCGCGCCTGCGCAGGCTCGGCTATCGCCTGTACCGCCACCCGCTGGTGCTGTTTGGCTTGGGCCCGGCCTTCACCTTCTTCCTGCAGAACCGCCTGCCGGTGGGCCTGATGCATCTCGGCTGGCGCCCCTGGGCCAGCACGCTGGGGACCACCGCTGTGGCCGCCGTCCTGATCGGCGGCGCAGCCTCGATCTTCGGGCTCTGGCCGGTGCTCATGATCTATCTGACCACCGTGCTGGTCGCCGCCACCACCGGGGTCTGGCTGTTCTTCGTCCAGCATCAGTACGAGGGCGTCGCCTGGGCGCGGAACGGCGAGTGGAATCGCCACGACTTCGCGCTCCTGGGCAGCTCGCAGTACGACCTGCCGCCGGTGCTCCACTGGTTCACGGCCAATATCGGCGTCCACCACGTGCACCACCTGTCGAGCCGCATCCCCTACTACCGCCTGGGCCAGGTGATGCGCGACCATCCCGAGCTGCGCGCCATGAGCAGGATCGGCCTGCTGGAGAGCTTCGGCTATGCGCGCCTGTCCCTGTGGGACGAGGCCAATGGCCGCCTGGTGGCCTTCAGCCAGGTGACCCGCAGCCACCCGGCCCAGTCTTCCCAGAGCCAGTCTTCCCAGAGTCCGTCTTCCCGGGCCCATGCGCACGCCCAGGCGCCCCGCCGCGCGACCGCCGCCGCCGAGAGCTGATCTTGGCCGAGAGCTGACCTGGGGGTGGGCCACCGCTGCTCCGATTGAGGAAGATCAATGCCGGGTCGCCCGGCCCGGCGGAGCCTCGTGGCCGACGCCCTGAGCCGCGTCTGCGTTGGAGCGTTCCGCGCATCTCAAGACCGGAGGCAGGTCGTGTTCAGAGTTGTCCACACCGTGGCCGGCGTCATCGCCTTGCTGATGATCGCCACCTTCTGGCTCTCGACGGCGCTCAGCGAACTGTTCGCCCCGCCCGAGGTGGTGGTCGCCGTAAAGACCGCCATCCCGTGGGGCTTCCTGGTGCTGATCCCAGCCTTGATGGCGACGGGCGGCTCGGGATTTCTTCGGGCCCGCGGCCGACGCGCCGGCCTGGTCGGCGTGAAACTCAAACGGATGCAGATGATCGCCGCCAACGGTCTGCTGGTCCTCTTGCCGGCCGCCCTGTTCCTGGCGACGCGGGCGCAGATCGGAGCCTTCGACACGACCTTCTACGCGGTGCAGGCCGTGGAGCTCATCGCCGGGCTGGTGAACTTCACCCTGGTCAGCCTCAATCTCCGCGACGGCCTGAAGATGACGGGCCGGCTTCGCCGCCGCGCGGCGGCTTGACGGGCGGGGCGGCGGCGTCACGGGGCGGCTACCTCGCGGGCTTCCTCGCCCCCGGCGTCTTCCTGCTGTCGGTCCTCATCGGCGGCGCGCGGCGGGCAGGCTATTCCCATGTGTCGGAGCCCGTGAGCGCCCTCGGCATGTCCGGCGCCCCGGACGCCTGGGCGATCAACGCGGCCTGGACGGTCACCGGCCTGCTGGTGATGATCCTGGGCCTGGCGCTCTGGCGAGACCGCAGCGGACCCGGGCGTTTCGCGGCCGGCGCGCTCCTGGCGGCGGGCGCCGCCTCGGCCGCCATCGCCCTATGGTTTCCCATGGATCCGCCGGGTGTTCCGATGTCGCGCGCCCAGGGCGGCCATAATATTCTGGTCATGGTGGCGGCCTTGGCCTTCGCCGCCGCCATGGTGGGTTCA
The DNA here is from genome assembly GCA_964515365.1 of uncultured Phenylobacterium sp. GTDB lineage: Bacteria > Pseudomonadota > Alphaproteobacteria > Caulobacterales > Caulobacteraceae > Phenylobacterium. Next base: position 17,507 of record CAZERE010000004.1, on the reverse strand, counting down.
GCGCGCGCGCCCGCAGCCCCGCCGGCCTACCGTCGCCTGACCTGGCTCGCCCTGGTCGCCATGGTGCTGGGCGGCGCCGGCGCAGCCTTGTCCGCGGCCCTGGGCCTGGACGCGATCGGCGCCTTTGAGCGCCTCACCCAGGGCGGTTACCAGGCCTGGCTGCTGATGACCGGCGCGGTGGGCTGGCGCCGGGGATGGCGTATGGCGAAACCCGCCGCCGAGGCCTGATCTGCGGCCCGCCGTTGACCGGCTCCCCGCTTTGTCGCACCACCGGGGCATGACCAGCCTGACCCGCCTCACCGGACCCATGGCCGCCCCGGCCAGCGGCCGCGATCCCCAGTCCATGGTGATCCTGCTGCACGGCTATGGCTCGAACGGCGACGACCTGATGGGGCTCGTGCCCTATTGGCGCGCGAGCCTGCCCGACACCGTCTTCCTGTCCCCCAACGCGCCTGAGGCCTGCCCCGGCGCGCCGGGCGGCTATCAGTGGTGGTCCCTGACCGATCTGGGCCGGGAAAGCCGTGCGGCGGGCGTGCGGCTGGCCGCGCCCCTGGTGAACGCCTTCATCGACATGCATCGCGCCGCCTATGACCTGCCCAACAGCAAGGTCGCCCTCGTCGGCTTCAGCCAGGGGACCATGATGGCGCTGCATGTGGCGCCCCGTCGGCCCGAAGCCCTGGCCGGCGTCGTCGGCTATTCCGGCATGCTGGCCGACGCCGAGGCCCTGGAGATCGAGGTCAAGACCAGGCCGCCCCTGCTGCTGATCCACGGCGACGCCGACCCCATGGTGCCCTTCTCGGCGCTTGCCCAGGCGCAGGCCGACTTCACCCGCCTGGGCTTCCCCATCACCACCCACACTTCGCCCGGCCTTGGCCACAGCATCGACGAGCCGGGCCTGCGGCTCGGCGGTGAGTTCCTGGCGAAGGTGCTGGGCGCGGCGGGGTAGGGGGCTGCGGCTGGTTGGCGCCAGGGGCCGTCACATCCCGGCGACCATCCGTTTGACGGCGTTCGGCGCGATGCGCAGCAGCAGCGGAAGCGGCTTGGCCGGCCCTGGCAGGACCATGGACCGGCGGCGCGCGAGCCCGTCGAGGGTTTCGGCCGCCACCGCCGCCGGCGACATCTTCTTGCCCGTGAAGCTGGCGTTCATGGGCGTGTCCGTGGCGGGCGGAAGGAGCTCGAGGACATGAATCCCCCTGGGGGCGAGCTGGCGCCGCAGCCCTTCGGCGAAGCCATGCAGGCCGGCCTTGACGGCGCCGTAGGTCGGCGCGCGGGCCGGAGACACCAGGGCGAATCCTGAGGTGACGAACACGATCGCGCGCAGGTCCGGCGATTGGCTGAGCGCCTCGTGGGTGAGCTGGATCGGGGCCGTGAGGTTGAGGGCGACCTCCGCTTCCAGGTCGCGCGTGGCCTCCGGATCCGTGACGAAGTCCCGCTCGACGAAGGTCCCGGCATTGTTGATGAGGATGTCGAGACGACCGAACCGACCGGTGACCGCCTCCAGCAGGGCGGCTCTATCGGCGGCTATGGTCACATCGCAGCGGACGGCCAAGGCCTGCGGATGCCGATCCGCAAACCGCTCGAGCGCCGGGGTCGAGCGTCCGCAGACCGCGACCGCGTCCCCGCGCGCCAGGGCGGCTTCGGCCAGGGCCAGGCCTATGCCCGAGGTCCCGCCGGTTATGAGTACGACCTGTTTCATCGGGTGTCTGTCCAGCCTCTGAATGGGATCATGTGCTTCGGCGCCGCCGACCTCGACGGCGGCGTCGGGCGGAGGATCAGGCGGCGAAGCCGCCGTCGATGAGCAGGTTCGCCCCGGTCACCATGGCCGCCTCGGGACCGGCCAGATAGGCCACCATGGCGGCCACCTCGTCGGCATGGGCATGGCGAGGAATGGCCATGACACCGTGCAGGGCTTCGGCCTTGGGGCCGTCGGCCGGATTCATGTCAGTGTCTGTCGGGCCGGGCTGGACATTGTTGATGGTGATCCCGAGCGGCCCCAGGTCGCGGGCGAAACCCCGCGCGAGCCCGACCAGGGCCGACTTGCTCATCGCATAGACCCCGCCGCCCGGCGTGGGCGTCCGATCGGCGTTGCAACTGCCGATATTGATGATGCGGCCCCCTTCGGTCATGTGGCGAACGGCGGCCTGGGTGGCGACGAAGACGGCGCGGACATTGACCGAAAACGTGTGGTCGAAGTCTTCAAGGGAGAAGGTGGCGAGCGGCCCCCAGCGCACGACGCCGGCATTGTTGACCAGGATGTCCAGGCGCCCCAGGGCGGCGGCGGCCTGATCGACGGCGGCGCGAAGGCGGGCGGCGTCGGTCGCGTCGGCGCGGAAGGCGAGCGCCCGGCCTCCCTCGGCCTCCACCTCGGCCACGAGCGCGGCGGCCGCGGCTTCCGAGGCCGAATAGGTGAAGGCGACGGCGGCCCCACCCCGGGCGAGGCGTCGGACGATGGCGGCCCCGATCCCCCGGGCGCCGCCCGTCACCAGGGCGACCTTGCCGGCGAAGGTCTGCGGAAATGCTGCGAGGTCTGTCGGGGTCATCATGGCTCTCCGGACGGAAGCGGATGGAAGGTCTCGGGGGCGTTCGGCCCTCGCGCCGGCCAGGCCGGGGCCCGCCGGACACGTCCGCGGGAAACGCGGCGCAGGGTCAGGTCACCAGGGAATCGCGCCGAAGGTCGCATGGGTGAAGCCGCCGGTCGGCGCCTCGGACCCGAGGAGGGCCAGCCGCACCGCCTCGGCGGCGCCTTCCTCGACCGTGTCGGTCCCCTCGTAGGCGTTCATCGCCGTCTTGGTGAAGCCCGGCGAAACGGCGTTGACCTTGATCCCCTCGGCCTCGAGCTCGATCGCCATGGCCACCGTCAAGGCGTTCAGCGCCGTCTTGGAGGCCGCATAGAGCGGGCTGAAATGCGAGCGATAGGGCAGGGAGGGGTCGGAGGACACGGTCAGCGACCCCGATCCGCTCGACACATTGACGATGCGCGCGCCCGGCGTCCGGCGCAGCAGCGGGAGCATGGCCTGGTAGACGGCGAGCACGCCGAACACATTGGTGTCCCAGACCGCCCGCATCTCATCGAGGGACACCACGCTGGCGCGCGTGGCCTTGGCGTAGTCCTCGACCGAGCCGGGATGCGTTCCGGTGGTCATGATGGCGGCGTTCTGGATCAGCACGTCGAGGCGGCCGAAGGCGCCGTCGACATGGGCCGCGGCGGCGGCGATCGAGGCCGGGTCCGTCACGTCGAGCTGGACGGGGTGAGCGCTCGGGCCGATGGCCCTGGCCGCCGCCTCGCCGCGTTCGAAATTGCGCGCGCCCACCAGGACGGTGAAGCCATGCCCCGCCAGATCCTTGGCGATCTGCAGGCCGATGCCCTGATTGGCGCCGGTGACCAGGGCAACTTGGGTGTCGTGGCTCATGGCTGGATCCCTGGATAGGCGCGGAGCCCCCGGCCTCGGGGCGACGCCCGCGCAAGGCCGACGTCGCTCCGACGTGATATAGCGCTGCTATAGCGTTGTCTATAGCGGCGTTATAGGAGCGGGATCGACGACCGGGCGTCCGGCGGCATATCAGCGCTATAGGGTTGCAGCGGCCCGGCGCGGCATGGAAAGACAGAGCGTGCGCCACGGGTCGCGCGCCGCGTGAGGATTCCATGTCCCCCCATCGTTCGCCCACGGAGCGGAGCCTGCTCGATGCGGCCGCGTCCTTGCTGGAGCGGGGCGGGCCGGCGGCGGTCACGACGCGGGCGGTGCTGGATGAGGCCGGGGTGACGGCGCCGACCCTCTACCACCACTTCGGCGACAAGGACGGCCTGCTCGACGCGCTGCTGGCGGAAGGCGTGTCGCGCTATTTCGCGCACCGGGCCGGGCTGCCGGAGACCGCCGACGCGCTGGCGGACCTGGTGGCCTCCTGGGATCTCTATCTGGATTTCATCTGCGAGCAGCCGCAGCTTTTCAGCCTGCTCATGTCCCGGGCCCAGGACGATCAGACGCTGCTGGAGCGGGCGACGGCCTGGTGCCGCGGACGGCTGGAGCGCCTCCAGGGCGAGGGCCGTCTAGCTGTCGACATCGACTTCGCACTGCAGGCGCTCCTGGTGTCCTCGAACGGCGTGGCCATGCTCCGCGCCCAGGGCGCCAGCGACGCCGCCGCCCGCGACGCCGGCCGATTTGTCTTCGAACAGACCCTCGCCGGACTGGTCCAGGCGCCGGGCCGCGCCGGGCCGGCGGCCTAGGGCGGCGTCCACTACCGCTGAACTGGCGCTGCAGGAGCCGTTTCACCTGGCCAGCAAGACCGGCCAACTCGCTCGGGCCGGCCCGCACCGCGGGTCGACCGCCTCACTTCCGCACGCCCAGCTTCAGCTGCAACGTTTCCACAGAGACCAGGGAGTCCAGGGATTCCCCCGCAGTGTAGCTCAGACCTATGTTGAAGTGGGACGCCTTGGACGGCGCCAGCGCCAGTTCCGCGGTCCAGAGCTCAGCATCGGACTCCGATCCATCGATCGGCCGCCGCGCCTGATACCCACCGCGCAGGGATAGGACGGCCTCGTCCGCCAATTGCCAGCCAAACACCACCTCAAGGTCGAGGCCAGCGCGGGCATAGTCCTCGAACGTCGCCAGCTTGGCCTTGTCCCCCGGATCATCCACCTGGATGTAGTCCGCCAGGATGCGGGCGGAACATCGAAGGCTGGTGTGTTCCGTCACCCCCGCAAAGCAGGCCGGCAGCGACGGCGGCGTGGCCGCTAGGGCGCCGCGCCAGACCGAGGCGTTGAAGCGGTCGTCGGTCTGCCAGCCGGTCTCGCCCTGAAAGACCACCGCCAGGGGGCCGAAGGTGCGGGCGGTGATCGCCGTCGCCCCAAAGGTGAGGTCATTCAGTTCGTTCGCCCGCGTGGCGGCGGTCTTCCGCTTGAACTCGACATAGGGCGTCCAGGCGAGCTCCTCGAGCGATCCCTTCCCCGCGAGCGCCATTGGCCGGAAGCCCAGCATGATTTCGGCTGTCTTGGTGTCCGTGCCCGCCTTGCCATCTTCGGAATAGCCGAAGGTCCCGAAGCCGCGCTTATCGAAGCTCTGCGCCAGGTCGCTGACCGAACCGCCCACGACCAGCTTCGCCAGGAGCGACGGGGCGCCCGCCGCATCCCTGCCGCCACCCTGCTCCGCCGCCCGCGCCTCTGCGAGCAGCGCCGGCTTGCAGGTGACCGACAGCCAGGGCGAAACGCCGTCCAGGAACTGGATCGCCCGGGTTCGGGGCGCGTCTGGCGCGGGAGTCAGGCGTCCGTCGAGGCGCACCACGTGGTTGGCGAAGTCCGGCGGCTCCGACGATGTCAGATCCAGCGCGTCCTCGAATACGCCCTTCAGCGCCTGCTGGTTCGGGTTGCAGGCGCCCTTCAGGCAGGCCGAATTGGCCTGCGACGCCGAGGTTCCGAGGCCACCGCCCGTGAGCGCCTGGGCCAGCTGAAGATTCAAGACAACCTTCCGCTCGGCGAGGATCCGGTCCCGAAGCACCAGGTTGTCGACGCGGCCGGTAAGCCCGCAGTCGGCCGGCTTGAGGGCCGCAAGCGGATCGGCGGCCATGGCGGCGGCCGGAACGGCGGCGATCAGGATGGTCAGGAATGGCAAGCGCATCAGATCAGCTCCACGCCGGCATCTTTGAGTGACGTGGCGATCGAGCTAGCGGCGTGATTGGCCACATCGCTCAACGACTTGCTCACCAGCCCCGGCAGGGCGGCGCCTCCGGCGATGTGGATATGGGCCGCGTGGGGTGCGAACGCCGGAAGGGCGCGCAGCCGGTCTTGCACGCTGTCCAGCAGTCGCACGACGTCGGCCACATTGAACCCGTAGCCACCGCCATCGCCCATGCTCCGGCTCATGGTGATCGGCGGCGGCGGGTTAGCGCTGCTAAACCGCCGCCGCATGAACGCACGGCAGGCGACACGCGTCTCGTCGTTGAGTTCGGCCAGAATGACCGCCATCTCCCCCTCCCCAGCACAGGTCCAGGGTGCACTATGACCTATTTCTCTCTGAGCGGGTAGTTCAAAGAACGACGTTCTATCGGGGGTTCATCAGTCGCACACCGCTGACCTCCAGATCGAGAACCGGCTCTGGTGAGGCCCGGCTGCGGGTCTGAACAGAGCCCGCACCCCACGCGTCCGCCGCCCTAAACCCGCACCCCCAGCCAGATCACGTGCCGCGCGCCGCGACCGCCCTTGCGGGCTGGGACGCGCACGACCTCGGTGGCCAGCCCGCTCCGGCGCATGCGGCGCGTGAACCCCTCGTCCGGGGCTGAGGACCAGACGGCCAGGACGCCGCCGGGGCGCAGGGCGGTCTGAGTTCGGGCCAGGCCTGGCAGGTCGTAGAGGCTGTCATTGGCCTTGCGGGTCAGGCCTTCGGGGCCGTTGTCCACGTCCAGCAGGATGGCGTCCCAGGCCGTGGGCGCGGCCGCGATCAGCGGGCCGACATCGCCCTCGTGGATGGTGACGCGGGGATCGTCCAGGCAGCCCTTGAAAACCTCGGCCAGGGGGCCGCGGGCCCAGGCGACGACGGCCGGGACCAGTTCGGCCACCGTGATCTTCGCATCCGCCGGCAGGACGGCCAGGGCCGCGCGCAGGGTGAAGCCCATGCCCAGCCCGCCGATCAGGATGCGCGGGCCCGGGCGGCTGGCCAGCCGCTCCCAGGCGAAGGTCGCCAAGGCTTCCTCCGAGCCGCTGAGCCGGCTGTTCATCAGCTCGATCGACCCGGCCATGATCGAGAATTCGGTGTCGCGCCGCATCAGGCGCAGGTCGCCGCCGCCGTCGGGCATCTGGGCGGTGTCGAGATGGATCCAGGGCTTCATGGCGCTCGCATAGCCGCCGACGGGGCCAAGGCCAAAGCAAAAGCCCCGCCGTCCGGTGGGACGACGGGGCCTTGGGCCGTCAACGCGTGATCGCCCAGGGCGATCAGAGGCGGGTGGGGATGATCACCTTCATGGACTCATAGCCCTTCACGAATGTCGAGAAGACGCGCTTGGGCTCCGACACCACCTGGATGTCGGGGAAGCGCTTCATGATCTCTTCCCAGATGATCTTGAGCTGCAGCTCGGCCAGGCGGTTGCCCACGCAGCGGTGGATGCCGAAGCCGAAGGAGATGTGCTGGCGCGGACGCTCGCGGTCGATGATGTAGCTGTCCGGGTCGTGGATGACCTCGTCGTCGCGGTTGCCCGAGACGTACCACATGACGACCTTGTCGCCCTTCTTGATGGTCTTGCCGCCCATCTCGAAGTCCTGGGTGGCGATGCGGCGCATATGGGCCAGCGGCGTCTGCCAGCGGATGGTCTCCGACACCATCGAGGGGATGAGGTCGGGGTTCTCGCGCAGCTTCTTGTACTGGTCGGGGTTCTGGTTCAGGGCCAGGACCGAGCCGGTGATGGTGTTGCGGGTGGTGTCGTTGCCGCCGACGGTCAGCAGCACGATGTTCCCGAAATACTCCCGGGGCGACATGTCCCGGGTCTCCGGGCCATGGGCCAGCATGGAGATCAGGTCGCCGCCGGGCTCGGCGTTCACCCGCTGGTTCCACAGCTCGGTGAAGTAGGCGTGGTACTCGATGAAGATCTGCATCTTCTGCTCGAGGGTGTCGATCAGGCCGTGGCCGGGGACCGCGGTGACCACGTCGGACCAGTA
>CAZERE010000004.1:0-9858 GCA_964515365.1 uncultured Phenylobacterium sp. | reverse complement strand
CGGATCAGGGGCTCCAGGATCGCCAGGTTCATCGGCGAGACGGCCGGGCTGACGGTCTTGCGCTGCACGTCGTGCTTGGGCGGGTCCATGGCGATGAACATGGGCAGGGGGCCTTCATCGCCGTCCTGGGTGGCGATGGTGATGCCGCCCTCGGAGGAGAAGACCTGGTGGTTGGTGTCCACCGCCATGATGTCGTTGTACTTGGTGATCGACCAATAGGGGCCGTATTCACTCTCGGCGGTGAAGTGGACCGGGTCTTCCTTCCGCAGCCGCTCGAAGATCGGCCACATGGTGTTGGACTGGAAGAGCTCGGGCTGCGCCGGGTTGAGATCGGCCAGGGCCGTCGCATAGGCCTTGGCCCGTGCGTCCTTCAAGATGTCCACCGAACCGTCAGCCATGGGAGTCCTCCAGATTTTCGACCAGACTAGCCCAAAGATGACGCCTGCGTCAACTTTTAGCGTTCGCTCAGGACGTGATTTTACCTCGGGTAAGAGGGCGGGGGTTTGACGGCCGGCGTCGTGCGGATCGACGACCCGCTCGATCCCCGTATCGAGGGCTTCACCCAGGTGCGCGAGCGCGACCTGATCGGCCGGGAGGGCAGGTTCATCGCCGAGGGGGAGGTGGTGCTGCGCCACCTGCTGGCCTCGCCGCGCTGCGAGCCCCTGGCCCTGCTGGCGGCGGAGGACCGGCTGGGGCGTCTGGAGCGGCTGATCGGCGACCGCGAGATCTCCGCCCCGATCTATGCGGCGTCCCAGGCGGTGATGGACGCCATCGTCGGCTTCCCGATCCACCGCGGCCTGCTGGGGCTGGGCCGGCTGCGCGCCCGGCCGAGCGCGGCGGAGCTCCTGGCCGGACTGGGCGACCAGGCCCTGGTGGTGGCCGTGCACGGGGTGGGCAATCACGACAATATGGGCGGCCTGTTCCGCAACGCCGCGGCCTTCGGCGCCGATGCGGTCCTGATCGATTCCACCTGCTGCGACCCCCTCTATCGCAAGGCCATCCGGGTTTCGGTGGGGGCGGCGCTGATCATGCCGTTCGCCCGTCTGGGGGCGGGAGAGAATCTGGTCGAGACCCTGCGGGCGGCGAACCTTGAGCCGGTCGCCCTGACGCCCTCGGGGCGGGAGACCTTGGCGGCCTTCCGCCCGGGCGGCCGCAGCGCGGTGGTCTTCGGGGCCGAGGGGCCGGGCCTGCCGCCCGCCCTTCTGGCGGCGGCGCGCACGGTGCGCATCCCGATGGCGGAGGGGTTCGATTCGCTGAACGTGGCGACCACCAGCGGGGTGGTGCTGCATCACTTCGCCGCCGCGCGGGCGAGGGAACCGGGTTCAGATCAGAAAGATCAGCCCCACGATCAGGCCGATGGCCAGACCCCAGAGCAGTAGCGAAGCCAGGATAATGAAGGCGATCGTCCGTCGGGCGGACCACCGCCTCGTGTCGTCGCGGGCCTTGAGTTCGGCCCGACTCTCCGAATAAACCCTAGGTGGAGTATCAAGGGCGGCGCGCGCTAGGACCTGCGGCATTTCACCCCCAAACGGCTCATTAACGGCGCGCGCCATGCAAATACATGAGCTACGCTTTAGCGGCGTCCTCCGGAAAGCCAAGCCTCATCGCCTGGGACGTGTCCTGATTTTATCGTGATCGTCAAAAAGGTGTGGCCGCTCAGGCGGCCTGCGCCAGGTGGATGATCGCAATCCACAGCAGGGCGGATGACGCCGCCACAAAGCTCAGCGTCTCCAGCGCGGTCCAGTGTCGGCTGCGCGTGGCGTTCGGGCGGTCCGAGGCGGTGTTGTCGGCGGTGTGGGCCATGCGGGGTCCCCTTTTTGTCCTTCCAACCCAACGGCCTCGCAGGCGCCGGGTTCCATGCGCCCTGGTCAGGGGATCCAGCCTCTGGACTTCCTTGAGGGAGTGCGGCCCAATCGCCCGCACGCTTTTTATCCGAAGGGTCGATTTCCGTTCCCATGGCCTGGTCCGACGCCGCCGCCCGCCGCCGCTATCATGTGGGCAATCTCAGAGCGCAACTGCTGGAGGAGGCCCGCGCCATCCTGGATCAGGGCGGGCTGGCCCAGCTCAACCTGCGCGCCCTGGCGTCCAGGACCGGGATCGCGCCCGGCTCGGTCTATCACCACTATGCCGGGAAGGCGGAGTTGCTGGCCGAGCTGGCGGCGCTCGGATTCCATCAGCTGGAGCTCGAGCTCAGCGAGGCGATGGCCACCGCGCCCCAGGGCGGGCGCATCCGCACCCTGGCGCGGACCTATTTCGCCTTCTCCAAGTCCGAGGCGGCCCTGTTTGGCCTGATGTTCGATCCCGCCGTGGCCACCTATCCCGCCGTCGAGACCGCCCGCGACCGTTGCTTTGCCGTGTTGGAGGCCGCCGTCGCCATCGCCCTGCCGGCCCGCGAGGACGCCGGGGAGATCAACAAGATCGCCCGCGCCGTCTGGGCCTGCGGCCATGGGGCGGCCTCCCTGCGCACGGCCGACCCGCTGCGCCAGGACGAGCTGATGGAGGATGTCATCCAGGGCCTGGAGCTGATGTTCGGCCGTCGCTAGCGGCCCTTGGTGAACGCCGATCAGCAAGGCCTATCCAAACGGTGTTCCACGTCGTCTGCTGTGCGCCTGCTGTACCGGGAGGAACCAATGGCCGACGGCAATATCACCAAAGACGTCATGTATGACGCGGTGGCCCCAGACGATTTCGAATCCATGCTGGAGCTGGATCGCTACAACGCCCGCTCCACCGCCTTCGACAAGATCATCTCCGCGACCCACGACCATTTCTGGGATCCGCTGGATCCCAAGTACATCGACTTCTCCGAGCCGTGGGACATGGAGAACGAGCCCCTGCTGCCGGACGATCAGGTCATGGCGCTGGGCGTGCCCTATGTCCTCGACCACCTCGAAAAGACCGGCCAGAAGGTCAAGTTCATCAACGAGATGGTGCTGTGGAACTTCTCGTCGATCCTGCATGGCGAGCAGGGCGCGCTGAACCTGTCGGCCAGTCTCTGCCATGTGCTCAAGGACCAGGGCGCCCAGGAATACGCCGCCAACCAGACCCGCGAGGAGGCCCGCCACGTCACCGGCTTCTCGCGCTACATCGCCACGCGCTTCGGTGCGCCGCTGGCCGCAGGGCCAACCCTGGCATCTCTGATGGACGAGATCGTCCAATCGGGACTCGTCTACCAGAAGCTCGTCGGCATGCAGATGCTGATCGAGGGCCTCGCCATGGGGGCCTTCGCGACGCTGTACTCGTCGACAGAGGATCCACTCCTTCGACGCCTGGTTCAGCTGGTCATGACGGACGAGGCCTTCCACCACAAGTTCGGCAAGATCTGGGCGGACAAGACGATCCCCCTGCTCAGCGAGCAGGAGCACGAAAAGGTCGAGCAGTGGGCGGCCGACACCTTCCAGGTGCTGCTGTTCAACCTGGTGAACGCCGAGCAGAAGCAGACGATCTACGAGCCGTTCGGACTGGAGTGGCAGTGGGTGCGCAGTGCTGTCCTCGAGGCTTTCAGCGATGCGGATCGTCGCGTGAGCATGACGCGCAGCACGAACATCTTCCGGGTGCTGATCAAGACGCTGCTCAAGGCCGGCATCATCACCGAGCGAACGAAGCACATCTACGCGCAGTGGGTCGACATGGATGAACTCGCTGCCGAGGACAACGCGGTGGTCGCCGCCGACGTCGTGGACGCCGGGATCGCCGAGCTGCGCGAAATCAACCGCAACCGCAACCGCGTCGGCCGCCGGTTCGAACGCGCCTGAAGGCTCGGCCGACTTCGCCGGTCGGGACCGCAACGCCCCGAATGCGCGCGCACGCTCCACGCCCGCACTTTGATTGCGCGATGCCCGAGCCAGTAGACTGCGCGTACAGGAGACCACGCTCGATGAGACCCGCGCCCCTCGAAGGCAAGACGTGCATCGTGACCGGAGCGACTTCCGGCCTGGGCCGGGCCTGCGCGGAGCAGCTCGCCGGGCTCGGCGCCCGGCTCGAGATCCTCTGCCGCAGCCCACGCAAAGCCGAGCAGGCCCGATCCGAGATCGTGGCCGCCACCGGCAATGCCGCCGTCGGCGTCGTGATCGCGGACCTCGAGTCCCAGCAGGCGATCCGAGCCGCGGCCAAGGAACTGCTCGACCGCTGCGAACGGATCGACCTCCTGCTCAACAACGCATGCGTCACCCTGCGCACGCGCGAGACGACGACCGACGGGATCGAGACCGTCTTCGCGGTCAATCACCTCGCGGCCTTCCTGCTCACCAATCTGCTCGTCGAACGAATCGTCGCCAGCGAGGGCGCGCGCATCGTCGGGGTCGCCTCCGACGCCCACAAGTTCGGCGGCAAGCTCGACTTCGACGACCTCCAGCTCGAACGCCGATTCCACTGGACACGGGCCTACGGCCGATCCAAGGGAGCCAACATCCTGTTCACGCAGGAGCTCGCGAGACGTCTCCAGGGCTCGGGCGTCGCCGTCCACTGCCTCCACCCGGGCTTCGTGCGCAGCAATCTCGGGGCGAATGACGAATTCGGCCGGATCGTCTCGAAATTGCTCAGCCCGCTCGCGATGAGCTCCGCGCGAGCCGGCCGCTACGTCGTCGACGTCTGCACGCGTCCCGAGTTCGGCGAGAGCACCGGCGGCTACTACTACAAGGCACGCCCCCATCGGGCAGCGGCCTGGGCACGCGACGACGCATCCGCGAGGCGCCTGTGGGCGCTGAGCGAAGCACTGGTCGGCCTGGACTCCCCGATCCAGGACCGCTCGACGAGTTACGCCTCCCGCACGACTTTCGATCGAGCGCTGCGCATCGAAGTCGCACCGGGGATCACGCTCGCCGGTGACGCATGGGGCGATCCGGGCGCGCAACCCGTCGTGCTGCTGCACGGCGGCGGACAGACCCGGCACGCCTGGAGCGGCACCGGCCGCGCGCTCGCCGAAGCGGGCTGGTACGCCATGGCATTCGACCTGCGCGGTCACGGCGACAGCTCGTGGAGCGCGGATGGCCGTTACGGACCCGACTGCTTCGCGGACGACGTCGCGGCGCTGACCCGGCAGCTCCCGGCGCCGCCGATCCTGGTCGGCGCGTCTCTCGGCGGCGTCGCTTCGCTGATGGCGGTGGACCGCACGGGCGCGGGCTGCGCACGGGCCCTGGTGCTGGTCGACATTGCGACGCAGATGGAGCCGGAGGGAGTCGAGCGCATCATCGCCTTCATGACCGATGAGCCCGACGGATTCTCGACGCTCGAGGACGCCGCCGACGCGGTTGCCCGCTACAACCACAACCGCCCACGCCCGAAGGACGTGAGCGGGCTCGCCAAGAACCTGCGACAGGGCGAGGACGGTCGCTGGCGCTGGCACTGGGATCCGCGCTTCCTGGACGGCAAGGATGAGGTCCGGGCCACGGGTCCCGAACGGCAGATGGACCTCGAGGAGGCGGCGCGGAAGCTCACCCTGCCCACGCTGCTGGTGCGCGGGCAGCAGAGCGATGTGCTCAGCGAGCAGGGCGCAGGGCAGTTTCTCGCGCTCGCGCCCAGCGCCGAGTATGCGGACATCTCGGGCGCGGGACACATGGTGGCTGGCGACCGCAACGACGCGTTCTCGGGCGCCGTGCTCGACTTCCTGCGCCGACGCGAACTCGGCCCCGAGCGCGCTTGACCACGCCTGCGCCTCCGTCGGCACGCCGACGCGCACCGGCTGCGGCGCGCAACCGCGAGCCCATCCTGGCGGTCCTGCGACGGGTGCTCCCCGGCTCGGGCCTGGTGGTCGAGATCGCGAGCGGCAGCGGCGAGCACGCCGTCTACTTCGCACGAGCCCTGCCCCACCTCGAGTTCCAGCCCAGCGACCCCGACGCCGACAGCCGCGCGAGCATCGACGCCTGGCGCGAGCACGAAGCGCTGCCCAACCTGCGGCCGGCGCTTGCGCTCGACACCACGGCCGAGAGCTGGCCGATCGAGGACCCGGCCGCCCTGTGCTGCTGCAACATGATCCACATCGCACCGTGGGAGGCCGGGCTCGGTCTGTTGCGCGGCGCGGGAAAAGTCCTCGCCCCAGGCCACCCGCTGGTGCTCTACGGGCCCTACCGTCGCGCCGGCCGGCACACGGCTCCGAGCAACGAGCGCTTCGACGAGAGCCTGCGGGCGCGCGATCCACGCTGGGGCGTGCGAGATCTCGACGAGGTGGTACTTGAGGCCCGGAGCTGCGGCCTCGAGCTCGACGAGGTCGTCGAGATGCCGGCCAACAACCTGACGGTGATCCTGCGACGTAGCTCGAAACGAAGCTAGCGCTTCGTCGCGAGCAGCGGCGTGGGCTTGCCGAACAGCCAGCCCTGACCGAACGGAATGTTCAGCTCGGCCAGCGTCTCGAGCTCGGCCAGCGTATCGAGTCCCTCCGCGATCAGCTGCCCGCCGGTCTTCTCGGCGACCGTCTGAAGCGCGGCAAGCATGGTCTTGCGCACCGGATCGACATCGACACCCGACACGAAGGCGCGGTCGACCTTGATGTAATCCGGCGAGAGCTCGATCAGCGTCTCGAGCCCGGCGTAGCCCGCGCCGGTGTCGTCGAGCGCAAACTGGAAGCCCAGCTCGCGGTACTCGTCACGCATCTCCTTGAAGCCTTCGAAGTTCGAGATCGATTCCTGCTCAGACACCTCGAATACGACGTCCGATGGGCTCAACTCGCACTCGTGCAACGTCTTGATCAGCCGCTCGGCGCGAAAATTGGGATCGTGGAGTGTGGTGGGACGGATGTTGAGGAACAGCTTCGTGCCTCCCGGCAGCCCAACCGCCCCCTTCAATCCGCTGGCCCGACACAGACAGTCCAGCTCGAAGACGAGATTCTCCCGCTCCGCCATGCCAAACAACGCCAGCGGCGAGTGGAGCTCCGTTCCGACCGGGCCACGCGCCAACGCCTCGTAGCCGTGAACCGTCTTGCTGGCGACTGCCACGATGGGCTCGTAGACCGACTCGACCTGGCGATCGAGCACGACGCGAAGGATGCGACGGCGACCCTCCCGGGCCTCGGAACGCGCGTTCAGCTCGGCGTCTCCGCGGGCCTCCTCGAGGGCCGAACGCACCTGGGTCTCGACCGCGAACTTCGGATTGCGAAGCGCGGCCGCGACGCCGCTGGCGACGTTGGCGGTCCGGCGGGCGTACGGGTAGAGCACCTTCGCCCCGCGGCTCTCGACCTGCTTGCGAAAGGCGCGGTCGAAGGCGGGGAGCTCCTCGCGGTAGAAGCGCGCATCGACGTGCTCGCGGAACACGAGAACCAGGATCTCATCGAATCCGGGCTCGCCGATCACCGCGAGGGCGTCGATGTCGAGCTGCCGCTCGCCGACGCTGCGGGCAATTTCGGCGAGCCGGCCGAAGACGCTCAGCCGGGCCTCACTGCCCCACTCCTGCTCGATTGCGGCCAGGTCGAGGCAGCGGAGCACGAGCAACCCCAAGGCGCCGTGCTGCTCGAATCGCGCTTCGATCGCATCGAAACATTCGCCGAATTCCGGAATCACGAAACGGCGAGACGAGCTCGGGGGCAGTGGTGAGAATTCCATTCGAGGCATGCGGGCCGCTCATCGGCACCTCGCCGCGCCTCCATTAGACGCGCAATCCCGGGCGGCCCCACGAGGAGGCGCGGCCTCGTCTCGGGTATGCTGTACACCCCAACGCTCTCCCCGGAGGAATCCCGTGTCCGACGACCGCATCCAAGTCGAGATCGATTCGGCCGGGGTCGCCGACGTGCGGCTCAGCCGCCCCGACAAGCTGAACGCCGTCGACGACGCCATGTTTTCCGCCGTGGCCAACGCCGGCCGTGAGCTGGCGAAGGATCGAGCGCTCCGCAGCGTCGTGCTCTCGGGCGAGGGGCGCGGCTTCTGCGCCGGCCTCGATACCAGCTCGTTCGCCCGCATCGCCGGCAGCAGCGAGACCGACGGACCGACCTTCAACGGGTTCGACATCGAGCCCGGCGAGGCCGCCAACCGAGCCCAGCAGTTCGCCTGGGTCTGGCACGAGCTGCCCGTGCCGGTGATCGCCGCGGTACACGGCGTCTGCTTCGGCGCCGGCATCCAGCTGGCGCTGGCCGCCGACATCCGCTTCGTCGCTCCGGACGCAAGGCTCTCGATCATGGAGATGAAGTGGGGCCTCATCCCGGACGTCACGGGAACACAGGCGCTTCGCCACCTGCTGCCGCTCGACCTGATCAAGGAGCTCACCTACACCGCGCGCGTCGTTTCGGGCAACGAGGCCGTCTCGCTCGGGCTCGCGACACACGTCTCGGACTCGCCGCGCGAAGCGGCCTACGAGCTCGCGCGAGAGATCGCCGGCCGCTCGCCCACCGCGGTCCGCGCCGCCAAGCAGCTGCTCGATACCGCCTCGGTCGTATCACCGGCCGACGGTCTGCGGCTCGAAGCGCAGCTCCAGCGTCAGCTGATCGGAAGCCCGAACCAGATCGAGGCCGTGAAGGCGAATCTGGCCAAGCGCGATCCCGAGTTCGACGACCCGCAGTAGCCGCTGCGTCAGGGCCCAGGGGCAAGCTCGGCCCGCGGCACGAACAGCCGCTCGCCGCCGACCTGGAACGCGCCGATCGCCGCCTGTCCCGGCTCCGAGACCAGCCAGTCGACCAGGCGTTGGGCGAGCGCGGCCTTCACGTGAGGGTGGCGCTCCGGGTCCACCACGATCGCACTGTACGGATTCTGGAGCCGGGGATCGCCTTCGACCAGCAGATCGAGGCCGGCGCGGTTCAGGAATGCGAGCCAGGTGCCACGGTCGGCCAGGCTGTAGGCCTGCATCGCGGCAGCCGTATTCAAGGTGCCGCCCATCCCGCGGCCGAGCTCGCGATACCAGGTTCCCGATGCGGGCGTGGGATCGATGCCGGCATGCCGCCACTGACGGAGCTCGGCCTTGTGGGTTCCCGAGTCGTCGCCGCGCGAGACGAAGATCGCCTCGTGCTCCGCGATCCTCGCGAACGCCTGCGCGACATCGCCCATCCCGCGAATACCGGCGGGATCCGTCGTCGGCCCAACCACGACGAAATCGTTCGCCATCACCGACACGCGTTCGATCCCGTAGCCCTCCGCCACGAAGGCCTCCTCGGACGGCCGGTCGTGCACCAGCAGCAAGTCCGCATCACCGGCACGCGCAACCCGGAGCGCCTGCCCGGTCCCGACTGCGACCACCCGCACCTCGATGCCGCTCACCGCGCGAAAGCGCGGCAGCAGGTCGGCGAGCAGCCCCGAGTCCTCGGTGGAAGTCGTCGAGGCGACGGTCAGGAAGGGCGTCTCCGCCGCGAGCGGTGCCGCGCCCAGCAGCAACAGCCACAGCACGAGCAACGAGCCGACACTCGCGAGCGCATGGCCAACCCCTACCACGTGAGTTCTCCTCGCTGGAAGGCCTGGGCTTCGGGCGTTCCAGGCGCCGCGAAGAAATCGGCGGCCGGGGCCCGCTCTTTGAGCAGTCCGAGGTGGAGGAACAGGACTTCGTCGCCGATCCGGCGAGCCAGCGCCAGATCGTGCGTCGTCATCACGATCGCCGTTCCCGAGGAGCCGATCTCGACGATCAGCTCCTCGACCCGTCGCGCCGCTGCCGGGTCGAGCGAGGCCGTGGGCTCGTCGAGGAACAGCACCTCCGGTCGCAGGGCCCAGGCCCTGGCGAGCGCGAGACGCTGCTGCTCCCCCGCCGAGAGCGCTCGGGCGGCGCGATCTCCGATCCGCGCAAGTCCGGTTCTTTCGAGCACGTGCGCGGCGCGGGCTCGCCGCTCGGCCCCGCGCGAGCCGTGCAGCGCGAGCGCGTACTCGACGTTGGCGCGCGCCGAGCGGCGCAGCAGCACCGCGCGATCGAAGACCATCGCCTGGCGACGCCGCAGCTCCGCGGCGTCCGACGTGC
>CAZERE010000003.1:63827-78238 GCA_964515365.1 uncultured Phenylobacterium sp. | reverse complement strand
ACTGGTCGACCGCATAGACGAAACGCATGGTCAGGACGAGCCCGGCGGCCGGATCGGTGGCGGAGTCCCGCCAGGTCCAGGCATAGAGGCTGAAGGCCAGATAGGCGCAGACCGCCAGGGCGAGGGCCGGCCAGCGCAGGTCGATCAGGCGCGTCCGCACGGCGTCGGACTTGGCCGTGAGATAGCCGAACAGAAACATGCTGAACGACAGGGCGTGGTTATACCAGTCGTCCACCAGGGCGTGGGTCACCCCGAACCTTGGCAGGAGGACGGCGCGGGCGAGCCCCAACAGCGCGATGGGAACGAGCAGGAGCGCCCAGGCCGGGAGGCGCGCCAAGGCCTGTTCCAGCCGGAGCAGGGCGGGCCTGGCCCAGGCGATCAGTCCGGCCAGGGCGAGGGTGTAGACCAGCAGATAGGCCACGAACCACAGGTGGTTCCAGGTCGGCGTGATCAGGCAGCCATCGGCGTCGCACCAGTTCCCCGAGGCCGTCAGATACCGGCCATAGAAGGCGATATAGCCCTGGTCGAAGCCTAGCTGCTCGACGATCTCGTAATAGGACTGGGGCGGCACGACGATCAGCATGCCGAAGATCAAAGGCGGCAGAAGTCTGGCCGTGCGCTGTCCCGCCAGGGTGTTGGGCGCCAGCTTGTCGGCCATGAAGCGGGTCGCCGCCCCGGAGACCAGGAACAACAGGGAGAGCCGCCAGGGATTGGTCGCCAGCATCACGGGCTCGAGCCAGGCGAGCGGTTGCGGGCTCTTCACATGCCAGTCCCAGGGCACATAGAACATGCCCACGTGATAGAGGATCAGCAGGAAGAAGGCGCCGATGCGGATCCAGTCCAGATCATATCGGCGCGGGCTCGGGTCGCTCATGGCGCACACTCCATCACAGGGCGATCGACCCCCTCATCGGGGGATCGCCGGCCGGGCGAAAGGCCTCTGGGACGAGCGGCGCGGCGGCGGGGACGAGCGGCGCAGGCCAGGGTGGAGGGCCAGGCTCCCCACCGATCCGGCGCGCCGCCAGCTGGTGATCGGCTGGGCCGTGGTGCTGATCGCGGCCGCGGCCGTCTGCCTGCTCAATGTGTTGGGCTTCACCCAGGGCGGCCGGGGCCAGGTGGGCGAGCATCTCGTCTATGAGGGCTCGAGCTGGCTGGCGATCGCGCTGCTGGCCTGGCTGCCCTGGGCGGCGCTTCGGGGCGCGAAGAGGTGGCCTTGGGCCCTGCGCCTGGTCGCCCACGTAGCGGCGGCTCTTGTCTTCTCCCTCCTGCATGTGGGGCTTTTCATCCTGTTTCGCGCCGCAGCCTTCGGCGTGCTCGGCCAGCCCTATGACCCGATCATGGCCGTGGGCGCGTATCGCTATGAGGTCTGGAAGGACCTGCTGGCCTACGCGATGTTCGCCGGCTGTTACGGCATGGTCGGGCTGGTGGAGGCTGCACGTCCCAGCGAGCCCGCAGCGCCGGCTCTCCCATCGGAAGACCTCTTCGACATCCGCGATGGCGGCCGGCTGGTGCGCGTGCGGCTGGACGAGATCCTGGCGGTGAGCAGCGCGGGAAACTACGCGCAATTCCACCTGCGCGACGGGCGCCGGCCGATGATGCGCAGCTCGCTCGCCGCCCTGGAGGCCGAGTTCGGCCCGCGGGGCTTTGTCCGCACGCACAAGTCCTGGCTGGTGAACGCCCAGGCCGTGCGAGGCCTGACGCCGGAAGGCTCGGGGGACTATGCGGTGGCCCTGGATGAGGGCCAGACCGCGCCGCTCTCGCGGCGATATCCGCAGGCTCTGCATCGCTTGAGAGCCCCGGCGGCGTCCTGATCTTGCCGACGAATTCAGGGAAAGATCACGCCGAGCCCTGGGTCGAACGCCTGATGAGCGCTATCAATCGCCCATGACCCAGACCCGCCAGATCCATCTCGTCCGCCGCCCCAACGGCAAACCCGTCGCCGCCGACTTCGCCCTGGTGGAGGTCCCCCTGGCCGACGCCGGCGAGGGCGAGATCCAGGTGAGCGGGCTCATCATGTCGGTCGATCCCTATATGCGGCCGCGCCTGGACGCCGACCAGGCCCTGGACGCGCCTCTGCTCGGCGGCGGCATCGGCCGGGTGGTCCAGTCCCGCCATCCCAAGTTCAAGGAAGGCGACCTGGTTCGCCACGGGGCGGGTTTCCGCGAGACCTTCGTCTCGGACGGCAAGGGCGTCTCGCATCTGCAGCGTGATCCCGACCTGCCGCTGAGCGTCTATATGCACGCCCTGGGCGGCACCGGGATCACGGCCTATGGCGGCTTGCTGGAGACTGGCGCGCTGAAGGACGGCGAGCAGGTCTTCATCTCCACCGCCGCCGGCGCGGTTGGTTCGGTGGCCGCCCAGATCGCGAAGATCAAGGGCTGCTATGTGGTGGGCTCAACCGGCTCGGACGACAAGGCCGCCTGGCTGCGGGACGAGGTCGGCCTCGATGCGGTGATCAACTACAAGACCCAGGACCTGGCCCAGGCCCTGAAGGACGCCACGCCCAAGGGGATCGACGTCTATTTCGAGAATGTCGGCGGCGCCCATCTGGACGCGGCTTTGCCGCGGATGAATGTGCGCGGCCGCATTCCGGTCTGCGGCATGATCTCGACCTATAATGGCGGCGGCGAAGGGGTGCAGAACCTGTTCAGCCTGATCTATGGCCGCATCCGCATGGAAGGCTTCGTGGCCAGCGACTTCGCCCATCTGAACGCCGCCTTCGTCGCCGACATGACCGACTGGTTGAAGTCGGGCCAGATCAAATACCAAGAGACTGTGCTCGACGGCTTCGAACGCGCGCCCGAGGGCCTGATCGGCCTGTTCGAGGGCGCCAACAGCGGCAAGATGCTGATCCACATGGCCGACTAGAGGGCGCGATGCGGCGGCCGGCGTCCAGGATCAGTAGGCGCGAGGCTCGAGATAGCTCCGGCATCGATTGACGAAGCGGGAGGTCATCGGATTTGGCGCAGGGGGGAGGGGCCCCAGGGTCTGGGCGCCGTAGCTGAGGCTGATCCGGCGGCCGACGGTGATCTCGGCGAGCAGATCGCGGAAGGCCGGCCCCTCGCCGGTGACGCCGCCGGCCTCAGGCGAGGTCACGACCGGCAGGCCGACCAGGATGTCGCCCGCGCCGATCTGCAACTGGTCCTGGCCGGCCTCAGGGGTGAACAGCGGGCTCTCGACCGTGAGCACCGCGCCGCGGGCGCAGGTCATGGTCAGCACCGGCGTCGGCGGGGTCGCGCCGACATGGACCAGGGTGAGGGTGACGCTGTCGGCGTCGCCGCTTGTCGACCAGGACGGCGTCAGCGCGTTCATGATGTTGGTCGAAAGGGGCGGTTCGGGCGCCGCCGTCACCACCCGCCCCGTCGCCGGCGCCGGTCCGCGATAGTCTGACGGATCATCGCCGCAGGCCGCCAGCAGCAGGAGCGGGAGCGCGCCCAGAAGCTTCAGAAGACGCAGGCGCATCAGGCCGCCAGCCCCTTGGTTGATGCTGAGCCCGAGGGCTTGCGGATGCTCAGGCCGTCTCGATCAGCGGCTGGAAGAGGCCGGCCGGGGAGGCGGTGAAGATCTCCGCACCATCCTCGGTGACGCCGATGGAATGCTCGCACTGGGCCGAGAGCGACTTGTCGCGGGTGACCGCCGTCCAGCCGTCGGCCAGGACCTTCACCGCCGGCTTGCCCAGGTTCACCATGGGCTCGATGGTGAAGAACATGCCGGCCTTCAGCACCTCGCCCTGACCCGGCTGGCCAAAGTGCAGGATGTTGGGGGCGTCGTGGAACACCTTGCCCAGGCCATGGCCGCAGAAGTCGCGGACCACCGAGCAGCGCATGGACTCCACATAGGACTGGATCGCGTGGCCGATGTCGCCGGTGGTGGCGCCCGGCTTCACCGCCGCGATGCCGCGGGCGATGGATTCATAGGTCACCTCCACCAGCCGCTTGGACCGGGCCGAGACGGGGCCGACCCCGTACATGCGGCTGTGGTCGCCGTGCCAGCCGTCGAGGATGCAGGTGACGTCGATATTGGCGATGTCGCCCTCGCGCAGCACGCGCTCGCCGGGAATGCCGTGGCAGACCACGTGGTTCACCGAGATGCAGACCGTTTTCGAATAGCCCCGGTAAAAGAGGCAGGCCGGCAGGGCGCCGTGGTCGAGGATGAATTCACGGGCCAGACGGTCCAGATCGTCGGTGACGACGCCGGGCACGACATAGGGGGTCAGCATGTCCAGGCACTCGGCCGCCAGACGGCCGGCCTTGCGCATGCCCTCAAAGCCCTCAGGCCCGTGGGTGCGGATCTGGCCGTCGCGGAAATCGGCTTCGAGAACGTCGGTGGTGCTCATGGCGGTGCGAAACTCCCGGTCCGTCTGCGGTCAGCCAGCCGACCTATGCGGCGGCGCAGGCGAAACGTCTGAATGAGGGTTATGTCGCAATCCTAGCACAAAACTTCAACGCCCGCCGCCTTCGAGGCTGGTGGTTTACCGGCTCCAGCACAGGGGGCGGTCGATGCGCACCGCTTCGGGTGTGAGTTCACATCCATAGACCAGGACCTCGACGCCAGCGTCGGCCGCATCAGTAAGCCCCTGGGCGAAGGCCGGATCGAGGTCGTGGCAGGCGGCGAAGCTGTCGCAGTCGGTGCGCTGGACGACGAACAGGGCCACGGCCCGGTCGCCCTCGCCGACCATGGCGACCAGTTCGCGCAGGTGCTTGGTTGAACGGGCCGCGACGCAGTCGGGGAACTCCGCCAGGCTTCCCGCGCGGCGCAGGTGGCAGTTCTTCACCTCCAGCCAGCAGCGGGGACGATCGGGCGCTTCCAGCAGGAAGTCGATCCGGCTGGCCTGGCCGTACTTCACCTCGCGGCGGTGGCTGGCGTAGCCGGTCAGCTCGGGGATGGCGTCGGCCGCCAGGGCTTCGGCCACCAGGCGGTTGGGATGCATGGTGTTGATCCCCACCAGCCCGTCATCGACCTCCACCAGCTCCAGGGTATGGGCGAGCTTGCGCTTGGGATCGGGCGAACGGGAGACCCAGACCGGCAGGCCGGGCATGTTGAGGCCGAGCATGGCGCCGGGATTGGGGCAGTGGGCGGTGATCTCCGTCCCGTCCTCCAGCACAATGTCGGCCAGGAAGCGCTTGTAGCGCTGGATGAGGCGGCCGCGCTTGAGCGGTTGCGGGAAATCCATCGGTGGCGTTAGTCCGTATCTCGACAAGTCAGTCAGGGTTTAGGTGAGGACGGCGGCGATGGACAGGACCGAGGGCGAGACGGCTGATCCCTTCACGGCGGGACGGGTGACCGCCGCAGTGCTGATCATCGGCGATGAAATCCTGTCGGGCCGCACCCGCGACACCAATCTCGGGGACATTTCGCGCTATCTCGGCGCCCATGGGGTCGAGGTGGCCGAGGCGCGGACGGTGTCCGACGTGCTCGAAGAGATCGTGGCGGCCCTGAACGCCCTGCGCGCCCGCTATGATTATGTGATCACCACCGGCGGCATCGGCCCGACCCATGACGACATCACCGCCGATGCGGTGGCCGCCGCCTTCGGCGTCGAACTGGTCGAGCATCCGGACATCCTGGCCATGATGGCCGCCCGCTGGGGGGGTGAGGTCAACGCCGCCCGGCGACGGATGGCGCGGATCCCGGTGGGCGGCGATCTGGTGAACAATCCCGTCCAGGGGCCGCCGGGCTTCACCATCGGCAATGTCTTCGTGCTGGCCGGCGTCCCGCAGATCATGCGCGGCATGCTGCAGGACGTGGGGCCGCGGCTGAAGGGCGGGGCGGTCGTCGTGTCGCGCACCCTGCGGGTCGAGGGCTCCGGCGAGGGCGCCATCGCCGCTCCCCTGGAGGGGCTCGCCAAGGCCCATCCCGCCCTCTCGCTGGGCAGCTATCCCTTCTATGGCCCCGACGGGTTCGGCTCGAACCTGGTGATCCGGGGGCGCGACCCTGTCGAGGTCGAGACGACCCTGAGCGAGCTCATCGTGGTGCTGCGCGAGGCCGGCATCGAGCAGTTGCAGGTCGTGGAGACGCCGGCCTGAGATCCGGCGCTGGCGCAGGGTCCGGTCGAGTCAGGAAATCGCCGTCTGGGCCGTCTGGCCAAAGGGCTGCGACGGCGTCTGGACGCGGCGGCTCTTGGCCGGTCGATAGGTCTGGGCCCGGGTGGTCTTCAGGCCGTCGAGGCCATGGCGTTCGAACAGGCTGAGCCAGCCGGCGATTTCTTCGGCCGACAGCTTATAGAGGGCCACAGCCTCACGCAGGGAGATCAGCTCGGCGCGGATGGCGAGCAGAAGCTCGGCCTTGCGCCGGGCGTTCCACCGCACGGTGTCGGGCGGCGGCAGGGTGTCGCGGGTGATCGGATAGCCCAGGGGGCCGACGACGGCGCGAAGGATATCGCCTGGCTGGCTCATTGGGGACGTCCCTCCGGGGGCGGCGCATGCGCCCGCCCGGTGAATGGATCAAGCAGGCGCGAGAGCAGCTGGGCGCCCACGGGGCGCGGCTCTCGGGCGGGCGGCTGAAAACTGCGGACTTCCTCCACGGGGAAGGGCACGATCACGGCGTCGGCGACGTCCTCGGGCGGATTGCGCCGAGCCTCTTCGCCGATCGCCCAGACCTCATGCAGGCGAGCGGCCACCAGGAAGGCGGTGAACTCCGACTCCAGGGCCTCGGCATGGGCGCGGGCCATGCGGGCGCAGGCGGCGGGCGCATGCGCCCTCAGCTGGCGGTTCTCATAGAACTCCTGGCCCTCGACCACGCGCCGCGCCTCTTCGATGGCGGCGATGGGGAGAAGGGAGTCCTCAGCCTTGCGGCTGGCGATGACCACGGTTTCGCGGGCCACGGCCAGGCGCAGCATCAGGAGGCCGGCCAGGGCGTCCGAGCCCGGCTGCCAGCGCAGGCGGCCATGGCTGGGCGCCAGGGTCCATTCGGCGCGGAACTTCAGCGCGATCGTGGCGAAGGTGTCGAGCAGGCAGTACTCCACCACCCGCCGATCGCCATCCTGGCTCAGGAGGCCCGAGCCGAAGAAGTAGGGCGCAGCCGGCTGGGGGGCGTCTACAGCTCCCGGTTCCCGGCTCAACTCAAGATGGAATATCCGGGCTGACGGGGGTTCGGAGGCGATCACTGGAGCGCCTCCCAGTCGTACGGCAGCTCCAGGGGCTGGGCGCGCTGAACAAACTCGCGGATCGCCTCGCGGGCGAGTGTCAGGCTGAAGGCCGAACCGGGGCCCGGCACGATCATGCCCCGCTCCGACAGGATCCGCAGCTTGCGGCGAACGGTTTCCCTGGGGATGCCGGTCATTGAGGCGATGCTGAAGGCAGACAAGGTGGCGGTCACCTCGTCGCTCATATCGTCTTCATTCAGGCCCACGGCTTTTACCGCTTCTGCCGCCAGGGCAAGCAGAAAGGCCGTATATATGTATAGCGCTTCTGAATCGTTTCCGCACTTCGCCCGCCATGACGAAGTCAACTTGAACAGTGTGCTTGATCGTTTCCGCACTTCGCCCGCCATGACGAAGTCAACTTGAACAGTGTGCTTGCGGCCAAGTGAAATCGATACATTAGAGAAGTAAAATTATCAGAAGAATGAGATTTCACTCTCGCTATGGGCCAGTCGGCAGAAGGTTCGGTGACCATGACAACCTCGCAAGTTCCACCCTAAGGTGGTCTCCTGCGACATTTTGGCAAGCAAGTCGGTGCGCAATATGGGCACGCCGTGCTCAAATTGGATGGTTAACGAACCGTTAAGGGGCGGCTTCTGATCGAAACGCTGCAGCTGCGGGCGAAGCTTGGGCGCATTCGCCCAATGGCCATTGGGCGCTGGAAAGTGCAAGTGCCGCACACAAATAATTCGCCTTTTACGGGAATTTTCTTAACCCCATCGAAGGCGCGGTCTGCCCGTCACGGTGGCAAGCCTCGCCATTGTTTCGTCCGCTGGGCGCCGCCGACACACGCCGCAACATTCGAGCAATGGCGCGGCGCAAGCATTAAATGGTCGAAACACGCTTGATTGCGTTTCTCTTGAATAACTTACGCGGGGGAATGGCGAGGTTCGCCTAGGCTCCCGCGCCTTCAGGCTGTAGACCCCGAGGCCATGCTCGAGACCCCCCTAGCCACTGATGTCCTCCAGTCGCCCCATTCTGGCCGTCCACGGAGAGGTGGTTCGCTGAGGATCGCCTTCCTGTCGTATCGATCCGATCCCCGGGTCGGCGGGCAGGGCGTGTACCTCTTCCAGGCTGCACGGGCCCTGGCCGCCCGCGGCCACAGGGTCGATATCCTTTCGGGGCCGCCCTATCCGGATTTGCCGCCCGGGGTCGGGCTGGTCAAAATCCCGTCCCTGGACCTCTATGCTCAACCCCATAATGGGCACATGGCCCTGCGTCTGAAGCATCTTCTGAGCTGGACGGACCTGGCGGAGTATTTCGGACATCTGTCGGGCAAGTTCATGGAGCCCTACACATTTGGTCGTCGGGCGGCCCGCTATCTGAAGGCCCACGCCAGCGACTATGATGTGGTCATCGACAACCAGTCGCTCTGCTACGGACTGCTGGACGCCCAACGCACAGGACTGCCGGTGGTCGGCGTGATCCACCATCCGATCCGGCGGGATCTGGAGCTGGCGCTCGGCGCCGAGCCCAACTGGAAGGTCCGTTGGCTGATCCGCCGCTGGTACAGCTTCCTGGGCATGCAGGAGCATGTGGCGCCCAGGCTCGACCGGGTGATCGTGGTGTCCAAGAGCGCCGGGCGCGATGTCGCCCAGTACTTGAAGGTTGCGCCCGAGCGGATGACGGCCATCCCGATCGGGGTCGATCAGAACATCTTCCGCCCGCAGCCGGACCTGCGCCGGCGCGATCGTCGGCTGCTGACCACGGCGAGCGCCGATGTGCCGCTTAAAGGGCTGGGCGTCCTGATCCAGGCCTATGCCGACCTGCTGCCCGCCTATCCCGATCTGGAACTGGTGGTGATCGGCAAGCTCAAGCCCGATGGCCCCACGGGAAAGCTGCTCAACAGCCTGGGCCTGGCCGATCGGGTCAGCTTCATCAGCGATCTGACCGGCGAGGAGATGGCCGAACAGTACGCCAGGGCCACGGTCTGCGTAACGCCGTCTCTCTATGAAGGCTTCGGCCTGCCGGCGGCCGAGGCCATGAGCTGCGCCTCGCCGGTGGTGGTCACCGACGGCGGCGCCCTGCCTGAGGTGGTCGGAGAGGCCGGGGTGGTGGTGCGCCGCGGCGATCCCCAGGCCCTGGCCACGGCGATCGCCCAACTGCTCGACGATCCGGCCAAGCGCACGACCCTTAGCGAGGCCAGCCGCCGCCGCGCCCGCGAAGTCTTTTCCTGGGACCGGGCCGCGGCCGCCTATGAAACTGTCCTCGAAGATGCGGTGATCTCGGCGTGCTGACCGTGAAGATCGACCGCCTGGCCCTGCGGCCAGGCGACTGGGTTCTGGATCTCGGTTGCGGGGAGGGGCGGCACTGCCACGGGGTCCATCTGGAGGACGGCGTCAATGTCGTCGGCCTGGACATGGATCTCCCCTCCCTTCGCAAGGCGATGGCCGGGGTCGGCGAACTGCCCAAGCCCGCCAGCCCCGGGGCCTGCGCCTTCATCAAGGGGGACGCCTATCGCCTGCCCTTCGCCGAGGCGACCTTCGACGCGGTCATCTGCTCCGAAGTGCTCGAGCATCTGGACGACTATTTCGCCGTGCTGGCCGAGATCAGCCGGGTCCTGAAGCCCGGCGGCGTCTTTTCGCCCACGGTGCCCCGGGCCTGGCCCGAAGCCATCTGCTGGAAGCTGGCGCCGGGCAAGGACGGCTATGCCGACCAGCCTGGCGGCCATGTCCGCATCTTCCAGGAAGACAGCCTGCGCCGGGAGATCGAGCGCCTTGGCTATCGGTTCCTGGGCCAGCACTATGCCCACGGCCTGCACAGCCCCTATTGGTGGCTGAAATGCGCCTTCTGGAGCCGCCAGGACGACCATCCGATGATCAAGGCCTATCACCGGTTCCTGGTGTGGGACCTGATGGAGAAGCCCGCCCTGACCCGGGGGCTTGAGGCCCTGGCCGATCCGATCATGGGCAAGAGCGTCGCCTTCTATTTCCGGAAATCCGCCGCGGCCAGCGAGGCGGCGGCATGATTCAGGGCGCGGTTTCACGCCGGGCGCCCCCGCGGCGGCGCGATCCCCTGGGCGGCGCGGTGATCTGCATGCTGGAGGCCCAGGAGCCGGACGGCGCCATTCCCTGGTTCACGGGCGGTCCCTGGGATCCCTGGAACCATGGGGAATGCGTCATGGCCCTGGCGGTCGCCGGCGAGTGGGACGCCGCCCGCGCCGGCCTCGATTGTCTGATGGCGCGACAGGGTTCGGACGGCGCCTGGCTCGGCGAGTATGGCAACATGCTGCCCATGGCCGACCGGCTGCACATGGCCCGGGTCAAGCCGCCGGCCTTCCGCGACACCAACTTCGCCGCCTATTGCGCCGTCACCGTCTGGCACGTCGTGACCCTCACCGGCGACGCCGCGGTCGCCCGTCGCTACTGGCCCATGGTGCGGGAGGCGATGAGGTTCATCCTGCGCCTGCAGCACCCGGAGGGCGACATTTCCTGGTCGCAGGAGGCCCATGGGACCTCGGCCGACGACGCCGTGCGCGCCGGCTGCGCCTCGATCCACAAGAGCCTGGACTGCGCCCTCGCCCTGGCCGACCTGGTCGGCGAGCCCCAGCCTGCCTGGCGGGCGGCCCAGGCGCGGCTCGGTGAGGCGCTGCGCAGCCGCCCAGAGCGCTTCGACCGGACCGCCGACCGCTCGGGCTTCGCCATGGACTGGTACTATCCGATGCTGGGCGGCGCCTTGCAGGGCTCAGCGGCTCTGGAACGGCTGGACGCCGGGTGGGACCGGTTTATCGAGCCCGGTGTCGGCTGCCGCTGCGTGGCCGAGCAGCCCTGGGCCACCGTGGCGGAATCCTGCGAGCTGGTGATGACGCTCGTCGCCCTTGACCGCCGCGACCAGGCCGCTGAGCTCCTGACCTGGCAGGACGCCCACCGGGACGCCAGCGGCGGCTATTGGATGGGATGGCAGTTCGAAGAGGCGATCATCTGGCCCGAGGAGCGGCCCACCTGGACCCAGGCCGCCGCCATCCTGGCGCACGACGCCGTCTATGACCTGACGCGAGCCTCATCCGTCCTGATCCGGTAGAGCCAGGCGGCAGGCTGCTAGAGCCGGCGCAGAACCCGCAGGCTCTTCACCGCCTCCACCTCCTCGAACAGGTCCGACGCCAGCGCCCGCTGATAGATCTCGAAGGGCGGCCGGCCCCCATCTGCAGGGTCAGGGAAGACGTCGTGGATCGCCAGCAGTCCGCCGGACGCAAGGTGGGGCGTCCATCCGCGATAGTCGGCGAGCGCCGCCTCCAGGGTGTGGCCCCCATCGATGAACAGGAAGCCCAGCCGTCCGCCCCAGAGGGCGGCGACCTTGGCCGAGCGCCCCACAACGGGGATCACCGTGTCTTCCAGGCCCGCAGCCCGCAGGGTGCGGCGAAGGACGGGCAGGGTGTCCATGGCCCCGGCGTCAGCGTCCCAGAGGTCGGGATCGTGATATTCCCAGCCCGGCTGGTTTTCCTCTGACCCTCGGTGGTGGTCGATGGAGAACAGGGCCGCGCCCACGCTCTTGCAGGCTGCGCCGATATAGACCGCCGACTTGCCGCAATAGGCGCCGATCTCGAGACAGGCGCCCAGCGGCGCGCCCACCAGGGCGGCCCGCTGCAGGGCCGCGCCCTCCGCCGGATCCAGGAAGCCTTTGATCTGGTCGATGTCCAGGGGCAGGGCCAGCATTGTCGGTGTCTCTTCATGCAAGGTCGCGGGTCGCGCGACTGGCACATAGACGGCTTTGTCGCCGGACGCGATGGGCCCGCCGAAAGGGCCGCCGGACGAGCTCCAATGTCTGGCGCGCGTTTCGCCCGTAAATCCGGAGTCCACTTTTCGCCGAATGCGCTCTCGTCTTGCATCTGCGTCAGAGGAGCCGTTTAGATAGTCCGAATCCAGATAAGTTCGTTGAAAAGAGGGCGTGGACCCCGGCATGACGCCGCTCTTCTACCAGAATGTCTCACCGATCACCTTCGCCAAACATGGGGCGATGCGCCTGCGCACGCCCCTGGACTTCCGGTTTGCGAGCACGGCCAATGCGGTCCCCTTGACCCTCTCCGAAATTCCCCTGGCGGCGCAGTGGTATCCGATCGCCTTCACGCCCGAGGCCAGGCCCCGGCCGCTCGCGATCCTCGGCCTGCGGGACGGCGAGAACCTGTTCGTCGACGGCAAGGGCTGCTGGCGCGAAGGCGCCTATGTGCCGAGCTATATCCGCCGCTATCCCTTCCTGCTCGCCCAGGACGGCGAGATGATCGCCTTGTGTATCGAAGATCAGCCCGAGGTGCTGAGCGAGACCTTTGGCACGCCCCTGTTCGAGGACGAGGCGCCGAGCGCGATCCTGGACTCAGCCATGGCCTTCTGCCGCTCGGCCCAGGCCGCCGAGCGGGCCACCACGCCCTTCATCGAGCGGCTGCTGGAGCTTGATCTGCTGGAAAGCCGCACGGCTGTGGTGGACGCGCCGGACGGCGCAAAGGTGTCCCTGTCAGGTTTCCTGACCATTGATGAGTCCCGCTTTCGGGCGCTCAGCGACGAGGTCTTTCTCGACCTGCGCAGGCGTGGCTGGCTCGCCGCCATCTACGCCCAGATCCAGGCCACCTTGAACTGGGGCCGCCTCGCCGACCGGCTGGGAGACAGGCAGGCCGCTTGAGCGCCCCAGGCGGCCCTCACGATGGGCCTGGCGGAGATCGGCAAGCGCCGGCCCGAGCAGGGACCACGGCTCGACGCCATAGCGCCGCCAGAGCCGCTTTGGATCGGACACCAGGCGGAAGAGCCATTCGAGCCCCGCGCGTCCCATCCAGCGGGGCGCGGCCTTCTGCGTCCCGGCCTCATAGTCGAAGGCTGCGCCGACCGGCAGGATGACGCAGGGCGGCAGGACGGCGCGGTTGTCGAGGATCCACAACTCCTGGCGCGGCATGCCCATGCCCACCAGCAGGACGTCCGGAGCGAAGGCCGTGATCTTGTCGATGACGGCGAGGGCGCCCGCCGACCCGGGCTCCGCGTCGAAATATCCGTCACACACGCCGATCACCGCTCCGGGATAGTCGGCCGACAGGCGCTCGGCGGCCCGCTGCGCCACGCCCGGCGCGGCGCCCAGATAGAAGATCCGCCAGCCGTGGCGGTTGGCCAGGCTCCAGAAATGGGGCCGCCAGTCGAGATAGGTGCAGCGATGGAAGGCGCGCGCCGGCAGACCCAGCAGGCCGGCGAAGGCCAGCAGGGGCGTGGAGTCCGCCTCGATGAGGTCGGCCTCGGCGAAGAAGGCCGCCAGCTCGGGCCGCTTCCGGAGAAGATAGAGGCTGTGCAGGTTGTGGTTGGCGATCAGCCGCGGCGCGCCCGCCGCCACCCAGTCGGTGAGGATGGCCATCACCTCTTCGGGGCGGGCCAGGTCGATCTCACCGCCCAGAACGGCGACCCTGGTCCGGGGACGGCTGACCCCCCGGACAGAGGGGCGGGGAGATCTGCGCCGTTCCACTTGATCCGTCCGTCGCCGCTTGTGAGGCACCAAACCTAGGCTGGCCGGGGTTAAGCCAGCCTTTCGCCGAACGCTTTCGCGCACTTGCCTCTCGCGCGTCGCCCGCGGCTGTGGCACGACCTGACCCATGCGGACGTGGCGAAACTGGTAGACGCAGCAGACTTTGACTTCAGAGTGCCCGCGGGGAAATCCGCGGCGTAGAACCGCTCAAATTCGGGGAAGGCTAAGGGGCGACCTAGGCTAATCCCGAGCCAAGCCTCCGGTCCGCCGGAGGAAGGTGTAGAGACTAGACGGGCGGCGCCTAAGGCCATTGCGGCTAGGGCGAAGGGATAGTCCAGACCACGAACAGCCTGGGCGACCGGGCGGGCGGCGAAAGTCGAAGTGGTACGAAAATCTGTTTTCCGAAAGGAAGTGCGGGTTCGATTCCCGCCGTCCGCACCACCCTGGCCCGATGGCCATGGGAACCTCGCGCCGCCGCGGCCGGTTGGTTTCGCATCAGATCCTGTCAGGAGATGCGACATGCCCGCTAAATCCGCCGCCCAGCAAAAGGCCGCCGGCGCCGCCCTGTCGGCCAAACGGGGCGACACGCCGAAATCCGACCTGAAGGGCGCCTCCAAGTCGATGGTCAAGTCGATGAGCGAGAAGGAGCTGGAGGACATAGCGTCCACCTCCCGCAAGGATAAGCCTGAGCACAAGTCAGACTGACGGTGACCGCGAGGCGAGCTTCACCTCGCCGTGATTTCATGCGACCCCTGCGCGGCCCCGGCAGTTCTGCGCCGGGCCGTGAGAGGGAGTTCCTAGCTTGGCCATGGCGGCGCCTGTCATCGTCACCGGCGCG
>CAZERE010000003.1:0-63817 GCA_964515365.1 uncultured Phenylobacterium sp. | reverse complement strand
CGCGGCCGGCTTCATCGGCATGCACGTGGCCGAGCGCCTGCTGGCGCGGGGGGAGGCCGTGGTCGGCGTCGATGAGTTCAACGCCTATTATGATCCGGCCCTGAAGGCGGCCCGGGCGGCGCGGCTGGAGCCCCATCCGGCGTTTCGCATGGTGCGCATGGATATCGCCGACGCGCCGGCCTTCGCGGCCCTGATGGCGGAGAGCGGCGCCCGGCGCGTGGTGCATCTGGCCGCCCAGGCCGGCGTGCGCCACTCGATCGAAAACCCCTTCGCCTATGAGCGCTCCAACCTGGCGGGCCATCTCTCGGTGATGGAGGCCTGCCGCCATGCGCCAGGCTTCGAGCATCTCGTCTATGCCTCATCCAGTTGGGTCGATGGGGACCGACCCGGCGCCGGCGCCGGCTTTCGCGAGGAGGACGCCGTCGATGCGCCGGTCTCGCTCTATGCGGCGACCAAGCGGGCGTGCGAACTGATGAGCCACGCCTATGGCAAGCTCTATGGCTTCCCGCAGACCGGCCTGAGGTTCTTCACCGTCTATGGCCCCTGGGGCCGGCCCGACATGGCCTATTTCTCGTTCACCGAGAAGATCCTGGCCGGCGAGCCCATCGAGGTGTTCGGACAGGGACAGATGGCCCGGGACTTCACCTATATCGACGACATCGTCGATGGGGTGATCGGCGCCCTCGACCATCCCCCAGAGCTTGGCGTGAACCGGATCCTGAATATCGGCGACAGTCGGCCCGTCGGCCTGATGGACATGATCGCGGTGCTGGAAGAGGCCTTGGGGAAGACCGCGCAGAAGGTGTTCCTGCCCATGCAGCCCGGGGACGTGACGACCACCTATGCCGACATCTCCAGGCTCGCGGCGCTCACCGGCTATGCGCCCAAGGTGTCGCTGGAAGAGGGCATACCGCGGTTCGTCGCCTGGCGGCGCGCCTTCTACGGCTAGGGCGCTCAGGCCAGATGCGCAGAGTTCGCGCAAGGAACCCGAGCCGCCTGTGATGTGTACGCAATAAATTCAGCCGATAAGCAGCCGCCGCGCAGAATGAGCGGCTTTAGGCTTGGCCGGCGCGGGATTTGCACGCTAACCGAGAGCCGGCGCTTTTTCGTGCGATGGAGTGTATCTGGCTCCCATCGCGCGACACGCCGCAGTGCGGGGGAAGACTTCAGTTGGCCATCTATCCCGTCATCATGTGCGGCGGCTCCGGCTCGCGCCTCTGGCCGGCGTCGCGTCCGTCTCATCCCAAGCAGTTCCTTCCCCTGATCGGCGCGCTTTCCATGTTCCAGGACACTGTCCTGCGGGTCGCCGATCTGGGCGAGGCTGGCGACATGGTCATCGTGGCCGGGATCGCCCATGCCGAGCTGATCGCGTCCCAACTGAGGGAGATCGGCGTCTCGGCCACGGTCCTCCTGGAGCCTGAGCCCCGGGACTCCGCCCCGGCCATGGCGGCGGCCTGCGCCTGGATCGCCGGGCGCGACCCGGACGGGGTCGCGGTCGTGGTCGCCGCCGACCACCACATGCCCGATGGCGCAGCCTTTCGCGCCGCGGCGCTTGTGGGCGTTGACGCCGCGCGCCTGGGCCAGATCGTCACCCTGGGCATGCGGCCAGACGGCCCCTCGACGGCCTACGGCTATATTTCCCCCGGCGAGGCGAGCGGACAGGTGCGCCCCGTCCAGGCCTTTGTCGAGAAGCCCGACGCGGCCACGGCGCAGGCCTATATCGAGGCCGGATACCTTTGGAACAGCGGCAATTTCGTCGTGGCCGCCGACGTGCTTCTGGGCGAACTGGACGCCTTCGCGCCGGCCATCGCCGAGGCCGTCCGCGCCGCCGTGGGGCCGTGCGCCGCGGGCCAGAGTGTTCTGGCCGAAACCTTTCGGACCGCGCCCAAGATCTCCATCGACTATGCGGTCATGGAGAAGACCCAGCGTGCGGCCGTCCTGCCCGTGGATTTCGCCTGGTCCGACCTCGGGGCCTGGGACGCGGTCTGGCTGGCCAGCGACAAGGACGCCGCGGGCAACGCCGTCCGGGGCGAGGCGCTGATGGTCGGGTCAACCGACTGCCTGGTCCGCGCGCCGTCGGGGATTCAGGTGACCCTGGTGGGGGCCAAGGACCTCGCCGTGGTGGTCGATGGCGGCCAGGTCCTGGTCTGCGACCTGGCGTCCAGCCAGCAGGTGAAGACCGCCGTCGATCAGCTGAAGGCCCAGGGCCGCGAGGTCGCGGCGCCGGCCCCGCCGTTCCAAACCACGACCGAGGCCGCGGCCTGGTTCGACCAGTGGCTGAGGACCAGCGCCCTGCCGCTGTGGTGGACCCTGGGCGCCGACCATGTGCGGGGCGGCTTCCGTGAGGCGCTTACCCCGGAGGGCGCGCCGGTGGAGGCCCCGCGGCGCTCCCGGGTCCAGACGCGGCAGACCTTCGTCTACGCCACCGCCGGCCTGATGGGCTGGCAGGGTCCCTGGCGTCAGGCCGCCTGGCACGGGATGGACTATTTCCTGGCCCGCTATCGTCGCCCCGACGGCCTGTTCCGCGCGGTGGTGTCGAACGAGGGCGAGCCGATCGACGAGACCGCGGCCCTCTATGACCAGGCCTTCGCCCTGCTGGCTATGGCGACCCTGAACCAGGCCGATCCCGGCCATACCGATCTGGCCGCCGAGGCGCAGCGCCTGCTCGCCGCCCTCCAGGTCATGCGCCACCCGGCCGGCGGCTTCCGCGAGGAAGGCGCCCATCCCTTCCAGGCCAACGCCCACATGCACCTGCTCGAGGCCGCCATGGCCTGGGCCGAGAGCGGCGGCGGTCCTGAGTGGCAGGCCCTGGCCGCCGAGATCGTCGAGCTGGCCCTGACCCGCTTCATCGATCCCGAGGGCGGCTTCCTGCGGGAATTCTTCGACTCCGACTGGGCGCCGGCGCCCGGCGAGGACGGTCGCCTCATCGAGCCTGGCCACCAGTTCGAATGGGCCTGGCTGCTGGAACGCTGGGCGGGGCGGACCGGCGAGGACCGCTGCCGCCAGGCCGCGCAGCGCCTCTACGCCGCTGGCCTTCGGGGCGTCGACGCCCAGCGGGGCGTCGCCATCAACGCCCTGAACGACGACTTCACCGTGCGCGACGCCAACGCCCGCCTGTGGCCGCAGACCGAATGGCTGAAGGCCGCGCTGATCCTGGGCGAGGACGCCCTGGCGCCGGCGCGCGCCCTGGTTCGCTACCTCGATACGCAGGCGCGGGGCGTCTGGGGTGATACCTGCGAGGCTGGGGGGCGTTTCCGAAGCGAGCCAGCGCCGGCCAGCTCATTCTATCACCTGGCGGCAGCTTGCATGATGTTTCCAGGTATAACCTGAGCCACCTGCGCATCGATCTGAGTTTGTAGCCTGAACCTCGGCGACCGAGAAAAATATGAATATGTTATCCCAGGTGAAGGCGATCGTCCGGCACAACCTCGTCTTGATGCGCTTGGCGCGTGGCGCGATATATGACTTCGTCAGGTTTTCGAATTACGCTGCTATCAGGCCGAAGTTCAGAAACCAAAACCAGTTCGACGCGATCCTGATAAAGGAATACCATAAGGTCGAAAAGGGATTGAGCTTGCCCTCTCCCAGACCTTTCTTCGGTCAGCCGGTGCTTCGCAAGGTGCTGCGAATGCTGGAGTCCGAGTTCGGAAAATCTTCGGCCTTCCGCGAGGCCGCCCTCGGGAGCATAGCGGCCTATGTCAAGTTCCATGAGCATCTTGAGCCGCCCGAAGGCAGCGCCGGCCTGCTCAAGGCGTTGGGCGATCTCAGGGGCGCCTGGCAGGGGACGGAAGAGCGTGGCGGCGTTCAAACGGTTCGCAAGGCCGATATCGAGCGCGACGGCCAGATAGATTTTGGACGGTTTGTGAGGTCTCGCCATAGTGTCAGAGAGTTCGAACCGGGGGTGATCCCGGTATCAACCTTCGAACAATGCGTAACCGAAGCCATGTATGCCCCATCGGTCTGCAACAGGCAGTCGGCGAAATGCTATCTGATCCAAGATAAGAGCGTCATAGACAGGGCTCTAGCTCTTCAAAACGGAAACCGCGGATTTTCCGACCAGATCGAAAATCTGGTGATCGTCACCTCTGATCTATCGGCCTTCAATACGTCAGGAGAGCGGTACCAGGCTTGGATCGATGGGGGCATGTTCGCCATGGCTTTGGTGTTTGCCCTGCATTCCAGAGCCATTGGTTCCTGCTGTCTGAACTGGAGTCAGAATCCTGACGCCGACAAGGCGTTGCGCGCCAGGATGCCCATAGCCGACGCCGACAATGTCATCATGTACATTGCTGTCGGAGAACTCAGGTCCGAGTTCGAAGTCTGCCGTTCGATGCGTAAGCCGCTTCCCGAAGTTCTCAAGGAAATCTAGATGGGTCGGACCTTTTATTTTACGGGGCAGAGAACATTCTCGAACCGCGGCTGCGAGGCCATTGTCAGGTCCACGGTGGACATACTCACCAAGTCGTTCGGCGAGAGCCGTTTTCTCGTGCCGTCCGACGAGCCTGGGCTTGACGCGCGCCAGTGGCCCGAGGCCCGGGAACGGGGGGTGGAGTTTGTCGGCTCCGGCGCGCAGCCCAGGATCCAACGGGCGTGGCAGGAGGTGCTGGCGCGGTTTCCCGGCGCTCAGTCTCAGCCCTGGCCCTTTCCCATCAGCCGGGAGGTGTCGGCGGCGATCGACAGCAGTGACGCCGTCATTTCCGTAGGCGGTGATATGTATTCACTCGACTACAGATTTCCGATCCGCGTCATGTCCCACGACTCCGCGGCGATGAACAAGGGCAAGCCCACCTTCCTCTGGGGCGCGTCCGTCGGACCCTTCTCCAAGACGCCGGCGTTCGAACCCACGGCCTTTCGTCATCTGGCAAGAATGCAGGACCTGTTCATCAGAGACGAGCTCACGGCCAAGTACTTGCAGGATCATGGCCTGAAGAACGTGACGCGGGTCTCCGATCCGGCCTTCGTGCTCAAGCCCGCGACGTCCGTCGAGATCGATCTCCCGCCAGGCTCCAGGATTCTGGGGCTCAACATCAGCCCGTTGGTCGAGGCCGACCGAGCCGCCCAGGGGCGGGAGAGCCTGGTGGAGGTCGCCCAGGCCTATGTGAAAACCATCCTGCGAGAGACGGATTTCGGCGTGGTGCTGATCCCCCACGTCTTCCCCCTTTCAGGCGAAGGGGTGAACGACGATCGCAAGGTGCTGAGGGCCGTCCATCAGGCATTCAAGGACGAGGACCGGGTGAGGCTTGTGGACGCCCAGCTGAACGCGAGTCAGCTGAAGGCCATCATCGCCGCCTGCCATCTGTTCGTCGGCGCCCGGACGCACGCCACCATCGCGGCCATGTCGTCGGGGCGCCCGACGATATCCCTGTCCTACAGCGTGAAGGCGCGCGGCATTAACCGTGACGCCTTCGGCCACGAGGACCTGGTGCTCGACGCGCGCAAGGTGACGGCCGACGAGTTGTGGCGACTGACGGCGCACATGGCGTCGCAGGAGCAGGAGCTCGGACAGGTGCTGGTCGCCCGCCTTCCGGGGCTGCGGGAGCGGGCGCAGTCGGCGGGCTTGCGGGTGGCCGAAGCGCTCGGCGCCCGGCGCTAAATGAAGCTCGCAGAGCGCTCCGCGCGTAGCGCACTATGGTTGGTGGCTCGCTTTGGCGGCCGTCAGGCGGCCAATACCGGGGCGTTCTTTGTTATCGCCGCCATCATAGGGCCTGAAGATCTGGGCGCGGCGTCGATCGCCGTGGCCATGGCGGTCCTTCTGCGCGGCCTGGTGACGCGCGGATTGCGCGACTATGTGATCCAGTCGAAGACCCTCACCACCGAGATCACCTCGACAGCGTTCTGGACCAACGCCCTGCTGGGCCTGGTCCTGGCGGGCGGGCTTCTGAGCCTGTCGTCTCTCGCGGGCGCCCTGTTTGGCGCGACATCGATTATTTCCTATCTTCAGGTCACCGCTGGCGTCGTGCTGATCGGCGCCATCTCGTCGATCCAGGAAGCGCTCATCGAGCGAGACTTCCGGCACCGCATTCTTACGGTGGCCCAACTGGTGGCCTCTGTGCTGGCGGCGACGTCTGCTGTCCTGCTGGCGATCGCCGGGGCCGGCGGGTGGGCGGTGGTCGCCCTGAGCTTCATCGAAGCGCTTGGCATGTTCTTCGTGGTCCTGGTGCTCGGGCGGTGGCGGCCATCCATGATCTTCGACATGGCCCTGGCGCGGGAGCAGATCAGCTTCGCTATGCCCATCATGCTGAGCGCGACCATCTCCAGCGGGTATATGAGGATCGCTCAGCTCATCGTCGGAGCTCTGGTGGGCGTGAACGCCGCCGCGCAGTTCCGCGTCGGCAGCCAGGTGAATCAGTTCCTGACCCAGGCCGTCGTGTCCCCGATCAATCAGATGCTCCTGCCTACCTTCTCGCGATCGAAGGCCGGCGCAGACCAGAAATTCATCAAGGCGCTGAGCGTCTACGCCGCTGTGGTCTGTCCGGTCTTTCTCGGCGCCGCGGCGATCGCGCCGATCGCGATCTATGAGGTTATGGGGAACGAATGGAGAGACGCGGCCGTGATCTCCTCGATCCTGTGCCTGGGCGTGTTCTCCTCGCTGATCGGGCCGGTGCTCTACCCCCTTCTGATCGTCGAGGGCTCCGCGGGGCTGGCGGCGCGACTGAGCATCAAGGGCGCGCTTTTCAGTCTCGTCACGACCTCGATCGGGGCCCTCTTCGGCATCTACTTCGCCGCCGTGGGTTTTGTCGCGCGCGGAGCCTTCTCCATTCCAGCCAGCGCCTTCCTCGCCCGCCGGGTCATCGGGGTGCCCCTGCGCGGCACCGTGGGCGCCATTGCGCCATTCGCCTTGCCGGCCCTGCTGATGTCCGCGGTCGTCTGGGGGGGAATGGTCGTGCTGGAGGCGGCGCCCGCCTGGCTTCGTCTATGCGCCGGGGTGCCGGTCGGCGTGCTGATCTATGGCCTGGCCGTCCGGTTTGTGGTGCCGGTGGCGGCGCCTGCGGCCTATGGCGCCCTGGTTGAAGGGACGCCGCCGGTGTTGCGGAGGTTCTTGAGGGCTCGCCCGAAGGGGGCGCAGGCCTGACCCGGCAGGCCGCGATGCGCCCTGCGTGGGAGATCCCGAGAGGGGGCCTCGCCTGGGCGAGCGCTACAGCGGAAAGACTGGACCTGGACTAGGGGCGGCCTGTATTAACGGGGCGAAATGCGGCATCCTGGAATTCCGGTTGCTGGCCCCGCAACGCTTTCGCCACCTTGAGTGGCTGCTTGGAGTGGTTTCTTGGCGAGGCATTTTCTAACAGCCATTTCATTGCTTAGCATCCTTGCTGGATTTGCGCTGGTCTTCTTCGGCCTCGTCACCCCCAACGGAGAACGCCATGTGGTGTTTGGCCTTGGGATACTGGCGCCGGGGGCTTTCGGCCTGCCCGTCATCCTCTCGCGGCGGCCTCTATCCTTCATCGAGCCCACGTTTCTGCTTCTGCCATCGATAATTGTCGGAACAACCCTTGGGGCGAGCTTTATCGCCTATGGGATGGGACCGCGATGGGACCTGGTCACGAATGGCGAACCCTATGCCCATTTCATCAATGGGGGGATCTGGATACTTGTGTCCCTGACCCTGGTGGGGATCGGCAGTTGTCTTCCGACCCCTCGCATACGCCTCGAAGAGATGAGACTCTTTCAGGACATAAGTGTCTCGCCCTCGCGGCTCACGGCGGTCATCGCCGTCGCCATTCCCCTGGTCTGGATCATGTCGGGCTTGCTCGCGGTCAGCGCCGTCGGCGGCGACCTCGATGCGATCTCGCGGAAACGCGACCTGGAAGGCGGCGACCAGGGCCTGGCCAGGGTGGTGTCCGCCCTGAACGTCGCGATCGTCGCCTTTGTCGCCGCGTCGGCCTTCTCGATCTATCGTCGTATGCCGCTCAAGATCGCAGCGGCGCTGGTCGTCTTGATCGCGGGCAGCGTCCTGATCCCATTTGTCAGCAGCCAACGCGGGCAGGTGATGAACACCTTCATCGCCCTGTTCATCGTCGCCATGGTCTATGACCGACTGAAACTCCGCTCCCTTGTCGTCTATGCCGTGGTGGTGCTGGTGGCCTTCTCGGCGATGACGTCGCTGCGTCAGGCCGCTCAGGGCGGTGAGCTGTCGCGTCGGGTGGATTCGTTCAACAACCCCATTGTCGCCCTTGGCGCCGCGGGCAACGGGCTGTCGATCTCTGGGACGTCCCACATCCTGGGCAATGTGCCAGAGCGGATGGATTACCTGTACGGCTCCTCCTTCTTCAGCTGGCTCTCCTTTCCGGTTCCACGCTCGTTGTGGCCGGACAAGCCTGACATCAGCCTGGGCAAGATGGTGAAGGAGCAGGTGCTGGGTCAGACGACGCGCCTGACCGGCCGCCCGCCGAGCCTTATGGCTGAGGGCTATATGAACTTCGGGATCATCGGGTATCTGATGATATCGTTGCTATTCGGTGTCATGATACGGGCCGTCTGGGATGCATTTCGCCCGCTTCTGGCGAATAACAAGATCGCCGTCGTGCTATATGTTTCACTAATGCCCTTCGTCTACGGACTGATGAACGCCAACTTTTCGCGCATCATTATTTTGATGATGTTTGCCTTGTTGCCGTTGGTGATTGTCCTGTACCTGATCCGCTTTATGGGCATGAATCGCAGTCGATCAGCCTTCAGACTTGAGGGGCATCGGCGTTGAAAGTCACAGTCGCCATTACGACGTATAATCGTCCAGGCATGTTGCGTCGTGCGATCTCCAGTGTCGTGAAACAGACATGCACGGATCTTGAGATCCTGGTCTGTGACGACGCCTCATCCTACGATGTCGCCGGCTTGGTGGCTGAGTTCGATGACCCAAGGATTAAGCTGGTTGCGGCGGAGAAGAATGGCGGCGTTGTCGCCAACAGAAACCGTGCGCTTCAATCGGCGACCGGCGACTTCTTCTGTTTCCTGGACGACGATGACATCTATCTCCCGGAAAAGGTCGAGCGATGTCTGTCCAAGGCCGTCTCACATCCAGGGGACATCATCTTTTCGCAGATCACCTATGTGAAGGGCGAGCGGGCCTGGCAGGCGCCGGCCGGCGGGCCCCTGGCGGGCGAGACCTATGGCGATTACGTCTTCCTCAGGGGGGGGCTGATCCACCTGAGCGCCTGCTTGTTTCCTACGGCCTTGGGCCAGGGCGTGGGATTCAGGGAGGGCCTGCGGCGGCATGAGGACTTCGACTTCCTGGCGCGAATGACCGCGGCCGGCGCCAGGCTTGTGTTCCTGCCTCAAGCCCTGGCCGTGCTCGACATAACCATGACCGGGGGGCGTTTCCGCCGCAGCGACAAATACCGGGAAACCCTCGAGGCCTTCGAGTTCATCAGCCCGCTTTTGAGCGAGCGTGCGCGACTGGCATTCCTCGCGCGCCTTGGGGCGCCGAAATATGCCGCCGCGGGCCTGCGGTGGCGGGCCGTCGGGCTCGTCCTGAACGCCTACCGCGGCGGGGCCCTGAGGCCGCGAAATGCGACGAAGCTATTGCTGAAAGCCCTGGCGCCCCAGTCGCTGGCCAAGTTGGGGGGGCAGGGGCCCGCCCCCAAGACCTACAGCGAACTCCTGGGCGCGGTGAGCTGAAAGCCCACGCCCGGCATCAGCCATCCGGGGGCGCGCCGCGGCGGCGTCGGTTGCGCGCGGCTTAGAATTTACAGCAGGATCAGGTGTTTAGCCTGCAGAACGCGCATCACGATAGGCGCCATGATCGGCTGCGGTG
Source organism: uncultured Phenylobacterium sp. (assembly GCA_964515365.1). Classification (GTDB taxonomy): domain Bacteria; phylum Pseudomonadota; class Alphaproteobacteria; order Caulobacterales; family Caulobacteraceae; genus Phenylobacterium. Next base: position 54,066 of record CAZERE010000003.1, on the reverse strand, counting down.
AGGCTTGCCCGCAGCCATTGGACGATGTCGTCGCTCGGGGTGACGGGGGTGTTCTGCGCGACGGGCAACAGCCACTGCTTCAGGCGGTCTCGGGTCTGGGAACTGAGTAGCGGCTTGATGTGGTCGACATAGAAGCCGGATCGCATGAGGCCGCGCCATGCGCCTTTGGCGATGGGCTTCTCGGCCGAGGCGTTGCGCGCGCCGCCGAACGCCGTGGGCAGACCCGCCTTGTCCAGGCCGAGGAACTCGGCCACCCGGGACAGTGTTCCGGCGCGGTCCTGAACATAGTCCTCGAACCGCAGGCAGAGGATGTGATCTGAGCCGAATGCGGCCCGCCAGGGTTCCAGCTGATAGTCATATCGGCTGAAGGCGACATAGCGGGGGTCTTCCCGCACGGCGATCTCGAAGGGGCGGGCCTCAAGACCCAGCCCGACCTCGTGCTGATACTGGCTGACGATCCGCTTAACCGGGTCGCGCATGATGTAGATGATCTTCAGGTCCGGACCGAGGATGCGCGCCGCAGTCTCGGCCACGCCCTCAAATTCCGGCCGCTTCGCATAGGCGGTGGAGGCCTCTCCGGTCAGCTGTCCAGGCTGTGCGGCGCGAAAACTGCGTTCGTAGCGCTCGAGGCCGCCCGGCGCATCGATATGCAGCAGACCCTCCGGCTCCTTCTGCGAGGACATGCAAACCGCTGGATGCTGGCCGAGGTCGTCGTACAGTGTGGTGGTTCCCGCCTTCATCGCCCCGATAATAAGAAAATGAGGTAGGGCCATTTAAAAAAATCTCTCGGGCGGAAAACGGAAACATATATTCTCTTTCACGGCCACGCTGTAAAGAGGCATTGCTCTGGTTAGACCTTCCGTTGGGGGCGGCCATTGCTGAAGAGAATGGCCCCAGATTGAGCCCTCCAAGGGTTCGCCTGTATATCTCTAATTGAGAGCCGGACGAGTAACGATGTTCTACTGGGTTGCGCTGCGGCATCAGAGGCGCGGCGGTTCGAGCGCCGTGGCCACGCCAGATGAGTGAACCGACAGGCGCCGGGGTCGGCGGGCGCGCCGTCCTGTTCGGCTATCTCGGCGGCGAGAACCTGGGGGACGACGCCATGCTGGCCGGGCTGCTCAGCCTGGTGCGGCCGGACGTGCAGGTGACGATCCTCGCGCGCGACCCACGGGCCGTGGATGTCGGGTCGAGGGCCGGGGTGTCAGTGTTGAAGGCGAGCCTGCCCAACGCCCTGCGCGCGATCCTGGCGAGCGATTTCGTCGTGCGCGTGGGCGGGACCTCGTTCCATGATGAGTATGAGGGCGTGTCCCATCGCACCATATTGCTGCGCTATATCAAGCTCTGCGCGCTCTATGCGGCGCCCAGGCTTCTGGGCAAGAAGGTCTCGGCGATCGGGGTGGGCGCGGGCCGGATAACCACCTGGTACACGCGCCTGTTGTCGAAGATCGCCATGAGCTGCTGTGCGGTGCTCGTCGTCCGGGATGAGCAGTCCCTGCGCCTGTTGAGGGCGGCGGGCCATGCGCAGGCGGTCCTCGGGGTGGATCTGGCCTATGCCCTGCGGCCGGCCGGACGTCAGCGAGCCCGGCTCGCGCCTGACGCCGAGGTGGGCCGGATCGGCGTCTCGACCATCGATCTGTCGCCCTATGGCCTGGTCGCGGATAACGGGGCGTTCTGGCGCGAGCTGGGCGTGGCGCTCGTCAGCCGGTATCCCGCCGCCGAGTTCAGCATCTATGCGTTCAAGGACAACGAAAAGGAGTCGGATCTTGAAAGCTCCGACATACTGGCGGGATCTTTAGGTGCGGCCGGCGCGGGACGCCGCATCGTCAAGAGATCTATTGGTCTGGCGGCCTTGATAGACGACATGTCGCGCTGCGACATCGTCGTCGCAAGTCGATACCATTCGGCGATACTGGCATCGTTACATAACGTGCCGATGATGATTATTCCATATAACGAGAAGTTGCAGCACTTCGTCGATGACCACGACCTGGGGCGCAACTGCATCATTGATATGGCGCATCCGAATGAGTCCGTCAGCCGGGCGACGCCGGCCGATGTTGACCTGGATAGCGATGAGTTCGCCGTGAGGTATGGGCGTATGCGGGCGGCCGTGACGCAGGCTTTCGAGCGGCCGTGAGGGGAAATTAGAGATGAATGTTCTGTCCGTGATCCATGCCCCGGAATGGGGCGGCATCCACACGATTATGGAAAGGGTCGCGCCGCTCTGCGAAGCCCGCGGCTGGCGCTGGACTGTGGTGCTGCCAAAGACCGGGCGGGATAATGGACGTGAGCGACTGGAGCGTTCGGGCGTCCGCGTGGCCGAAATTCCGTTGCGGCGGATCAGGAAGACCCTGAATCCCATCGTCCAACTGCAATTCCTGCTGACGATCCCGCTGGATATCTTCCGTCTGTGCCGGCTTATCCGGACGGAGAATATCGAGATCGTTCAGGTCTGCGGTCTGATGCATTTCCACAGCGCCTTCGCCGGGCGCCTGATGGGCAAGACCGTGGTCTGGCAGCTGCATAGCGACCAGCCGCCTCTTGCCTTGAAGAAGGTCTTCACGCCCCTGGTGCGTCTGATGGCCCATTCGGTGATGACGGCCGGCCACACGGTGATCGAGAAGCATCCTGGCCTGAACCGGATTCGCGAGCGGATTTTCGTCTTCTTCGCGCCGATCAACACCACACGATATGCGCCGAACGACGAGGTCCGCGCCGAGGTGCGCCAGGAGCTCGGCTGGACCGGCGATGAGCTGGTTGTTGCGACCGTGGGCGGTCGTGGACCGAACAAGAACCATCAGGCCGTCGTCGAGGTGGCTGAACGGCTGAAAGGGCGGGATGCGCGTCTACGTTACGCCATCTGTGGCGGGTGGCTTCCCCATCACCGGGATTACTACCAGTCAGAAGTGGTGGATCGGGCCGATGGCTATGGCTTGGTCGAGGCCGACATTGTGAAATTTGTCGAGCCCGGATCGAAGGTGGACCGCTACATGACCGCGTTCGACATATTTGTCCTTCCATCCCACGGCGAAGGCATTTCCGTGGTGACGGCCGAGGCGATGTCTACGGGAATGCCCGTCGTTGTGAACGAAGTGGGCTCGATGGCCGACTTTGTCGAGGACGGCGAGGTCGGTTACCTGAACCGCTCCCGGACGGTCGATGAGATGGCCGAGCATGTGCTGGATCTTGCCCAGAACGAGGCGGCCCGGACCAGGATGGGCCGCAGCGCCCGGACTTATGCGCTGCAGCACCTGGACGAGAATGTGTGCGCCGACGTCCATGTGGCGGCCTATGAGGCCGGATTGGCGCGGCGGCGGAGCTGAGCGCGCGCCCCGTCAAGGGGCGCGGCGGTCCCCGCTCAGACCTGGCCCTTCAGCCAGGCCACTTCCTTCTGGCGTTCGTCTTCCAGCCAGGCCAGGTCGATGGAGACCGGGCGGTTGCGGATCTCGGTGGCGCCGACGCGGGCGAACAGCGCCTGGCGGGGGGAGGGGGTGAACAGCATGGCGGTCTGGCCATAGGCCAGCGCGGCGACGCAGGCATGCACCCGGTCGGCCAGCACCAGGTCGGCGTTGGCGTAGATGTTGAAATAGGTCCACGGCTCGTCCGAGGCCACGGCGTTGGGGTGCTGGTAAATCTTGTAGGTCATGTGCGGATTGACCCGGTGCTCGGGCCTCATGACCATCAGGCCGTCGATCTCGGTGGGCAGTTTGCGCCGGTCGATCAGGTGGCCGAGATAGGCCTGGACCTTGCTGCGGTGGGCCAGCCGGGAGGAGAGCTTGGGCACCTCCAGGCTCCAGATCTTGCCGTTCCGCTCAAAGCTGAAGTCCGCTCCGGCCTTGGCCGAGGCGCCGAGCGTAATGGTGGGCTCCAGATAGCGGTCGAAGTTCAGGGCCACATAGGGCGGCGCGGTCAGGGCGAAGGGCGTATAGGCCTTGGGTGCAAAGAAGGCCGAGTCCATGCCGTCATACAGGGGCATGGCGAGGTCCCAGGTCTTTAGCTGCTCGTAGCTTCGCGAGTCCCGGGTGCTGATCACGGCCGGCGGAAACTCCTGCAGGAAGGCCTTGGCCGCGGCGTACTCCTCGTCGCGGAACTTGAAGAAGGCCGCCCCCAGCAGGATGATCTTCGTGCCCCGGGCGGTGAGCGCCTTGAAGGTCGGCCGCCAGAGCTGGGCGAAGCCGGTGGTCAGCAGCGGCCCCTGCAGGACGATGTAGTCCACGTCCAGGTACTGCAGCAGCTCGATGTCGTTGGCCGGATTGCCCTTGGACTGGTCGTGAAAGGTCCGATAGCCGGGCTGGTCCTGGATGAAGGCGACGTTCCCCTCCCCAAAGACCTGCTCCAGGATCCACTTTCCGCCGATATTGAAGAAGGCGTTGCCGATGTTCTGGCCCCAGAAGCCAGAGACGAGCGCGACGCGGGGCTTCGTAGTGGGTGTGGTGTGCATCGATGTCATTGATCGTCCAAGCGTTCGAGGGCAGGCCGAAAACGTTCTCTAATCACGAAAAACTTTCAGGCCGAAGTAAATAATGAAAAATCTAGTTGAAAACCGGCCCAATGAGTGGATGGTGTCCTGAATTATCGACACTTGAGGCAGACAAGCGATGCGCATCGCCGTTCATGACTATGCAGGTCATCCATTTCAGTTTGAACTCTCCCGCCAGCTGGCGAGGGAGGGGCACGTTGTCCGGCATTTCTACTTTGCCGGTGATGCCGGACCGAAGGGCGATGCTTCTGTTCGGGCTGACGATGCCGCGGGGTTTTCCGTCGACGCCATCGATCTCGACGGCGCCTATTCCAAGGAAAAGCTGTTCCAGCGGCGGGCGATGGACATTCGCTACGGTCGGGAAGCGGGCGCCCGGATCGCCGCCTTTCAGCCCGATGTGGTGATCTCCGGCAACACGCCGGTGGAGGCGCAGGAGCCTTTGATGCGGGCCGCGCAAGCGGCCGGCGCGGCCTTCGTGTTCTGGATGCAGGACTTCTACAGCCTGGCGGTGAAGCGCATCCTGGGGCGCAAATGGTTCGGCGCAGGGGCGGCGGTGGCGGCGTGGTACGAGCACCTTGAGGCGGGTCAGCTTCGGCGCAGCGACGCCATCGTGCTGATCAGCGACGATTTCCTGAGCGGCCTGGCTGAGCTCAAGGTGCGTAACGCCGAACTGGAAATCATTCCCAACTGGGGCGCACTCGACTCCCTGCCTGTTCGCCCGCGGGCGAACAACTGGTCGGCGGCGCAAGGTCTCGAGGGACGATTCAACTTCCTCTATTCGGGGACGCTGGGTCTCAAACACGATCCCCTGGTGCTGACGGCGCTGGCGGACGCCTTCGCGACCGATCCGACGGTTGTGGTGACCGTGGTCGCCGCGGGCCAGGGCGCCGACATGCTGCGGGCTGAACTCGCGGCGAATCCCCGGCCGAACATGAGCCTCCTGCCTCTTCAGCCGATGGAGGTCCTGCCTGAGGTCCTGGGCTCGGCCGACGTGGTCATCGCGCTGCTCGAGGAGGATGCCGGACGGTTTTCCGTTCCCTCCAAGGTGTTGAGCTATCTCTGCGCGCACCGGCCCATCATCCTCTCGGCGCCCCGCGAGAACCTGGCCGCGCGCATCCTGGCTGACGCGGGCGCCGGCGTCGTCGTGGAGGCCGGCGACGCCAAGGGGCTCATTGCTGCTGCGCGTCGCCTGCATGACGATGGTGAACTCCGAACAGCCATGGGGATCTCCGGGCGAACCTATGCAGAGACCAATTTCGATGTGACGGCGGTCGCTGCGCGCTTCCAAAATGTGTTCCAGCGCGCCATCGAAAGGCGGAAGGGGCGCCCGTAATCGGGCGGGCGCCCCTCCGGCCCGCGAGCGCGCCCTAGGCCACCTTGCGGGCGTCGTTGCGCCGAACCTGGCGCTCGATCCATTCGTAGGTGGTCTCCAGCCCTGAGCGGAGCGTCTGAGACGGGGCCCAGCCGAGCTTCTCCTGGATGAGCCGATTGTCCGAGTTCCGACCCCGCACGCCCGTGGGGCCGGGGATGTTCTCCAGGTCGATCGACTTGCCGGAGATGTCGATGATGACGTGGGCCAGCTGGTTGATCGTGACCATCTCTTCGGAGCCGATGTTCACCGGACCCTCGAAGTCCGAGCGCAGGAGCCGGGTCGTCCCCTCAAGGCACTCGTCGACATAGAGGAAGGAGCGGGTCTGCAGGCCATCGCCCCAGACCTGGATGGTCCCGCCGGTGGCGGTTTCAGCGACCTTGCGGCACAGCGCCGCCGGGGCCTTTTCCTTGCCGCCGGACCAGGTGCCCTCGGGGCCGAAGATGTTGTGATAGCGCGCGACGCGCGACTGCATGCCGTGGTTTCGGTTGTAGGCGAGGAACAGCCGTTCAGAGAAAAGCTTCTCCCAGCCGTATTCGCTGTCCGGAGCCGCCGGATAGGCGCTGTCTTCGGCGCAGTTGGGGTTGTCGGGATCTTCCTGATTGTAGGCGGGGTACATGCAGGCCGACGACGAATAGAAGACCCGCTTGATCGTGCGCTTATGGCAGGCGTCGGCGACGTTCAGATTGATCGTCGCCGAATTGTGCATGATGTCGGCGTCGTTCTCGCCGGTGAAGATATAGCCGGCCCCGCCCATGTCGGCGGCGAGCTGGTAGACCTCGTCGAAACGGCGGTCGATCACCTGCCGAACCACATAGGGATCGCGGAGGTCGCCGATGACGAAGTCATCGGCCAGGGTCTCGGCATATTCGTTGAACTTCAGGTCAACGCCGCGCACCCAGAAGCCTTCACGCTTGAGGCGCTTGACGAGGTGTCCCCCGATGAAGCCGCCGGCTCCCAAAACTAGTGCTGTCTTGCTCATAAACTAACCTCGTCGAAGGGATGTCTGCCTGCACCTGATGGTGCGAAGATTTCGCGGTAGGAATTGCGCCGGTCGCTGTCCGAATTCGGATCAGGGATGTCGCATCGGGTGAAGTTTCTCAATAAACGTGCCGTGCCGATGTAGTTGGGGAACGAGAAATTCAGATGACAGGATTTGACCTGGCCGGTCGCCGTGTGTGGCTTGCCGGAGCCGGCGGCCTGCTGGGGCAGGCGCTGCATCGGCGCCTCGCCCAGGCCGGAGCTCAGGTCTTGGCGCCTCTCCGCCGGGATCTCGATCTGCGGGATCCGGCTGCGACGGCCGCGTGGGCCAGGGCCGCCGGTCCGAACCTGGCCATTATCGCCGCGGCGGCGGCCGGCGGCATCCAGGCGCATCTCGACCGCCCCGGCGATGTGCTCCTCGACAACCTGCTGATCGCCGCGAGCACCATTGAGGCCGCCCGCAGCGCCGGCGTCCAGAAGCTGCTCTTCATCGGCTCGGCGGCCGTCTACCCGCCCGACGCGCCGCAGCCCTTCAAGGAAGACGTCCTCATGAGCGGGCCGCTGGAACCGGCCCATGAGGGCTATGCCTTGGCCAAGCTCGCCGGGGTCAAACTCTGCCAGACCTACAGGCGACAGCACGGCTGCGATTTCATCAGCGCGCTGCCCACGAACTTCTATGGGCCTGATCCGCGGCCGGCGGGACGGCACGCCCATGTGGTGCCCTCGCTGATGCGCCGCTTCGCTGACGCGGGCCGATCGGGCGCTGCGACGGTGGAGGTCTGGGGCTCGGGCCGGGCGCGTCGGGAGTTTCTCTATGTGGATGACGCCGCCGACGCCTGTGTGACGCTTCTGGAGCGCTACTCTGGCGAGGCGCCGGTCAATATCGGGGTCGGCTTTGACGTGACGATCGCCGATCTGGCCCATGAGATCGCAGAGGTCACGGACTTTGCCGGTGAGATTGTCTTCGACGCCGCCAAGCCCGACGGCGCCAGCCGGCGTCTCATGGACATCTCGCGCCTCTCCAGCCTCGGCTGGCGTCCCGCGACCAGCCTGCGGATGGGACTTGAGAAGACCTATGCAAGCATGGACGGGGCGCATCTGCCGGCGATCGACTAGGCCACCGCCGCCATGAGCCGGTCTTTGAGCTCCGGGCGGCAGACGACGAGATCGGGCATGTAGACGTCCTTCTGGTTGTAGACCATCGGGGCGCCGTCGAGGCGGGAGACGTGGAAGCCGGCGGCCAGGGCCACGGCGACCGGGGCGGCGGAGTCCCATTCGTACTGGCCGCCGGCATGGACATAGGCGTGGGCCTCGCCACGGACGACGGCCATGGTCTTGGCCCCGGCCGAACCCATGCCGACCAGTTCGCCGCCGAGCACTTCGGCCGCCCGGCTGGCGACCTCAGGCGGGCGCGATCGGCTGACGAGGATCTTCAAGCCGTCCGGCGCGTCCGGCATTTTCGGCGGGGTGCTGGTGTCGAGGACCAGATCCAGGGCGGGGAGGGCGACAGCGCCCACCACGGGTTCGCCATCGACGCAGAGGGCCACATGGATGGCCCAGTCGTCCCGGCCCTCGGAATATTCCCGGGTGCCGTCGAGGGGATCGATGATCCAGACCCGCGAGCGCTCAAGGCGGGCGACGTCGTCCGTGGCTTCCTCCGACAGGACCGCATCATGCGGGCGGAGGCTTTGGAGGGAGTGGCTGAGAAACTGCTGGCCGACCGCGTCGCCCAGGGCGCCGAGGGGCTTGCCGGTGATGCTGGTCAGTTCGCGCGCCTTGAGGAGCAGAACCCCGGCCTGTCGGGCCAGATCGGACGCAAGCCGGGCGTCATCGCCGAGATCGAATGCTTGAGACATATCGCACCAGGCCCCCGCCCCGGCATTTTACTATTACTGACCGCAGGCAAGACGCGCGGAAGACGACAGATAGCTCGTATCGCTCAATAGGAGCCGCTGCGAAGGAGAACGGCCGGCACGGTGGCGGCCATGATCTGCACATAGCGCCGAACGCCGACTGTGCGCGCATAGAGCACGTCCAAGGCGACCCTGCGACGGTAGGAGACGTCGTTGCGGCCGTTCACCTGCCAGAGGCCGGTGACCCCGGGTCGAACAGCGCAATAGTGAGCGAACCAACGGCCATAGCGCGGGATTTCCGCCGTTACGATGGGCCGCGGCCCCACCAGGCTCATCTCGCCCTTCAGGACGTTGAACAGTTGCGGCAGCTCGTCGAGGCTCGACTTGCGGAGGAAGGCGCCCAGGGCCGTAATCCGAGGATCCTTCCGCAGCTTGTGGTCGAGCTCCCATTCCCGACGGGCCTCAGGATCGCGAGCCAGCAGGGCGTTGAGCCGGACCTCGGCGTCGGTGACCATGGTGCGGAACTTGAGGCAGTAGAACGCCTCGCCGCCCTGGCCGATGCGGGATTGGCGGAACAGCGCCGGACCGCCGTCCTGCAGCTTGATGAGGCCGGCGATCACCAGCATCAGCGGGGCGATGAATAGAAGCACGGCCAGCGCGATGACTATGTCAAGAAACCGACACATATCGAGGCTGAGCTTGTGACCGCCCTTTACCGCGGACTCTGAGTACAACGCGCCCCCTTGCAGGCCGTTTAGGCCCGTACTCTGGAGGGTGATGTTCTTCGTGCCTGAAAAATACAAGCTGCAGCCCCTTACGGTTGTCGCAGTCTTTACCCTCTGACCCTAGGCCGATCTAGTGATTTCGTCGCAGGGTTGAGCCGTCTTATGAGCGGTGTTGCGCCGCGGCGCCACCTGTTAAGGCGCCCAAAGTGTGCACTGCGGCAAGAACTATCATGTCTGCGCCTGTTGAAGAGCTGGAAGGCCTTGTGTGTGCCATTTCCAAGCGCTTTCAAGGATTTCCGAAAGGCCGAACCTGGGGCTCCAGCCGAGAATCTCGCGAGCCTTGCGATTGTCGGCCACCAGGGCCGGCGCGTCCCCCTCCCGCCTGGGGGCGTCGGCCACCTCGAAGGGGCGGCCTGAGACCCGGGCCACGGCGTCGACCACCTCCTGCACGGTCGATCCCGTGCCGGTGCCGAGGTTGAAGACCTCAGTGGCCCCGCCCGCCAGCAGGTGCTTCAGCGCAAGGACATGGGCCTCGGCCAGGTCAAGGACGTGGATGTAGTCGCGCACGGCGGTGCCGTCGCGGGTCGGGTAGTCCCGGCCCATGACCTTGAAACCGGCGTTGGAGCCCTGGGCCGCGGCGATGGCCAGGGGAATGGCGTGGGTCTCCGGGCTGTGCCACTCGCCGATCCGGCCGTCGAAATCCGCGCCCGCGGCGTTGAAATAGCGCAGGGCCACGGAGCGGAACCCCGAATACCGGTCGAAGTCCCGAAGCATCTGCTCGACCATCAGCTTGGTGCGCCCATAGGGATTGAGGGGCGCCTGCGGATGGGTCTCGTCCATCGGCATCTGCTGGGGCTCGCCATAGGTGGCGCAGGTGGAGGAGAAGACCATGGCCTCAACGCCGGCCCGGCGCGCGGCGTTGATGAGGCAAAGGGCGCCGGCGACATTGTTGTCGTAGAACCGGTCTGGATGCCGCACGGACTCGCCCACCTCGATCAGGGCGGCGAAGTGGAGGACCGCGACGGGGCTGTGGGCGGCGAAGACTTCGTCCAGCCTTGCGGCGTCGCCGATGTCGCCGACCTCCAGGGGCCCCCACTGGGCGAACTCGGCATGGCCGTTGCTCAGGTTGTCATAGACGACCGGCAGGAAGCCCGCCTCGGACAGCCGAAGGCAGGTGTGGGCGCCGACATAGCCCGCGCCGCCGGTGACCAGAACCTTTTGCATCCCACCCCCTTGATGAAATTCGCCCCGCAATCATAGGGCGATCTTGCTGTCGTCTTCGCAACGTTCGTAAGACTCAATTAATACAGATGAGGGGCGTAGCGGACTTCGCTCCAAGAGCAGGCGTAAGGCCTGGATGGAGACAGTTTGTTAGGCGCCCCTTGGTACAAGGATCCGGTCATCCGGAGGATCTCGACGTGGGCGCCAAACCTAAGTCTAAGGCCGCAGAAGCGGACGCTACACCTTTCATCTCTTCGCCGGAGCCTGCGCCCCGGTCCGCGAGACTGGCCTCAGCCGAAGATCTTGGGGGCGAAAGCCCAGCCAGGCGGCTTCAAGACCAGCTGCGTGAGTCCTTGTCGCCCCCCGCGCCGACCCAATGGTCGGCGCGAAAGACCGTCGCCTTCGTGGCTTTGACCTGCGGATCCTTCTGGATCGCGGCGGCTTTGCTGTTCCAGCTTAGCCTGAGAGCCCTGGGCTAGCGCCCCGAGGGGCGCCAGCTCCTTAGCTCACATAGTACTTCTTGTATTCGGCGTAGTAGTAGCCGGGATCGCCATAGCCGTACTTCGACTGCTGCTTCATGTCGACCTGGGTCAGGGCCACCCCGGCCAGATGCGCGCCGGTTCCCGACAGCAGGCGGAAGGCGGCCTCGATGGCGTGTTGCGGCGTCTTGCGCCACCGGGCGAGGAAGACGACGGCGTCAGCCTTGGGGGCCAGAACCCGGGTATCGGCCACAGGCAGAACCGGGGCCGTATCCAGGATGATCAGGTCGTAGGAGGCGCGCAGCTGGTCGAGCAGGCGATCCATGGCCGCCGAACCGAACACGTCCTTCGGCGTCAGACTGGACTTGGCCAGCGGCAGCAGACGGACGCCCGTGACGCTGTCGATCGTCAGGACCTCTTCCAGCGTGGCTTCCCCGGCCAGAACCTCGATCAGGCCGCGCTGGGGCTCCTCGCCGAACATCCGGTTCACCGAGCGACGCCGGAGATCGCAGTCGATCAGGATCACGCTATTGCCCTGTTGCGCGGCCGAGCGCGCCAGGCAGACCGAGGTGGTGGTCTTGCCCTCGCCCGGGAGCGCTGAGGTGATCGCCACGACCTTCACGGATTCGCCCAGTCGGGAATACATCACCGAGGCGCGGAGGTTCCGGAACGCCTCGGCGAAACTCGACAGCGGTTTTTCGATCACATAGTCGATGGGCGCCGAGGTGCGGCCCTCCGCGACGGAGGCGAGCAGGGGAATGGCGCCCAGATACGAGACGTCCAGGCGCTGTTCGACGTCCTCGGCCGTCGCCAGCCCGGCGTCGAGCATTTCGGCCAGCACCACGCCCGCCACACCACAGCCCAGGGCCAGCACCAGGCCAAGCGCGAGATTGAGCGGGACCTTCGGCGAGCTTTGGCCGGTGGGAATCGTCGCCTGGGAGACCACCCGGGCGTCCGACTGCTCGATACCCTGCTGCGAACTCGTCTCCTTGTAGCGGTTCAGATAGCTCTCATAGAGGGTCCGCGAAGCTTCGGCGGTCCGCTCCAGTTCATTGAGCCGCACCAGGGCCTGGTTGTTGCCGGCCAGGGTGCCGCGGGCGCTCGAAAGGCTGCCGCCGATGGCTCCGGCGCGCTGGCGCGAGACCTGGACCTTGGCCTCCAGGTTGGAAATGATCCGCTGGATCTCCGCCTGGATCTGGGAGTCGATGTCCGAGAGCTGGCGGTTGGCCGTGAGCATTTCGGGGTGCCGGTCGCCGTAGCGGCCCTGCAGGTCGGCGACCCGCGAGCTCACCGTGGCGCGCTGCTGGCGGAGCTGCTGGATGACCGGCGAACTCAGGGCTTCGCCCAGGTCGTCGCCGGTGGAGCCCCGGGCCAGCTGGCTGCGGGCCGTGGAAAGCCGCGCCTCGTCTTCAGCCACCTGCGCGCGAGCCTCAGCAAGGCTTTGATTATAATTGGAAATCTCGGTTTCCGTCAGGTTGGTGCCGGCGGCGCTCAGCAGATTGTTGGCGATCTTGTACTGCTGGACGGCCGCCTCGGCCGTCAGCACCTGTTCGCGAAGGCCTTCGAGCCGCGAGTTCAGCCAGTTGGTCGCCTGCTGGGTGGCGTCGAACTTGGCTTCCAGCTGTTCCAGGAGATAGAGCTCGGCGAACTTGTTGGCGATGGTGGCGGCTTTGGGGGCCTGTTCGGACTCGAAGCTGACATTGATCACGTAGGTCAGCCCAAGACGTCGGACGCTCAGGCGGCTCAGGACGCTGTTGACGACCCGCTCATGCGCCTTCTGTTCGGCTACGGCCGGGTCTTGCGCCTCCCGCGGCGACACCATCGCGACGGCCGAGCGCACGCTACCCCTGGCCATGGCGACAAGGCCCGGCGAGCGGAGCGCGGAATTGAATTCGGGGTCTTTGTCCAACTGGAGCGCGTTGACGACTCGCTCGGCCAGTCGGCGGGATTTCAGGATTTCGACCTCGGTGTCCACGACACTGGAGTCGGCCGGCAAACCCGAAAGCACGGCCTCGACATTGACCACCTGCTCAGCGCGGGTGTCGAGCATCACGTTGGCGGTCGCCGTGTACATCGGCGTCGCTGTCATGGTGACCAGCACTACGGCGACGAAGACCAGAGCAGCGACAGCGGCGAAAAGCCGGCTGCGGCGGCGGAACATGTTCGCCAGACGACGCAGATCGAACTGGTCGGCCAGACCGGCGCCCTGACGCCGAGATCCCCCAGGGCCGCCGGCCTCGTCGAAGCCCGAATCCACGGAAGACTGAGAAAATGCGTTCATCGAACTCGATGTCCCGAAACTGGCTTTATGGTGGCGGGGCGTGCAAGGCCAGGGCCACGTTAAGGCCGATCAACGCCGGGAGGAATTGGGCGGCCGGGCTTACACCCCGGCCGCCGCTAGTCAGAACTGCAGGGCGAGGGTGGCGCCGAGCTTGTTGACCTTGAAGTCCTGCCCGCCAACGCCGGAGGAATCCATGGTCATATGGCTGTAGGCCAGGGTCACGCCGGCATAGCGATTCAGCAGGTAGGTGGCGCCGACGCTGGCGTTGAAGCGATCATCCTCGCGGGTGATCCCTTCATAGTCGTCATTGCCCACCGCGGCCTGGCCGGTCAGCAGGATATTGCGGAGCAGTTCGTGATCCACCCGGACCGCCGCGTTCGCCGAGACGTAGCCGGCCGAGCCGGGCGAGGCGCTTTCCTCGATGGTGCGCGAGCCGGTGAAGGTGACCGTGGTCAGCTGGGTGGGGAACCATTCCACCTGGGCCCGGGCGCCGAAGCCGTCGATGTCGTTCAGGGTGGGGTCGTCGTACTGCTGCTCGAAGTAACCCACGCCGACTTCACCGCGGGCCATGGCGCCCAGTTCGAAGTTGGCGCCGACCAGGGCCTGCACGCCGTCGGAGTCCCGCACGAGGGTCACCGCCGGACGGGTCAGGCTGTAGTCACGCTCATTGCGGCTGACTTCCAGGAAGAGCGCCGTCGCCGGGCTCACCGCATAGTCGGCCCGAGCCGTGAGGGTGTGGACGTCCCGGTCACGATAGTCCTGCGGGATGACGGCGCCGAGGGAGTCGCGGCCATCCTCGTAGTCGAAGGTCTTGAAGTCATAGCCGGCCGACAACCGCAGGCGGTTCAGTTCATGGCTGACCGATGCGCGGGCGCCGCTGGTTTCGTAGCGGGTGGGCTCCACGGCGCCGGTGACCGCATTGGGCGAAGTCCGGGGTTCGGTGAGTTCCGCCCACTCCGCGCCCAGCCGGATGAAGCTGTTGCGAAGCATGTCGATCTGGGCGTTCGCCCCGAGGGTATAGTCCTCGGCGTTTTCCGTATCGAAGTCCTGATAGCGGAGGATCGAGGCGCGGGCATAGGCGCTGAGCGAATGCCGCGACCAATCGGAGGCGATGTTCAGCTCCGGCTCGACCTTCCAGACCAGATCGTCGGTCTCGTTGGTGTCGGTGGCGTAGATGTTGTCGTTGTGCTCGGCCGTCAGGGAGAGCTTCGGATAGACGGTGAAGGCGCCCATCCGACCGCCGACCGCCTGATAACCGTCACGCGGCCGCTGCATCACGCTGATGTTCCGGTCGCGCGCGAAGTTGGTGTCGGCGTCACTCGCCGAGGCCAGGCCACTGCGGGCCGATTGTTCGCCGGCCGCCTGCTGGGCGGCGGCGGGTTGGGAAACGCTGACGGCGACGGCGATCGCAGCGCCAGCCATGAGTACACGTTTGTCCGCAGTCACGGGCATACCCTCAGGTTGGAGGACCGCGCCTTGCGCAGACCCTTGTGGAAGTTGTCGCGGGAGCGGGCTGTCCGCCCCCGGTTACCTAGGTGTGGCCGACCGAAGGACGGCGAGCCCCGACCGGATCGATTACGGCGTGGCGCCCGGCGGCACGTAGATCGGAGCGGTAATCACTGTCGTCGGGGCCGGAGTGCCTCCGAGCGGGCCTGCCAGGGCGGCAGGCGTCGAAGCGGCGGCGATCTGGGCGGCCTGGACCGCTGTGGCGACGGCGGACGTCACGGCCGGGGTGGAGATGCCGGCGGCGGCGAGCATCGTGCCGGCTTGTGAGACTGCGGCGGCGACGAGGGTCGCCGGCAGGCCGCTGGCGGCCACGGCGGCCTCGATGGCGGCCTCGACCGCGGCTTCCTGGGCTTCTTCCGACTGACCTTCGGTGGCGGCGACCGCTTCAGCGACCGCAGCGGCGATGGCTTCGGCCAAGGCTTCGACCTGAGCCGCCTCGGCGGCGGTGTCTTGAGCCGATGCGATCGAGGCGGGCAGAGCGACCATGCCGAGGGCGGAAACCGCAACCATGGCGTGCGCCGCGGCGCTGATGCCAAACTTCTTGAGGCTCATGATCGCCTCTCCTTCGTGCAACGTTTCGCGGCGTTAATGCCAGAGCCACCTAAAGTCACAACCCGGGCGGGTTCTCAAGGGGCTTCTTGTGATCGTTTAGTAAAGACCGCTTAGATTGGGGAAATTTTGCCCATTGCGTGGCTTTTCTGCAATTAAGCTCAGCGCGTTGGTGCTTCCATGCGACGTTCGGCGACTCTGCGGCGGTGCTCACGTTGCATTCGCAATCGCCAAAACGTGGCGGGCGCGATTCCAATCGGTGAGCGTACAGAAGAGAGGGCGGCGATCATCTCGTTTCGGCGACTGGTTCGGGCGAACGCAAAGGCCTCAGATTCAACCCGGGCGCGAAGCTCAGGCGTGAGCTGGCCCCAGTGGTCAAGGGCGAAACGGACCCGCCAAGCGGCGACGTAATGGTCGAAGGGGAGAAGCTCATACGAGAGCTCCAACGCCTTCATCCCCTCGGGCCCCAGGTCTCCGTCCAGGGCGTCGATATAGGCCAGGCGTAGCCTGGCGCTTGAGTCGTAAGGCGCGAGCGCCGAGGCGCGAGCCGCCGCCGGCGCGCCCGCAGCAAGGTCCGGCGGGGTCGCGCCGAGCGCCAGGTCCGCCTTTCGCCCCTCGCCGATGGCCAGGATCAGGGGCGAGTCTGACGGCATGGCGGAAGGCGTCACGGCGACCAGGGCTGCGATGGCGGCGGACGCCAGACCGAGGGCGAAGACCCCCAAGGTCCCAATCCAGGCGGCCGTGCGCAGGCGGCTCATCGGCGTGATCCCTGCGAGAGGGCGAATTGCAGGCCCAGGAGATAGCTCCACATCATCGCCATGGAGGGGGTCTGCAGCGCGAAGTCGGTGAAGCCGTGGATCAGGAAGACGAGATCGGCGGCGACCAGGGCGAACAGCACGTGGGTCATGCGGCTCCGCCTCATGCCGCGAAACAGCGTTATGCCTATAATCAGGGCAATGCAGCCGAACATCGGAAGCGCGCCGGCGAGCCCGGCCTCTTCAAGCCACTGGATGTAGACGTTGTGCGTCGCCCGGATGCGCCAGACCGACTCCAGCGACTGGGCGTCGAGAAGCGTGCGGTGAATGGTTTCGAAAGTCCCCAGGCCGTAGCCGCCCAGAGGGGCGGCTTGGAACGCCCGCCAGTGCATCGCGAAGAGATCCGCGCGGCCGGTCGCCCCGTCGTTGATGTCCGCGAACCGCTCGACGAGGTTGCCCCCGAAGGCATAAAGGCCCGCAGCGGCGCCGAAAACAGCGGCGAGCAGGAGCATGCTCGCCCGGTTCCAGCTCGCCTGGCCGGCGAAGAACAGCATGATGACGAGGCCGACCGCGCCGGCCGCGGCGCCTAGGGCCGCGCCGCGGGACGCGGTCATCAGCAGGCAGGCGACCAGCACCAGGAGCGCGATCCAGTAGCCCGAGCCGGCCTGCAGGGCGCGGCTGGCCTGGACGCCCCGCAGATTGCGCATGAGCGGCCCGAGCGTGACCACCAACAGGGCGGCGAAGAAGGTCCCGGCCGTGTTCGGGCTCATCAATGTGCCCTCCAGCCGCCCGCGCTGGGTCTGGAATATGGTTCCGGTGGTGAAGGCGAAAAAGGCCCAGAGGCCGAAAAGCACGGACAGGCCGATCAGCAGGTTCACCGCCGTGCGGGCGCGCTCATCGGAGGCGCCCGTCGTGACGCCGACGACGAAGAGGCAGGCGAGGCCGCCGAGCTTGATCAGCTCCAGGATGGTTGCGGAAGGATCCACCGTGCCCGATCCCGGGCCTGCGCCCACATAGGTCCAGACGGGGTGAGGGCCCCCCGGCGCAAATGGGGTGAGAGATAGCAGGCCCATGACGAGGGTCAGGGCGAACAGGATCGCAGGCCAGGCCAGGCCGCGTATCCGCAGCAGGTCGCGGCGCAGGGATGGGATGGCGATGCAGACCGCCAGCAGGAGGGCCGCGAGGGCGGTCGCGACGAGCGCCGGCTCAATCCGGATCGCGCCGTAGGCCATGTGGCTGGCGAAAACGAGGCCGAGGCCGGCGGCGGACAGGATCAGTCCGTCCGGCAGCCGGCCGCCACGACGCGGCGAGGTCTGCGCCCCGGACCTGCGGCTTGCTTGACGTCTATGGCCCCCCAACGGTCTCGTGCTCCGCTTGCTGGCGCTTGCGCGGCCGCCGGTTCGAATGTTCTGACGCGGGACGAAGCCGACGTCGACGCTGGTTTAAGCAACACCAGCGCCGGACGCCAGCATCGACCTACAGGCGCCCGCGCAGGGCCAGGAAACCTTGGGTCAGAGCCAGGGGCTCGGCCTGCGGCGCGGGTCGGCGGGGTTCGCCTTCCGGGGAAAGGGCCGCCTGAGAGGCCGGGATCGCCGCGGGGGCCGGGGCGGCCGGGCGGGCGGTTCCGTTGACGTCGACCATGGACCACCGGAAGGGGGCGCCGGCGACCTGGCGTTCGTGCCAGATCAGATTGGCCTTGCGCCAGGGCAGGACCCAGGGGGTCAGGCTGTCGAGGACGTAGGCCCCCTGTGCGGTTTCGACCAGCAGGACGGCATGGTGCTCGCCCCAGCTCGTCGTCGCCACGGCGATGGACAGGGCGGCCTCCGGGACGCCGTCGGCGATCAGGGCGCGTCGCTTCTCCAGCACATAGTCTTCGCAGTCGCCGAAACCGGTTCCTCCCGCCAGGGGGGTGGCCCAGTGGTCCTGGACTCCATAGGCGGCCAGGTCGCTGCGCCGCCCGATGGCGCGGTTGACCTTGTCGTTCACCTTGTTGATCTGAGACCAGAGCTCCGGCGTCATGGCCGGGCGCGCGGGGGTCGCCTGGGGCGTCGCCGGCGGCGGCGAACGGCCTGGAGCCGGACCTGCGCCGATCTCCGGACCCGTCCCGGAAACCGTGGTCGTATAGGACGCTCGCTGGAACCCGGCGCGGGACGCCCAGGGGGCTCCCGGCTTTGGCGCGACCTCGGCCTGCTGGACGGCGACCATGGCGGCGGCCACGGCGGCGTTCGATGTTTCGGCCATTTCCCGGCGGCGGCGAGCCTCGGCGAAGGTCTGCGACCAGTTCACCTGCTGGGCCGCCGTCGCATGCCGCGGAACGCCTGCGGCGACGCTCCGCTCATTGGAGGCGCCACGCCGGGCCAGCTCGATCTCAGCGACCTTGCGAACCACCGGCGCGGGGGCGCCGCCGCAGTCCTGAGGCTGGCGCCGGCAGAAGTCGAGATAGCCGCTGGGCGCCGCGGCCGCTTCGCTCAACATCATCGGCGTGCTGGCCTCAGGGAGGGTCGCGCAAGCCGAGAGATTTAGGAATGCAGTAACCACAGCCGCACGTGTGAACAAAGTCTTTTTGACTACCACCACCGTTACCCCCTTCTGGAGTTATCTGATGGCGTGTTTACGATAAGGCCGATTAAGTATTGATCTAATTGTATAGT
The DNA here is from genome assembly GCA_964515365.1 of uncultured Phenylobacterium sp. Taxonomy (GTDB): domain Bacteria; phylum Pseudomonadota; class Alphaproteobacteria; order Caulobacterales; family Caulobacteraceae; genus Phenylobacterium. The sequence goes on along the minus strand of CAZERE010000003.1, from coordinate 35,216 downwards.
ATAGAAAGAGATACGATTTAAGGTGACTTACGAGTTAACGTTTATAATGGGTAAAGCCGTGATTTCCGTTTGCTAAACACCTCGTTCTGATTTCGTTATCTATATGCCCACCTCTGGCGCAAAGCTGCGTGAGGGGAGTTTCGCGTTTCGCCGCACTGCGGTAATAAAGCGGTAAGGGACGCTGAATGACGTGGAGCGTGAGTTTGATGCAGAGGTTGTTGACGCTGCTGGCCGCATTTTCAGCGGTGCTTCTGGCCATGGCGGCGCCAGGTCTCGGACAGGCCCAGACCCCCGAGGCGGCCGAGATTCGGCTGATCCCGGACTACCGCATGGGGCCAGGCGACAAGGTGCGGGTGATCACCTTTGGCGAGGAGAGCCTGACGGGCGAGTTCTTCGTGGGGGGATCGGGCAATATCTCGCTCCCGCTCATCGGCGAGGTGCGCGCCCAGGGGCAGACCATCCCGGAATTCCAGCGGGCCATCGAAACGGAACTTCAAAGGGGTTATTTGAAGGATCCCCGGGTCAGCGTGGAAGTGCTGAACTACCGGCCGTTCTACATCCTCGGCGAAGTCGAGAACCCGGGCGAGTATCCCTATACCAACGGCCTGTCCGTGCTGAACGCGGTGGCGACCGCGGGGGGCTTCACCTATCGGGCCAACAATCGTCGCGTCTTTATCAAGCGCGCCGATGACGACTCCGAGCGGGAGTATCCCTTGACTCCGATGACCCCTGTGGCGCCGGGCGACACGATCCGCATCAAGGAACGCTTTTTCTAACCCCTCGCCCATAATGGGCGCCCCTGGCGGCGCAGAGATCCCGGTTCTGCTCAAATTGAGCCCTTGGGTCATTGCTGTCGCTGGGGCGCCGGACTTTACCTCCCCCATGCTCGGCGGAGGGGGTGAGTCCATGGTGACGGTTCGATGGCGGCCCCGGCCTGCTCGGTCTTCCATGGAGGCGGGGGGGCTGGAGGCCGGCTTGCGCCTGGTCTTGAGCCCGCTTTCGGCGAGCCCCCGGGGCCCGGCGACGGCCGCCGCCCCGCGGACCCAGTCCGATGTCTGGGCGTCGTCGCGGCCCGGGTCCGGAGCCTGAGCCCGCTCGCGGCAATAACAAGCTTAGCATACGAATTTCCGCGGCCTGCAGTTTGCACAGCCCGCCGCACGCATTATGGACTTGTTCATAATCGAACATCGGCGGGCACGAAGACGCCAGCGCGCGGACGGCCAGGTGACGGAGACTATGATGAGCGACGCAGCCCCCATTCCTGGTTTAGAGCCTGCCCCGACCCGCCATGCCGGTCTGGTCGCCTGGGTCGCGGAAGTCGCCGCGCTGACCAAGCCGGACCGGGTCCATTGGTGCGACGGCTCCGACGCCGAATGGGAGCGCCTGACGTCGGAGCTGGTTGAGAGCGGCACGCTCATCCAGCTCAACCCTGAAAAGCGCCCCAACTCCTTCTATGCCGCCTCCGACCCCCGGGACGTGGCGCGCGTCGAAAGCCGCACCTTCATCTGCTCGGCCGATGAGGCCGACGCCGGCCCCACCAACAACTGGGCCGAGCCGGCGCAGATGCGGGCTAAGCTTCAGGGCCTGTTCGACGGCTGCATGCGCGGGCGCACCATGTATGTGGCGCCCTTCTGCATGGGCCCGCTGGGATCGAAAATCAGCGCCATTGGCGTGGAGATCACCGACAGCGCCTATGTCGCCATCTCCATGCGGGTGATGACCCGCATGGGCGCCGCAGCGCTTGAGCAGCTCGGCGAGGACGGCTTCTTCGTACCGGCCATTCACAGCGTCGGCGCGCCCCTGGCCGCCGGCGAGGCGGACGTGGCCTGGCCCTGCAACGACGAGAAGTACATCGTCCATTTCCCGGAGACCCGGGAGATCTGGTCCTACGGCTCGGGCTATGGGGGCAACGCGCTGCTGGGCAAGAAGTGCTTCGCCCTGCGCATCGCCTCCGTCATGGCCCGCGATGAGGGCTGGCTGGCCGAGCACATGCTCATTCTCAAGCTCACCTCGCCGCAGAATGAGGTCCGCTTCATCGCCGCCGCCTTCCCAAGCGCCTGCGGCAAGACCAACATGGCCATGCTGCAGCCGACGCTGGCCGGCTGGAAGGCCGAGACCATCGGCGACGACATCTGCTGGATGCGGTTCGGCGACGACGGCCGTCTCTATGCCGTGAATCCCGAAGCCGGCTTCTTTGGCGTGGCGCCGGGCACCGGGATCGAGACCAACAAGAACGCCATCGACGCCCTGCACGCCAATTGCGTATTCACCAATGTGGCGCTCACGCCGGACGGCGACGTCTGGTGGGAGGGGCTGACCGCCGAGGCGCCGCCGCAACTGACCGACTGGCGCGGCAATCCCTGGACCCCGGCGTCCGAGACGCCGGCGGCCCATCCCAACGCCCGCTTCACCGTCCCGGCCGACCAGTGCCCGGTGATCGCCCCGGAGTGGGAGGATCCCGCCGGCGTACCGATCTCGGCCATCCTGTTCGGCGGGCGTCGGGCCAGCGCCGTGCCGCTGGTCACCGAGGCCTTCGACTGGCGCCACGGGGTCTTCATGGCCTCCAATGTGGCGTCGGAAGGCACGGCCGCGGCCGAGAACGCCATCGGTGAGCTGCGCCGCGACCCCTTCGCCATGCTGCCCTTCTGCGGCTATAATATGGGCGACTATTTCGCCCATTGGCTGAAGCTCGGCGCCCAGGCCGATGCGGCCAAGCTGCCCCGCATCTACTTCGTCAACTGGTTCCGCAAGGATGAGCGCGGCAAGTTCGTCTGGCCGGGCTTTGGCGAAAACAGCCGCGTGCTGAAATGGATCGTCGAGCGGCTGGAAGGCCGGGCCCAGGCGGTGGACACCCCCATCGGTCGTCTGCCCACCCGCGAGAGCCTCGACCTGAGCGGCCTGTCCCTGACGGACGCTCAGCTCGACTTGTTGCTGAGCGTCGACGCCGACATCTGGAGCCAGGAAGCCGCCCTGATCCCGCCGGCCTACGAGCGCTTCGGCGACCGGCTGCCCAAGGCGCTTTGGGATGAGCACGCCGCCCTGGTCGGCCGCCTGGAGCGTGAGCGCCGGGGCCAGACGGTGGCGGCGGAGTAGTGGAGCCACGCTTGCCCATTTGCGCAGCGACATTGCGCAGCCTGGGCCAGCGGGGGATCGAAACTTGACACAGAGCGTTACGGAGACGTCTGATGTCTGACGATGTTGCAGCGCAAAAGGGGCTGGAAATGTCTGAGCCGCTCTTCGCCTATTCCATGAGCCAGGACACGTCCGGCTGGGCCTGGAGTGTCTATGACGAGGCGGGCGAGATCGTCGCGTCCGGCCTGGACGCCTGCCAGGAGACCGCCAAGGCGGCCGTGGACCGCGCCATGCGGCATGTGGCCTGGATCGGCCTCTCTGGCCCCGGCCGCAGGCTATCGGCCGCAGGCTCTGCCTAAGCCATCACGGCCGGTTCAGCGCGCTCGCCATGGCGGGCGCCGCGACCAAGATCTTCAATCACAATCCGATAGTGACCCTGAGGCCGCCCTGCGGCTGGCTTCAGGAGCGCCGTGGCGGCTCATGGCCGTTGACCTTAGCCGCCGGCCACCACCTTCAGGCGCGGGGCGCCGCCGGGGCGCTGGCCCCGGACCTGACCGACGAGCTCGAACAGGGCGGTGCGTACGCCCTCGGCGTCGGCCTGTTCGGCCAGGGCTTCCAGGGTCTGCAGGTGGCCCGGCGTGATGCCGACGGCCGAGTTCGACACCACCTGCATCACCTTGGGCGCACACGGCGTCGCCTGCTCATCTTCATCCAGCAGGGTTTCGGTGAGCTTTTCGCCGGGGCGCAGGCCTGTGACCTCGATCTCGATATCCTGACCCAGGGTGCGGCCGGACAGGGCGATCATCTGGCGCGCCAGATCCATGATGCGGACGGGCTGACCCATGTCGAGGATGAAGAGCCGCGCCTGGGCGTCCCGGTCCTCGGCGCTGGCTGCGGTGGCGTGCAGCACCAGCTGAACGGCCTCCGGGATGGTCATGAAGAAGCGCGTCATGTCCGGATGGGTCAGGGTCACCGGCCCCCCACGCTCGATCTGTGACTTAAAGATCGGCACCACCGAGCCGGCCGAGCCCAGCACATTGCCAAACCGCACGGCGGCGAATCGGGTCTTGCCGCCATTGGTCTGCTGGGCCTGGATAACCGCCTCGGCCAGGCGCTTGGTCGCGCCCATCACATTGGTCGGATCGACCGCCTTGTCGGTAGAGATCAGCACCATCTGGGCCGCCCCGCAGAGCCGGGCGGCTTCAGCCACGTTCCAGGTGCCGATCACATTGGTCAGCACGCCTTCGCAGGGGTGGCGCTCGACCATGGAGACATGCTTGAGCGCTGCGGCGTGGAAGACCAGGTCCGGTGTCTGGGCGGCGAAATGCCCCTGCAGCCGGCCCGCATGGCGAACGTCGCAGAGGACGGCGGTGCGCGAGACGCCGGGATAGGTCTCGGCCACCTCCCGCTCGATGGCGAACAGGGCCGATTCAGAGCTGTCCACCAGGGTCAGGTGGGCGCAGTCGAAGCTGGCCGCCTGGCGGGCCAGCTCGCCGCCAATGCTGCCGCCGGCGCCGGTGATCAGCACCCGCCGGCCCCGGATCAGGGCGGCCAGGGGCGCGGCGTCCAGTTCAATGGGCTCCCGCGCCAGCAGCTCTTCGACGCTGACATCGCGCAGGGGCATCAGGGCCACGCCCTCATGGTGGCGCAGGTCGACAATGCTGGGCAGGCGCAGCATCCGCACGCCCTCAGCCTTGAAGCGCCCGAGATGGTCAGGGCTGAGCCCCTTGATCTTGCTGGGCTCATCCAGGAACAGCACGGCCCGCGGATAGCGGTTCCAGCGGCGCAGATCGACCAGGGCCTCGTCCAGCCGGTCTAGGCTTTCGAGGATGCAGACTCCGCGAACCTGCTGGCCCACATCGCGCAGGTCCAGACCAATGATGCCGACCGGGGTGTAGCGGCGGTCGTGGGCGCGGGCGGCGTCGCGCAGATAGGTGTCAGCCAGGGCCGGCGGGCCGATCAGCAGCAGCGCCGGCGCCTGGGTCCCGGTCTTGGACCGGATCGGGGCCACCTTGACCAGGGCGCGCTCATGGATGGCGCGGCGAAGCACCCGCAGGCCCAGGCAGCCGGTCACATGAAAGACCGCCGCCATGGCGAGGGCCGAGCGGGGCAGGGTCGAGGCGCGGTCCAGCACCCAGACGGCCAGGAGGAAGAGGACGGCGGTCAGGGCGGCGATTCGGCCGATGACCAGGGCGTCGGGGATGGAGGCGTAGCGCCACGGGGACAGCTCGCCCCGGAACAGGGTCGTAAACACCGCGGCGAAGGCGGCGTAGATCGCCGTCAGCTGGACGATGTTGAGAGACGGTCGCCCGTCGAAGCCAAGGTCAGGCAAGGCCGAGGGCGAGAGAAGATAGGCGCATAGAAAGGCCAGGGCGGCGATGGCGACATCGACAACAACGGTCTGCGCTCGGAAGGCCATCCGCATCATGGGCTGATCTCCACGACTCCCTGCGAGCCGACAACATAGACGGGGCTTACCACCCCTCCAACCAAACTCAATCCGGGGACGAAGTGATCCCGGATTCGCGCGATCAGGACGGGCTGTTCGCCAAATCCTGAGAGGGCTTTGGGGCGTGATCGTGTTGGAAATAAGAAAAGCCGCCGCCTTTCGGCGACGGCTTCCTTGAAGTGCTGCTTTTCCGCGCCTTAGAAGGCGGCGGTCAGGCTGGCCACGAGGCGGCCTTCGCCGATGTCGCCCAGGGCGTCTTCATCGGTGTCGTGGTAGCGCAGGTCGAGGCCGATGGTCTCGTTGAAGGCCACGCCCAGACCGACGTTCCAGGTGGTGTAGTCGCCGCCGCCGTCGAGCTCCTGACGGCCCAGGGCGCCGCTCACGCTCAGCATGTCGGTCAGCGGGGCCGCGGCGTTCACTTCGTAGTAGAAGGCGTCGCCGATGCCGCCGAAGAATTCCGGCGAGTAGTAGATCGCGGCGCCAATTTCAGCCGGGCCAGCCGGGACGGTGCCCGAGGCGGCGAATTCCCAATAGTTGTAGTCCGAGCCCGACGGCGCGTCGACATAGGCGTAGTAGATCGCCGCAAAGTCGGTCGACACCGGACCCAGGGTGGGGGTGACGCCCGCGTAGAAGTCGACTTCAGCGGCGGTGTCGTCGCCGAAATCGACGTTGGAGGCCCACACGCCCGCATAGCCCATTTCACCGATGGCCAGATCGACGCCGCCGAACACTTGCGGACCTTCATCGGTTTGGCTGACGCCGCGGAAGACGTAGTCGGACGCAACGCCGACATTGAAGCTGACAGGCGATTCCTGAGCAGCGGCGACGCCGCCCATGGCGACGGTGGCGGCGGCGGCGAGAAGCGTGAGCTTGAGAGTTTTCATTTATTATCCCCTTGAGTTCCCGATCAGGCCTTGCCCGACCGATGTTCTGCATCCTCATGGTGAAGGAGAGCAGATCAACGGAGGTCGGCCCCTCGGAGCCTTGAGCTTAGACCGTGGTGAAATATTCGGCACGCCTCAGAAACGGCGCCAAAATAAAAGGCGCGGCACTGTCACGCTTCTGCCACAGGTTTAGCGCATGGCCAGCGGGGCATACCCCAGGTGAGTCCCTGCATCGACCAACAGAGTCTCGCCGGTGATGTGCCGGGCGGCCGGCGACGCCAGAAACACCGTCGCCCCGGCCACGTCCTCGGCGGTCGAAGCCGCCTTCAGGGGCGTCGAGGCGGCCGCGCCTTCCCGCATCTTCTCGGCCCGCCCGGCCGGCAGACCCTTCTCGAACCAGGGCGTGTCGATGAAGCCGGGGCAGACCGCATTCACCCTGATCTTCGGCGCCAGAGCCCGGGCCAGCGAGAGCGTCATGGTGGTCAGCGCGCCTTTCGAAGCCGCATAGGGCACCGAAGATCCGATGCCCATGACGCCGGCGATCGAGGACGTGTTCACCACCGCCCCGGCCTGGGGCGCGGCCTCCAGCAGGCTGCGGCAGGCGCGCAGGGCCTGATAGGCGCCCACCACATTGACCCGGTAGAGATCGAGGAAGTCGTCGGCCGAAACCGCGTCGAGATCGGCGTGGTTGGGGGCGAACCGGGTCATGCCGGCATTGTTGAACAGGGCGTCGACGCGCCCCAGGGGCTCGGCTGCGGCGGCGATCTTCCGGCAGTCGGCGTCGTCGCTCACATCGGCCTGCACCAGGATGGCGCGGGCGCCTTGCGCCTCCACGAGACGACCGGTCTCCTCGGCCTCATCGCGGCTGCGGGCATAGTTGACGATCACCGCGCCGGCCCCGCGGGCGGCGGTTTCGATCGCTATGGCGCGCCCAAGGCCGGTCGAGGCGCCGGTCACCACCACCACATAGTCCTTGAAGTCCTGACCGCTCATCGACGCCTCCTCCGGTGATGCAGATCATCGTCTGCGCTCTGTATGATCTGACGAAGGTTTAGCGAGGCGGCCTTGCGCTGTCGCCCCTTGGGCGCGAACGGTTGCCCGCGTTCCGAACCAGAGCTAAAGCCCGCCCATGGAAGAGACCCATCTGACCCAGCTTGGCCAGCCCGTGGCGGGCTTCGCCAGTCCGGACGAGGCGGTGCTGGAGCGGGTGGCCAACCCGCAGGCCGACACCCTGTACCTGGCCCGCTTCACCGCCCCGGAATTCACCTCGCTCTGCCCGGTGACCGCCCAGCCCGATTTCGCCCACCTGGTGATCGACTACGCCCCCGACCAGTGGCTGATCGAATCGAAGTCGCTGAAGCTCTATCTGGCCTCGTTCCGCAATCACGGCGCCTTTCACGAGGACTGCACGGTCGCTATCGGCCGCCGGATCGTCGATGTCGCCCAACCGCGCTGGCTGCGCATCGGGGGCTACTGGTATCCGCGGGGCGGCATCCCCATCGACGTCTTCTGGCAGTCGGGGCCGCCGCCCGAAGGCCTCTGGCTGCCCGACCAGGGCGTGGCGCCCTATAGGGGCCGGGGTTAAAATCTGAGTTACCGGCCGGGCGCGCCAATGTTCGACGCAATGGCCAAAGATCAGGTCCTGCAGGCCCAAAGCTTAAACGAACCGGGGATTCGTCCAGGTCATGGCGACCCATTTTGGGTTTCAGCCAAATTCGCGGCCCGCTGGCGGGATAGGCGATGATCAGCTATATAGAGACTGCCCAACTCTCCTCGGGCGTGTCACCTGGGGCCGGGCGGTGCATCTGCGCCGTCCGGCCTTTGTGATTCCACGGTCCGCTTCTCTTGTCGGCTGGGACCGCCCTCAGGCGCTCCAGCGGCTGACCAGGCCCGTCCAGTCGGGCCGGTCGCGTTCCAGCGGCGGCTCCTTGGCGGTGCCGATCAGCACATAGCCGGCCACGCGTTCCCCGGCCTCCAGGCCCAGGATCGTCATCGCCTCAGGATCATAGGCATACCAGTCGGTGATCCAGTTGGCGCCGTAGCCCATGGCGCTCGCGCCATAGAGCAGGTTGGCGCAGACCACGGCCGAGGAGAGCAACTGCTCCCATTCCGGAATCTCCGAAGGCTGCGGCCGCGAAATCACCGCCACACCCATGGGCGGGGCCTTGAGCTTGGCGAGCTTGGCGGCGGCCTTTGTGTCATCGCGGCCAAGCGCCAGGGCCTCAAGCCGTGCGGCGAATTCGGTCTTGGCCGCCGGCTCCAGCACGATCATCCGCCAGGGCGTCAACTTGCCATGATCAGGCACGCGGCTGGCCAGGCGCAGGAGCATGTCGAGTTCGCCAGCCTCGGGGCCGGGCGCGGTCAGGGTCAGGGCCGAGACCGATCGGCGGACGGCCAGGAAGTCGAGGACCTCCGGGCTGGCGGCGATCGGCATGGGGGTTCCAAGCGGGGAGGGCGCAGGGAGAGCGTGGGTCAAGGCGTTCCTTTTCGTAGACATGGGCGCGATTCTGTCGCTGCCATCAGCATAGCCCGTCGTTGTAGTTGAGAATATGTCGCAAAAACCGCCCTGGCTCCAGCCCCATGGTCGTCCCTGGCGCACAGACGCTCCGCGCCGTGTCTATGAAAACCCGTGGATCGCCGTGGATGAACATGCCGCCACCGCGCCCACTGGGGTCTTGGCCCCCTACGGCGTGGTCAAGTTCAAGAACCTCGCCCTGGCCGTTCTGCCGCTCCATGAGGATGGGACCGTCACCCTGGTGGGACAGCACCGTTTTCCGCACGGGGATTACAGCTGGGAAATCCCGGAAGGCGGCGGCCCCCTGGGGGAAGATCCCCTCGATGGCGCCCGGCGCGAGTTGCGCGAAGAGGTCGGCCTGGCGGCGGGGACCTGGCGCGAAGTGTTGCGCGCCCAGCTTTCCAATTCCGTCACTGATGAACGCGCCGTCGGCTTCCTGGCCACCGATCTGACCCCTGTTCCCAAGGCGCCGGACGAGACCGAAGACCTGGCGATCGTCAGGGCGCCTTTTCGCGAAGTGCTGGAAACTGCGCTTTCAGGTCATATGTTGGATATGTTGACGGTGGCGATGCTGCTGCGCGTCTACCATATGGCCCGGGAAGGGGCCTTGCCTCCGGCGCTGGCGCGTCGGGCGCTGAGCTAGGGAGAGAGCCCATGGGCCGTGAAGACGCCGCAAGGCTGGAAGTCATCGATCCGGGCCACGCCCCGCCGGTTTGGGCGGCCCTGCGCAACGAGGCCGAACGCGCCGCCCGCGACGAGGCGGCCCTGGCCTCGCTGCTGAATGCGGTGATCCTCAGCCACGACAGCCTGGGCGACGCCCTGTCCTATCAATTGGCGCGCAAGCTCGGCGACCAGGAACTGCGGGCCATGAGCCTGCGCGACATCGCCGAGCAGGCCTATGCCGCCGCGCCGGAACTGGTCGAGATCGCCGAGGCCGATCTGAAGGCGGTCTTTGAGCGGGACCCCGCCTGCAAGGGCTATGTCCAGCCCTTCCTGTTCTTCAAAGGCTTCCTCGCCCTGCAGACCCAGCGGGTGGCCCACTGGCTCTGGAGCCAGGGCCGCGACACCATGGCCTTCTATCTGCAGAGCCGCATGTCCGAGATCTTCCAGGTGGATATCCACCCGGCCACCCGCATCGGCTCGGGCGTGTTCATCGACCACGGCACCGGCATCGTCATCGGCGAGACCGCCGTCATCGGCGACGATGTCTCGCTGCTTCAGGGCGTGACCCTGGGGGGCACGGGCGCCGAGCGCGGCGATCGCCATCCCAAGATCGGCCGCGGGGTGCTGCTGGGCGCCGGCGCCAAGGTGCTGGGCAACATCACCATCGGCGACTACGCCAAGGTGGCTTCCGGGTCTGTGGTGCTGAAACCTGTGCCCGCCCACTGCACGGCGGCCGGGGTCCCGGCGCGGCTGGTCAACTGCCCGACCTGCGACGAACCGGCCCGCAGCATGGACCACACCCTGGCCGAGGCTGTGTACGACTACGTCATCTGAACGTAAAATCCGTCTGGTCGAGGTTTAACAGGAGGCCGCGAGCGTCTAGGTTCGCGGCCTCTTCAGATTCCAAAGGAGCCCCCCGTGGACGAACGCGCCATGCGTAAAGTCGAAGGCCACCTGCGCGGCACCTTCGCCAACGCCAGGATCACCCTGGTTCCGCGCCCCAAGCAGAAGGACTCCGCCGAGGTCTATATCGCCGACGAGTTCATCGGCGTGGTCTTCGAGGACGAGGACGAGGACGGCTCCTTCATGTTCGAGATGGCGATCCTCGCCGAGGATCTGCCCTGAGGCTGTCGCCCTCGGCGGCGCCTTCAAATTAGGCTGAACAAGCTCATCCAAGCGGCGTTTGACGGCTCGTTAACTCCCACAGGTTGAATCTCTCCCGGACGGGTTCTGGGTGGGTTTCGAATGTTTGGAACTATGCAGCTTTGGGGCGGCGGTGTCGGACCGAAGTTCGACGCCGAAGCCCTGCGCCCGACCCTTCGGCGGATGGCCCAGGCGGCCCGGGCGCATTTCGCGGCTGATTCCGTAGAAATCGTTCTGCACGACGGGGATGATGCGTTCCGTTGCGGGGAGGATGGCGTTCTCCAGCTGGTGCTGGACGCCGGGCCCGAGGTGCTGTTCTCCGAGCCCCTGTGGTCGGTTTCGAAAAGGCGGAACGCCGAACTGGGTTTGACGGGCGCCGGCCTGGCGGCCAGCGCCCCGGTCCGTTTCGCCGCCGACGGCCTTCGCGGCCGTCTGACCGTTCTTGCGGCGCCGCGCCCCCATGACGAGGCCCTGGCGGAGATACTGGCCGATCTGGCTGACGGTGTGGCCACCACGGCCGGGCGACTCTACGCCGCCAGCAGCCAGGACCAGGCTCGGGCTGAAGCCGACGCCGCCGAGCAGCTCCTGCTCAACATGATGGCCTCGGCGCCTGTCGCCATGGCCGTCACCGACCGCGATCTGCGGTTGATGCACGCCAGCCCCCGTTGGAGCCAGGAACTTGGGCTTGTCGGCCAGGAGGTCGTCGGCCGGCCGGTGGCCGAGCTTCTGCCCGACGTCGCCGCGCGCTGGAGCGAACGTATCCTGGCCTGTCTTGACGGCGAGACCCTGAAGGCTGACCGCATCCGGTTCGCGACCGCTGACGGCCGCCATATCTGGGCCCGGGTGGAGGTGACCCCGTGGCGTGATCCGCAGGGGGAGATCGGCGGCCTGTTGTTCCTGTCCCAGGACATATCCGACCTGGTGGAAGCCTTGGACCGGGCGCAGCGCTCCGAGCAGCGCATGCGCGTGGCCACCGAACTCTCTGAGATCCATGTCTACGAAATCGACTACCAGGCCCGCGAGCTGGTGAAGATCGGCGCCGAGGACACCTTCTTCGACGAACCGCTGACCTATGCGGGCCTCTATGCCGATGTCTGGTCCAGCGTCCTGCCGGAGGACCGGCCCGCGGCCAAGGCGATCTGGGACCGACATCAGGCCACGGGGGAGCCCTTCCGGGTGGAGTACCGGGTCAACCGGTCCGACGGAAAAGAAGTCTGGGCCTTCTCCACCTCGGAGCTGATCTCCGACGGCCAGGGCCGCCCCCTGCGCCTGATCGGCGCCTTGCAGAACATCACCGCCCGCAAGACGGCCGAGGCCGAGATGGCCCGGGCGCGGGACGACGCCGAAGCGGCCAACCGCGCGAAAAGCGAATTCCTCGCCAATATGAGCCACGAGATCCGCACCCCCATGAACGGGGTGATCGGCATGAACTCGCTTCTCCTGCGCAGCACCCTGGCCCCTGAGCAGCGCAAGTTCGCCGAGGCGGTGCAGAGCTCGGCCGAGAGCCTGCTGGCGATCATCAATGACATCCTCGACGTCTCCAAGCTGGAGGCCGGCAAGGTCGATCTGGAGGCCATCGACTTCGATCTCACCGAGCTGGTGGAGGACGTCGCCGAACTGCTGGCCCCACGGGCGGCCGAGAAGAGCCTGGAGATCGCCTGCTATCTGGATGACGGCGCGCAGGGGGGATTCACCGGCGATCCCACCCGCCTGCGCCAGATTCTGCTGAACCTGACGGCCAATGCGGTGAAGTTCACCGAGCGCGGCTTCGTGGCCCTCGAGGTCAAGTCCGAGGGGCTTCCTCAAGGGGAGCGGCGGCTTCGCTTCGAGATCGCCGATACCGGCCCGGGCCTGAGCCGGGAGGCCAAGGTCGGCCTGTTCCAGAAATTCCATCAGGCCGACGGCTCCATCACCCGAAAATACGGGGGCACGGGCCTGGGGCTGTCCATCTGCCGGCAACTGGTCGAGTTGATGGGCGGTCGAATCGGCGTGGCCGATCGGCCGGGCGGCGGCTGCGTCTTCTGGTTCGAGCTCGACCTGATCCCTGCGTCGGTGGAACGGGTCGTCGTCGCCCAGCCCTGCGCCCTGGAGGGGGTCCGGATTCTGGTGGTCGACGACATCGATCTCAACCGGCATATCTTCCGCCGCCAGCTGGAGGCGGAAGGCGCGCTCATCGCCGAGGCCGAGGGCGGCCGCCAGGCGATGGCGCTCATGGCCAAGGCCAGGGCCGACGGCGCGCCCTTCGACATCCTGCTGCTCGACCACATGATGCCCGGCATGGCGGGCGACGAGGTGGCCCGGGCGGTTCGTGAGACCTGCGGCGTCGATCAACCCCGCATCGTCATGGCCTCGTCCATGGGCGCTCCCAGCCGGCATGAGCTGGAGAGCTGGCCGGCCCTGGACGCCTTCCTGACCAAGCCGGTTCGCCACCACGTCCTGACCGAATGCCTGGGTCGCATGGCGCTTACGTCGCGCCCGGCGCCGTCGCCTACGGCCGCCTTGGCCCCGACGGCCGCAGCGCCTGCCCCCGACGACGCCCCTGCCGCCCGGATCCTTCTGGTGGAGGACAATGAGATCAACACCCTGCTGACCAAGACCCTCCTGAGCGAGGTGGGCTGCCATGTGGACTGTGTGGTGAACGGCGCCCTGGCCGTGGCCGCCGTCGAGGCCGAGGCCTACGACCTGATCCTGATGGACATGCAGATGCCGGTGATGGACGGCCTGGAGGCCACGCGGCGCATTCGACAGATCAAAGGACCTGCCAGCCGAACCCCGATCATCGCCATGACGGCCAACGCCATGCAGTCCGACCAGGACGCCTGTTTCGCCGCCGGCATGGACGGTTTCGTCTCCAAGCCCATTCAACCCGCCGCCTTCCTCGAAACCATCGAGCAGAACCTGCCGCCGCAGGAAACTCAGCCCACGGAACTGGAGGGTTCCGCCGCCTGAGCCCCAGGGCTAAGGGTGGAGACTCCTCTCCGCCAAGGCGCGTCGCATTCATGTTGAAACTCATCGTCCTGGGACTGGGCGTGATCCTCGTGGCCTGGATCGGGGTCGGCCTGGTCATCGAGGCCGCCTTCGCCCCCAAGAGCCTGCGCGGCGAGATGGTCAGCATCGGCGATCGACGCCTTCGCCTGGTCTGCGAGGGACCGGAGTCCGGGCGGCTGGTCTGGCTGGAAGCCGGCGCCTTCGGGTTTTCCGCCGACTTCGCTGACCTTCAGGCCGCCCTGGCGCAGCAGGGCTTCCGCACCTGCGCCTATGACCGGGCCGGCCTGGGATTTTCAGACCCTGGTCCGCGGCCCCGGGACAGCGCCGCCATCGTCACCGACCTGGAGCGCCTGATGACCGAGGCCGGGGTGACGCAGCCGGCGATCCTGGTCGGCCACTCCATGGGCGGCCAGCATGTCCGGCTGTTCGCCGTGCGCCACCCCGAGCGGGTGGCCGGCGTCGTCCTGGTGGACGCCGCAACCCCTGAGGCGGTGGACATTCCCATGGTGCGGCGCTTCGTCGACACCTTCGGCCGACTGTCGCAGGCGGTGGCCGGGCTCACCAGCGCCGGCCTGGCCAAGCCGCTGTTCTTCCTGGGCGACCGCATCGGTCTCAGCGGACCGGCCGTGCGCGAAAAACAGGCGGCGTTTGTCTCCGGACGCCACGCGCGAAACGCCGCCGACGAAGCCGCCCACTGGCTGGAGAGCGCCGCAATGGCGCGGGCGGCGGGACGGCTGGATCCAGCCTGGCCGGTGGCGGTCGTCACCGCGGGCGAGTCCGCCCGCATCAGCGACAGCGCCTGGGCCGCCGCCCGCCTGGCGCCGGTGGAGGCCTCGGTCGCCGGAAGCTACGCCGCCGTCCCCGAGGCCGGCCATGCGACCATCCTCTCCCATAGCCACAACGCCGAGATCGTCGCGGCGGTGCAACGGGTGGCCGCCGCCCTGTAGGCAGACGCCGGGACGTCAGTTGTCTTCCGGCGTCGTGATGGCCCGGCCTTCAGTCGCCGGGGCGTCGCCCTGGGCCGGCGCCGCCGGCATATAGGTCGTGTCGGGCCGGGGCTGGAGCATGTCTCCATTGTCGTCCGGGCCGCCCCCTTCGCCGCGGGCGAGAAAGGTGAAGGCGATCCAGCCGACCACGATCACGAGAATGATCCAGACCAGGGGCGGGACGCCCTTCTTCTTCTTCTCGTTCCCAGACCTGTTCAGATCGACCATCACTTGCTCCCTGCCGCTTAAGCCCGACGGCTGACGCCGGCCCGCCGGACCTGCGCCGCCAGGGCGTTCGGTTCATGTGTGCCGGTTAACGGCACAAACGTGGGAGCGTTCCGGGGCGGGCCCTCGGCGCCGGTCGTCAGGCCGGCTTGAGGGCCGCGGCGTCGAATTCCTGCTTCCAGGCCGCGAGCGTCGGCGAGGTCGAGGTCTGGTCCCAGGGGTGGAAGCCCGGCAGATACCAGGCGAAATAGGTCTTCCAGCCCCGGCGGAACAGGCCCGGCTTCACCCAGACGAACCGCTTGACCGCCTTCAGCGCCGCCTTGGGCGTATAGCCGTCGGCCTCCAGCAGGCGGGCGGCGTAGCGGGTGATGTTCCGGGTGAACATCAGGGTGATCAGCGCCATGGCGATGCAGCGGCGGCGATAGCGCAGGAAGGGCGACCAGTCCTGGGTGGCGGCCATGAAGACGTCGAAGGCCACGGCCTTGTGCTCGGTCTCCTCCAGGGCGTGCCAGCGCCAGAGCCGCTCGATCGCCGGATCAGTCTTCTGGAACAGCTCGTCCCGGTGCCGGATATGCACCTCGGCCATCATGGCGGTGAAGTGCTCCAGGGCGATGGTGGAGACGAGCATGGCCATGGGCCCCCGGCCGCGGCTGAAGGCCACCCGCTCGCGCACCTGGGCCTCGATCTCGGCCACGGGATAGCGGTCCCGGTCGATCAGCTGGTTGAGGCTGTGGTGCTCGCGCGAATGGATCGCCTCCTGGGCGATGAAGCCACGCACGTCCTCAGCCAGCTTGCCTGAGACCCGGTCGCGATAGTGGCGCACCGCGTCCATGAACAGGCGCTCGCCATCGGGAAAGGTCAGCGACAGGGCGTTGAACACCGCCGTGGCGACCGGATCGCCGTCCAGCCAATGGCCGGAATTGGTGAGGCTGGCGTCGAAATGGATGTCTCGGGGGCTCACCTCGACATCGGCGGGCGTGGTCTTGCGCGTCATGGCGTGATCCTGTGGAACAGGGGCGTTCGTCCCCCTGCGGTTTGTTCTGGCTCCAAGTTAGAGTTACTTACAAAAATGTCAATAGAGCCTGCCCGCCGTGTGCGCCGATCGCCGGAAGCGGCCCGCGAGAACATTCTGCAGTCGGCCGAGCGCCTGCTGCTGGAGCGGGGGCCGCAGGGGCTGAAGCTGGTGGAGGTGGCCCAGGGCGCTGGCGTCTCCCATGCCACGGTCCTGCACCACTTCGGCTCCATCGACGGAGTTCAGACCGCCCTGGCTGAGGCCATGATCCGCCAATTGGTGGCCCGCGTGCTGGAGGCTGAGCGACCCGACGATCCGGAGGCGCAGCTTGAGGGGGTCGGCCAGGTCCTGTTCGACGCCTTCGAGTCCGCCGGCGGCGCCCGGCTGGCCGCCTGGCTGGAACTGACCGGCGAGACCCGCCGCCTGACCCTGGTGCGCGAAGCCGTGGCCGAGGTCATTTCCGGTCCCATGGCCCAGAAGGGGATCGATCCGGAGCGGGCGACCAACCTGATCCTGGTGGCCGTCTCCCTGGCCATGGGGGTCGGGCTGATCGGTCGGTCGCTGGCCGAACTGGTGGGGCGTCCGCCTGAGACAACTCGAGAGGCGGCGCTCGCCTTCCTCAAGAGCGGTCTGGCCGCAGCGCTGAACAGATAGGGCCGGGCGGCTCGGCGGTCCGCCCGGCCCCGACTTGCCTCAGAGGACGCCCAGCATCTCGGCCACCAGCGGGTGGCGGACGATGTCGCGGTCCTTCAGGCGGACCACGGCGATGTTGCCGACGGTGTCCAGCTTCTCGGCCACCGGTCCCAGGCCGGAGAGCTCCGGCAGCAGGTCCGACTGGGCCGGGTCGCCGGTGACCACCATGGTGGAGTGCCAGCCCAGGCGGGTGAGCAGCATCTTGAGCTGCACATAGGTGCAGTTCTGCGCCTCATCGATGACCACGAAGGCGTTGTTGAGGGTGCGGCCGCGCATGAAGCCCACGGGCGCGATCTCGATGGCGCCCTCGGCCATCAGCGAGCGGACCCGTTTCATCGACAGCCGGTCCGAGAGGGCGTCATAGAGGGGGCGGAGATAGGGGGCGAGCTTGTCCTCCATCTCGCCCGGCAGGAAGCCGATGGATTCACCGGCCTCCACGGCCGGGCGCGACAGGACGATACGGCCCACACGTCCAGCCTCGAGGGCTTCGACGGCCTTGGCGATGGCCAGATAGGTCTTGCCGGTGCCGGCCGGACCCAGGGCCAGGACCAAGTTCTTGGCGTCGATGGCGGCGATCAGTTCCTCCTGGCCAGGCGACTTGGCCTTGATCGTCTTCAGATATCCCTGCTCACGACCTTCCTCGGCCATGCCCAGCGGCGACCAGCCGCGTTCGATGGGCAGGCGGCGGATTTTTGAATCATCGAACTGCTCGGCGTCGAAGGCGCCTTCGCGCAGCTGTCGCTTCAGGGCTCGCTTGGTCATCAAAGCCTCCATAGGGGCATGAAAAAGGGGCGAGTCCTGCACGGACCGCCCCTCGGGGAGGACGAAAAGAAGGAAGAGGGGCAGGCGACGCGCCCGGGGGGCGGCCCGTACCCGACCGTGGCCGGGACATCGGTTGCGGGGGGACCCCGCCAGGACCACAAACGCAGCGCCATGCACTCCGTCCAACTCGAACCTGCAGGCCGGAAGCCGGCCCGGCGACGACCCGAGAGCGGTATGATCGCTTCGAATCGCATCGCAACTATGATGCTAGCGTGATTAACCAAGGCTGAAGTGCGACGTTTTAAATAAGACATGAGGTACACGGATGGCTGTCTATAACTTGGGCGACGTGGCGCCGGAGCTGCCGGCAGAGGGCGAATACTGGATCGCGCCCACCGCGGCGGTGATGGGCAACGTGATTCTCAAGCAAAATGCGTCCGTTTGGTTCGGCGCGACCCTGCGCGGCGACAATGACCCCATCCTGATCGGCGAAAACTCCAATATTCAGGACGGATCAGTTCTGCATACCGATGCGGGATCGCCGTTGACCATCGGCCGCGACGTCACGGTTGGCCACATGGTGATGCTCCACGGCTGCACGATCGGCGACAACAGCCTGGTCGGCATCGGCTCGATCATCCTGAACGGGGCGAAGATCGGGAAGAACTGCCTGATCGGCGCCAACTGCCTGATCACCGAGGGCAAGGAAATCCCGGACAACAGCCTCGTCATGGGCGCGCCGGGCAAGGTGGTGCGCGAGGTGTCCGAAGGCCAGGCGCGCATCCTGACCGCCTCGGCGCACCACTATGTGGAGAACTGGAAGCGCTATCATCGGGAGTTACGGGCGGTTTAGGTCAACCTGCCCGGGACGTCCGGCGCTCGATCTGCCCCCGGTCACTGGTTGAGTTTACAGAGCCGATTGGGCATCTGGCAGGCGTGACCAGTTTTGTTCTCCAGGCGCTGCGGGGCCGCACGCCTATCCGTCCTCGGGACGCCTTGCTGGGTGGGCTTGGCGCGATCCTGGGCATCGCCGGGGCGGGCCTCCTGGCGCGCCTCATTGTTGACGGCGACCTGTCAGCTTCGCCTCTGCTCGTGGCCCCGATCGGCGCTTCGGCCGTCCTGGTCTTCGCCGTACCCGCCAGTCCGCTGGCCCAGCCGCGGCCGGTGATTGTCGGCAACATGCTGTCGGCCCTGGTGGGGGTGATCTGCGCGCTCGCCATCCCTCATCCCCTGGCCGCGGCGGCCCTGGCGGTGGGGTTGGCCATCGCCCTGATGATCCTCACCGGTTGTCTGCACCCTCCAGGCGGAGCCATGGCCCTGACCGTGGCGCTCATGGCCGGGGCCGGCGAGCCGGCGGGCATGGGCTTCGTCCTCGTTCCGGCGGGGCTCTGTTCCGTCCTCCTGGTGGTCTGCGCCTATGCCTATGGTCGTGTCTCGGGACGGGCCTATCCGCACAGGGTGGCCGTTCCGGCCATGCCGCACGGCGTGGCCGATACGCCGCCTGGACGCCGCCTGGGCTATCAGGAAAACGACCTGCAGCACGCCCTTTCGGAATATGGCCAGCTGCTGGATGTCGATCCCGCCGACCTCGACGCGCTTTTCCGGCAGGTCGAGGAGCGAACCCACCGCCGTCTGCACGCCGAAATTCCCTGTCGCGACATCATGACCCGCGATGTGATCAGCCTGCAGGTCGGCCAGAGCGCGCGCAGCGCCCTGACCTATCTACAGTCCCACGATCTCCGCACAGCCCCCGTGATCGACGAGGCCGGGCGCCTGGTGGGGCTGGCGCGCCGGGCCGAACTGCTGGCGGCGGGCGGCCGCCCGGTGGGCGAGGTGGTCGATCCCTTCGTCCACAAGGTTGCCCCCGAAACCCCGATCCAGAACCTGATGCCGCTGCTGGCCACCGGCCGCGCCCATGAGGCCATGGTGGTGGATGCGGAGCGGCGCCTGATCGGGGTGATCACCCAGACCGACCTGCTATCGACGCTCTATCGCGCGCACGTGGTTGAAGCCGTGGTGGCCGCCAGGGCGCCGTGACCCGGATCGCGCTCAAGCCTGGTGGTCGCCGTAAGGAGGCCGCTGCGCAATCGCCATGGACCTGGGCCTGATCCCCGTTAAGGTCCCGCTGGCTTGAACCGGCTCGCCTCTGCGAGGGCGAGCGAACCTGCGAGGTCCATCATGAGATATTCCCCCATCGCAGCGGCTGCGGCCCTTCTGCTGGCGACCCCGGCCTTCGCCCAGGCCCCGGGAATGCCCGGCCAGCCCGAAGCCGCCCGCGTCGCGGCCGGGACCTACAAGGTCGATCCGCACCACACCCAGGCCGTCTGGTCGGTGGACCATATGGGCTTTTCGACCCTCTATGGGATGTTCGGCGAGATGAGCGGTACGCTCACCCTTGATCCGGCCAACCTCTCGGGGGCGAAGCTGGCCATCGACATTCCGATGTCCGGCCTGACGGTGACCTCCGGCGACTTCGCCACCCACCTGGCCTCGGCCGACTTCTTTGAGGTGGAAAAGTATCCCTCCGGCCGTTTCGTCTCGACCTCGGTGGTCGCGGACGGGACCAAGGCCAAGATCACGGGCGACCTGACCCTGAAGGGCGTCACCAAGCCGGTGGTGCTGGAGGCCGAGCTGATGGGCGCCGGCGCCAATCCGATGAGCAAGGCCCAGACCGTGGGCTTTACGGCGACCTCAACCATCAAGCGCAGCGACTTCAATCTCGGCTACGCCGCGCCGGTGGTGTCCGATGAGGTGGAGCTGAAGATCACCGCGGCGTTCGAGCGCGAAGCCGACTAGGTCTGAGCGGGCTGATCTGAGCGAACTGGAGGCGTTGGCGCTCAGGCGTCAACGCCTTCTTCGCGCCCGGATGCACCGTCCCGTGCTGCGGTAAGGCTTGACGGACGCAAGGGCGCCCAGGGGAAGGTCTGAAAAAGACACAAGGGAGCGCGCCATGGCCTATGAGTTCATCAAGGTGGAGCGGGATGGGCCGGTGACGGTGGTCACGCTCAACCGTCCCGAGGTCATGAACGCGCTCCATGCCCCGGCGCATGCCGAACTGCATGAGGCCTTCGACGCCTTCGCCGCCGATCCGGACCAGTGGGTGGCCATCGTCACCGGCGCCGGCGAGCGCGCGTTTTCCGCCGGCAACGACCTCAAGCATCAGGCGGGCGGCGGCGGCATGGGCCTGCCGCCTTCGGGCTTCGCCGGCCTGACCGAGCGTTTCGATCTCGCCAAGCCGCTGATCGCAGCGGTCAACGGGGTGGCCATGGGCGGCGGCTTCGAGATCGCGCTCGCCTGCGACCTGATCATCGCCGCCGAAACCGCCACCTTCGCCCTGCCCGAGCCCCGGGTCGGCCTGGCGGCCCTGGCCGGCGGCCTGCATCGTCTGCCCCGCCAGATCGGCCAGAAGCAGGCCATGGGCATGATCCTCACCGGCCGGCGCGTGGCCGCCGCCGAGGGCCGCGAACTGGGCTTCGTCAACGAGGTCGTGCCGGCCTCCGAACTCATGGACGCCGCCCGCCGCTGGGCCGCGCAGATCTGCGAGCTGTCGCCCATGTCGATCCGCGCCTCGAAGGAGGCGGTCTACAAGGGCCTCGACGAGGCGAGCCTTGCGGCCGCCATGACGGGGCAGATGCGCTATCCGGCGATGTCGGCCATGCTCCGGTCGGAAGATTTCAAGGAAGGCCCCATGGCCTTCGCCCAGAAGCGGCCGCCGCAATGGAAGGGCCGCTAGCGGTCAATAGACGAGAGCGGGCGACAAGCCCGGCGCGACACTAGAGGGGAGGCCGGTCACATGGACCGCTACGACTACATCATCATCGGCGCCGGCTCGGCCGGCTGCGTGCTCGCCAATCGGCTGAGCGAAAACCCCGCCGCCAAGGTCCTGCTGCTGGAGGCCGGCGGCCGGGACAACTCCATCATGGTCAAGATGCCGGCCGGGGTCGGCGGCCTGATCGGCAAGGAGGGGCCGTACAACTGGGGCTTCTGGACCGAGCCCGAGCCGAACCTGGACGACCGCAAGCTCTGGTGGCCCCGGGGCCGCGGCTGGGGCGGCTCGTCCTCGATCAACGGCATGATCTATATCCGCGGCCATGCGCGCGACTATGACCAGTGGCGCCAGATGGGCCTGACCGGCTGGTCCTATGCCGAGGTTCTGCCCTATTTCAAACGCTCCGAAGCGCTGGAGGGCGGCGGCGACGCCTGGCACGGTGGTGAGGGGCCGCTGAAGGTCTCCAAAGCCTCGTCGACCAATCCGATCTATGCCGCCACCGTCGAGGCCGGCCGCCAGGCCGGTCATCCGATCACTAAGGATTTCAACGGCTTCCAGCAGGAGGGTTGGGGCCCCTACCAGCTGACGGTCCATGACGGCCAGCGCTGGAGCGCGGCGCGCGGCTATCTGCATCCGGCCCTGAAACGCCCCAATCTGACGGCCCTGACGGGAGCGCGGACCCGCCGAATCCTGGTGGAGAACGGCCGCGCGATCGGCGTTGAGTATATCGACGACAAGACCAAAGAGGTCCGTAAGGTCTATGCCGAGGCCGAGGTGCTGCTCTGCGCCGGCGCGGTGCAGTCGCCTCACATCCTGCAGCTGTCGGGCATCGGCGATCCCGAAGACTTGGCCGCCCATGGGATCAAGCCGGTGCATGAGCTGAAAGGCGTCGGCGCCAATCTGCAGGACCACCTGGACGTGACCCTGTCCTGGGAGTGCCCCCTGCCGATCACCGCCTATTCGATGCGCAAGGGCCTGATCAAGACCCTCGGCGTCGGCATGAACTACATGTTCTTCAACAAGGGGCCCGGCCGCCAGCAGTTCCTGGAATCGGGCGCCTTCCTGCGCTCGCGGCCGGATCTCGATCGCCCCGACCTGCAGATCCATTGCGTGCTGGCCATCATGCAGGACCACGGCAAGGTCTCGGTGGCCAAGGACGGCTTCACCTTCCACGTCTGCCAGCTGCGTCCCGAAAGCCGCGGGCGCGTGGGCCTGCGCTCGGCCGATCCGATGGACAACCCGGCCATCTTCGCCAACTACCTCTCCACCGAGGAGGACCGCCGGGCGATCCGCGAGGGCGTCAAGATGATGCGCCATGTGGCGGCCCAGAGCGCGCTCGATCCCTATCGCGGGCCGGAGTTCTCGCCCGGCGAGGCGGTGCAGACCGACGCCGAGATCGACGCGTGGATCCGCCGCACCTCCGAGACGATCTATCACCCGGTGGGCACCTGCAAGATGGGCGCGGCCGACGATCCCATGGCCGTGGTCGATGGCGAGCTGAAGGTCCGCGGGCTGGCCGGCCTGCGGGTCGTCGACGCCTCGGTGATGCCGACCCTGGTGGGGGGCAACACAAATGCGCCAACTATCATGATCGCGGAGAAGGCTTCGGATATGATCCTGGGGCGCCCGGCCCTGCCGGCCGAGGAGGCGCCGGTTTACGAGGACGGCCAGAAGGCCGCCTGATCATAAAAAGGGAGGCCGCTCATGGAGCTGCGCAGACTGGGACGTTCCGACCTCATGGTGGCCCCGCTGGTGCTGGGCACGAACGTCTTTGGCTGGACGGCCGATGAGAAGACCTCGTTCGCGATCCTCGACGCCTTTGTCGACGGCGGGTTCAACGCCGTCGACACCGCCGACGTCTATTCCCGCTGGTCCCCGGCCGGCGCCGGGGCCTCGGAGACCGTCATCGGGAACTGGATCGCCCAGGGCGGCGGGCGGCGCGACCGCATCGTGCTGGCCACCAAGGTTGGTTCGGAGATGGGGGAGGGCATGAAGGGCCTCTCGGCCCAGTATATCGAGCAGGCGGTCGAGGCCTCCCTCAAGCGGCTGCAGACCGACTATATCGACCTCTACCAGTCCCACCGCGACGATCCCGACACCCCCCAGGACGAGACGGCCAAGGCCTATGAGCGGCTGGTCAAGGCCGGCAAGGTGCGGGTGATCGGCTCGTCGAACTTCACGCCGGAGCGCCTGAAGTCCGCTCTGGAGACGGCCAAGGCGCTTGGCGCGCCGCGCTATGAGAGCGAGCAGCCGCTCTACAATCTCTATGACCGGGCCGGCTTCGAGGCGGGTCTGCAGCAGCTCTGCATCGCCGAGGAGGTCGGGGTCATTCCCTATTACGGCCTGGCCAGCGGCTTCCTCACCGGCAAGTACCGCTCCGAAGAGGACCTGGCCAAGAGCCCCCGGGGCCGCGGCGCCAAGAAGTACATGGACGCGCGTGGCATGAAGATCCTGGCCGCGCTGGACCAGGTCGCCGGCGCCCACTCGGCCACGCCGGCCCAGGTGGCCCTGGCCTGGGTGATGGCCCAGCCCGGCCTCACCGGCCCCATCGCCAGCGCCACCAGCGTCGTCCAGTTGGACGAGCTCATGGGATCGGCCCGGCTGACGCTGTCGGCCGAGGACCGCAAGGCGCTAGACGCCGCAAGCGCGGCCGCCTGAGCCGCGATTGACTTCCCCTGGGCTTGGTGGGCTTGCTGGCGCCATGGCGAGCACGCGTACGCAAAGAATCCGGATTCGAGGGAAGGACCTGGCGGCAGGCCCTGAGCCCCGAGCCTGTGCTGCGCGTCAGCCCGGCTCGGGGACGCTGCGCCATCCCTAACCTCCGGGGCGAGCATCAGGCCGGCCCGGTCTCATGCTCCATTTCTGCTTCCGGATTCACCGACATGTCCGCCCATGACAACGCCGCCCTGCGGCCCGCCATCATCCTCAGCGAAACCGACGCCGAGCGCATCACCGACCTCGCCCTGAGCGCGCAGGCGCGAGTCCCGAAGGTCGCCGACCTTCTGCTGGAGGAGATCGATCGCGCCGATGTGCGGCCGGACGCCGACACCCCCGCCGACATCGCCGGCATGGGCGCGGAGGTCGAGTTCGTGGACCTTTCCCACGGGGAGACCCGCACCGTGACCCTGGTCTATCCGGCCGAGGCCGACATCAGCGCCGGCCGCGTGTCGATCCTCACCCCTGTGGGCGCGGGCCTGCTCGGCCTGAGGCCGGGCCAGTCCATCCAGTGGCCCGACCGGGAAGGTCGCGAGCGGGAGCTCCGCATCGTCAGCGTCAGGCGGGCTGGCCAAGCGAGCGCCCGGCCTTGAGCGGCCCATCACCGTGCTGAGCGATCCGGTCTTCTACGCCCTGGCCATCCCGGCGGTGATCCTGCTGGGCCTGGCCAAGGGCGGGTTCGCTGGCGTCGGCGCGATCGCCCTGCCTCTGATGGCCCTGGTGATCTCGCCGGTGAAGGCGGCGGCCATTCTGCTGCCGGTCCTGATCGTCCAGGACGTCGTGGGCGTCTGGGCGTTTCGGCGCAGCTGGGACCGATCGATCCTGGCGCTCATGATCCCTTCGGCCGCCGTCGGTATCGGCCTGGGCTATCTGCTGGCGGCGCAGGTGTCGGCCACGACGATCCTGGCGGTTCTGGGGGCCATCAGCATCGTCTTCGCCATCCATCGCCTCTGGCTGGCCCGGGGCGGGCGGATCCAGGCCCCTTCCAACGCCCCCGTCGCCCTCGGGGCGGTGTTGGGCGTGGCGTCGGGCTTCACCAGCCAGATCGCCCATGCCGGCCAGCCGCCGTTTCAGATGTGGGTGCTGCCCAAGGCGCTGCCGCCGGCCGTCCTGGTGGGCACCACGGCGATCTTCTTTGCGGTGATCAACTGGCTGAAGGTCCCGGCCTATCTGGCGCTCGGCCAGTTCACAT
Organism: uncultured Phenylobacterium sp.; assembly: GCA_964515365.1. Classification (GTDB taxonomy): domain Bacteria; phylum Pseudomonadota; class Alphaproteobacteria; order Caulobacterales; family Caulobacteraceae; genus Phenylobacterium. Next base: position 10,148 of record CAZERE010000003.1, on the reverse strand, counting down.
CCGAAAACCTGATGACGGCCGCGGCCCTGACGCCCGTGGCCATCGCCTCGACCCTGGCCGGCGTCTGGCTGGTGCGGCGGATCAAGCCCGAGCGATTCTACACCGCCATCTATGTCCTGATGATCGCCGTCGGCGCCCAGCTGCTCTGGAAGGCCTTCGCCAGCTAGGCGATCCGGCGGCCGTCGATGGCGGCCAGGCGCAGGCGGGGCGCGGCCTCGTTGGCGGCGCCGCCCTTGCGGATGTCCACCAGGGAAAAGCTCAGCAAAGGCTGACCCTTGAGCCGGGCGACCATGGTCAGGGGCTGGTAGAGGCAGAGGAAACGATCGGGGCCGTTTTCCGGGCCGGCCAGGGGCGCGAACAGGATCTCCATGCCGATGGCCACACCCTCGGCATGGGCCTTGGCGGTCACGACGATGGGCTCAGGGCGGCGGCGGGCCATCTCGAGCGCGGTCTGCAGGTCCATCCGGTCCTGGGCGCTGAATAGCGAGAGGGCGTTCTGCTGGCGCAGGTCGCGCTGGTGCAGCTCCCCGACCAGGGCGCCGGCCAGGCGGATCGGATAGATGCCCGAACAGACCCGACCCAGCATGACCACCTGGGGCAGAAGGTCGGCGAAATCGGCGGGACTGATGGACGTCCGTGGCGGCGGCGCGCCGTCAAGCGCCCGGCTTTGCCAATAGTCTATCAACCGTTCCGTGTTTGGATGGCACATCGACATCGCTGCGCGGCTCCAGTCGCGGCCAAACGCGGCCGCATGGGGCTTGCAGAAGGATTCGGACCAAGCCGGCTTTGTCTCTCTCCGGGACAGTCACGGCGGCGCGCCCCCTGATCAGGGGCGCCCCGGCGCGGAATTTGCAGGGGTCCGTGGTATTGAGTTTGGAGGCCGAGATGGCGCCGCATAAGACCCTGCTTGGCTTGATCCTGGGATCGGGTCTCTTTCTGTTGGCAGGCGCCGCGCCCGAACGGGCTGAGGCTTGCTGTGAGCCGCCGCCGCCCGCCTGCTGCACACCGCCGCCGCCGCCCTGCTGCAAGCCGCCGCCGCCCCCGCCGCCGCCCTCCAATCCGCCTTGCTGCACCTCCCCTGGCCATGGGGTGAAGGTGCCGGGCGTCAATGTGGTCGTCGCCCCCACGGTGGTCGTGAACGCCAGCGCCAGCGCCAGTGTGCGCGCCTCGGCCGGCGCCAGCGCCGGCGCGGGGTCGGCCGTCTATTACGGCGGCGGCGGAGGCGGCGGCTACTATTCGCCCCCCGTGGCCACCGGTCTCATCCAGGGCCTGAACGTCGAGGGCGGCCGCAGGATGAAGCGCACCGCCTATGAGGCGACCCGCTCGCGCACCCGCCGCGTGGTGATCCAGGCTGTCTGCATCGACGACCGGCAGTCGCCGCACCCGGCCGCCCAGCTCTTCCCCGAGCGCGATGTCCGCGACATCTTCGACGGCGAACTCTATCGCTGCCTGGCGGGCACCCGCCTTCAGGCCACGATCGCCGAATATTCCGGCCAGGTGGACTTCTCCGGCGGCCAGTCCCTGGTCTGCGCCAAGGGCGAGGCCCTCTATCACGCCCCGGGCGGTCAGGTGACCTGCCGGCCCCAGAAGCCGGCCCGCGACTGCAACGAGCGCTCGCTGCTCCGCCGCTTCGGCGCGGGCATCAAGATCCTGACCATGGTCAGCACCGAGACCTACACCGCCTATCGCGAGGAAGAGGAATACTCGGAGTCCTCGTCCTCGATGGCGCTCAGCCTCGACGGCGGCGTCGGCGGCACGGTCTACTAAGGGGCCTCAGCTCTCCGGGACCACTTCGATCTTCCAGGCGCGGTCGGGCGAAAGGATACGCTCGGCTGCGCGCTGCACATCGGCTGCGCTGACCCGTTCGGTGCCCGGGATGACGGCGCGGATGGCCTCCAGCCGGCGGGGATCTGTCTGGGTGCGGGCCAGTTCGCTCAGCCAATAGTCGTTGCCGACCCGGGCGCGCTCGATGCGCTCCAGCCTCGGCTGACGCGCCCGCTCCAGTTCATCGTCAACCACGGGATTGCGGCGCAGGTCCTCGGCGATCTCGGCCACGTCGGCGAAGAAGGCGTCGAGCCCCTCCGGCGGAATCTCCACGCTTGCGGAGATGTAGCCCCAGCCGGTCCAGACATAGGAATGGTTGTAGTTGACCGACGGGGAATAGGTCGCGCCCTGGCTTTCGCGCAGCTCCTCCACCAGGCGAAGCCGCAGGATTTCCCCCAGGATGGCGGCCTCGCGGGCGGCCTGAGGATCGGCGAAGAAGTCGGTGCTGGGCCATGCCACATAGCCGATGGCCTGGTCGGGGCGCCCCTTGTGCGTGCGGCGGACCGGTGTGGCTGTGGGCGGCGGGAAGGCGACCGGGGCGGCCTCGGGACGGGTGGCTTCGACGCGAGGGGGCAGGGCGCCAAGGGTGCGGGCGACCGCGTCGGTGGCTTTTTCCACCGTGGTGTCGCCGACGATGATCACCTCGATCGGACCCTGGGCGAGCGGCCCGGCCAATTGGCCCTTCAGGTCGTCTGGGGTGGCCTGGGCGATCTCGGCCTTGGTCGGAAAGGTCCAGCGACGATCGCCGGAATGCAGCAGGCCTGACAGGTCGCGCGACAGGACGCCCCCGGCGGTCGCCTCGTACTGTTCATGGATGGTCGCCCCGGCGGCCTGGATGCGGGCGAAGGCCTCCGTCCGCCAGGCCGGATCGGCCAGATAGGCGCTAAGCACCTGCATCTGGACGTCGAGGTCCTCGGGCCGGGTGGACCCGGACAGGGTGAAGGCGTCGTCGCTGACCCGCAGGCGCGCGCCATAGACGTTGGAGGCCAGCACGCGCTCCATATCCTCGGCGGTGATCTCGCCGAGCCCGCCCTCGACCAGGGCCTGACTGGCCCAGGCCAGGCTTTGGGTGTCCGACGGCAGGCTCTGCAGCCCGTCGCCCACATTGACGGCGATAAGGATCTCGTCGTCCTGGAAACGCGTCGGCTTGATGGTCAGGCGCACGCCGTTCTCGAAGCGCACGAAGACCGTGTCCAGATCGGCGACTTCACGGGTTTCGGCGACCTTGCCCGGGGCGCCGAACTGACTGTAGGGCCACTCCACCACGCTCAGGGCTTCGGGCGGGGCGACCTTTGTCTGACGGGAGGCCTCATAGGCGCTCAGCACCGCAGCCTCGCCGCCTTCGACCTCGGTCGGGCTGGCCAGGAAGATCAGCGGACCTTGTCCCTGGAAGGCGTCCTGCAGCGCGCGGGACACGGTGGCGGCCTCGAGCCCGTCAACGGCCGCATCGAACAGGGCCAGATCCTGAGCCGGGCTGGTGACCACCTCGTCCTCGGCCGTGGCGCCCAGGATCTGCTGGGCCAGGCTCGACGGTCGCCGGGTGGCGGCGCCGGCCACGCTGGCCTGAAGGCGCGCCCGGTACTCCGCGATCTCCCGATCCAGCTCGTCCTGCCGGACCCCGTGCAGCATGGCGCGGCGTTGTTCGACCTCGATGGCCTGCAGCGCCTCGCGCCAGCGGCCTTCCTGGGCGTTGGCGATGATGCTGGTGGTCTCGGCGGCGCCGAACTCGTCGTTCACAAAGGCGGCCGCCCCCAGGAAGGGCGGATCGGCCGCCCGCGACAGGACCGACAGGCGCCGGTTCAGAACGGAAAAGCCGAGCTGTTCGATCAGGTCGGCCTTGCGGCGGGCGTCGGAGTCGGCGGTGAGGTCCGGGTCACGGACCCAGGCGATCTGCAGCGCGCCCTGGACGCCGGGCTCCACGGCCACCTTGGCCTCCAGGCCGCGGCGACGGACCTCGCCAAGCTCGGGATTCCCGCCCGGCGCGCCCTGCGCGGTCCAGCCGCTGAACGCCTCGACGATCTGGGCCTCCATGGCGTCGACATCGAAATCGCCGACCGCCACCAGCAAGGCCCGCTCAGGCCGGTAATAGGCCTCATAGAAGTCCCGGATCCGCGCGGCCGGGGCGCTGCGCAGCACCTCGACCTCGCCGATGGGATAGCGGTCATTCAGCCGCTGGTCCTTAAGCAGGAAGGCCAGCCGGTCCTTGTAGGTGCGGTAGGAGGGCGCATCGCGGGCGCGCTCCTCCGAAAGGACGATCCCGCGCTCGCGATCCACCGCGTCCTGGGCGATCGTCAGGCTCATCGCGGTCTCCCGCAGCAGCATCAGGCTGGTGGACAGGGTCTCCTGGTCGGTCCGCGGGAGGTCGAGCTTGTAGATGGTCTCGTCGAATCCGGTGGAGGCGTTGGTGTCGGCGCCGAAGGCCAGGCCCAGGCGCTCGAGGATCTTGATCATCTCGCCTTCAGGCACGGCATCGGAGCCGTTGAAGGCCATGTGCTCCAGGAAGTGGGCCAGGCCCTGCTGGTCGTCCGCCTCCATCAGCGATCCGGCGTCGATACGCAGGCGAAGCGCCGCCTGGCCCGCCGGTATGGTCTGGCGACGAATGGCGTAGCGCATGCCGTTGGGCAGGGCGCCGAAGCGGACTTCGGGATCGACCTCGACGTCGGAGACGGCCTGGGGCCATTGGCCCGGCGCCAGGTCCGCGGCCGGCGTCGCATAGGCGCCGGCGTGGGGGGCGCCCACATGCGGCGCGCGCTCGGCGATCGGCGGGACGGCGTACGCCAGGCCAGAGAGGCCGGCGAAGGCGAGGGCGGCGGTAAGCGCAAGCGCCGCTCGCTTGGAAAAGATCATTGAGACGTCCGCAATTCACCAGGAAACCTCCACCATCGCCGCCGGATGGGGCGAGGGCAAGGCGTGATGGCGGCGGGCGCGGGGCTCTCGCTTGCCAGGCCTATTGGCTGGAGGGGCGGCTCACATAGTAGCTGGCGGTGTTGCCGACCGCATTGGCGACACCGGTGGCCGAGCGGGCGTAACCGGTGACGTTCACCGAGCTGGTGGCGCTGACATCGGCGTTGTTCACCTGCTGGCTGGTGGCGACGATGCGACCCTGGCAGTCGCTGCAGGCATAGCCGGTCGCCGCATTGCCGATGGCCGTGGCGGTGGAGGAGGCGTCATAGCCTTCCGCGCCGGTGAAGTCGGCGATGACCTCGACGCCGCCGCCCTCGTTCAGCTGGACGGCGTCGATCAGGGTTTCGGCGCCAAAATTGCCGGCCATGAAGGAATTGCCGACCCCATAGGCGATGCTGGCCGCCGAGCCGAACTGATAGGCCGAGGCCTGGCTCTGGGCCCGGACATAGGCCTGGTTTTCCTGGGCGCTGGTCACATCCAGGAGCCCGCCCTCGTTGGAGGTCGAGATGTTGTTGCCGCTGGCCGTAGCGCTGGTGGTGCTCAGATAGGCGTTGCCGTGGGCGGTGAACTGGCTGGCCTGGGTCAGGGCGGCCTGATTGTCCTGGTCGATGATGTAGCGCTCGCCCGACCCGCCAATGCCGGAACTGGTCACATTGGTCCCGGTGGCCGTGCCGGCGAAGGTCGAGGCGCCTTCCACATAGCCATAGGTCCCACCGCCGTCGGCGACGACGTCGGCCCGGTTGGTCTGGTTCACCCGGGCGCCGACGACGCTGTAGCTGACGCCGAAGCCCTGGCTGACGCCGACCGCCTGGGCCGAGGCGGTCACATCGCCCACCTCGGCGTCCGGGGCCTCAATATGGCTGTGGCCATAGATCACGCCGGGGCCGGTCTGCTGGTTGTAGACCCCGGTCAGGGTCCCTTCGTAGATGTTGGATTCACTGGTCACGCCGGTGGCGGCCGTGGTCAGGCTGGTGACGGCGCCCGAGCTCACCGCGGCGTCCAGCCGGGTGTCGGCGGTGACATCGGCCTGCAGGTTCTGGTTGGCGCGCACATCCAGGGTCACGCCTTCGCCGGAGCCGTCAAAGGCCGCGCCGGTGGCGGTGGTGACCGCCGTGGTCGCCTCGGTGATCTCGACCACGTCCAGGGTCTGGCCGGAGAACACGTCTCCGGTCTGGACCTGATCGCTGACGATGACGCTGTCGAGGGTCTGGCTAGTAGCGACCGCGCACGTCAGAGTCGCGACCGACGTTCCAGCGATTAGGATCTTCGCGAGTCTGCGCATTGTTGGTCCCCAGATTGTTGTAGGCGGGGACGTAGGCCCCTGTGAGGCCCACCGTCGTCCCGGCCAAGGGGTCGGAGGACAGGCAGGCCTGGGGACCAGGCATGCCGTAGAGATTGGCGGTCATCTCGATGACAGCCCGTTCCACCAGTGAGCGGACCGCCAGCTGCATGGGTTCGAGGGCGCCTGTGCCGGCCGAGACATCGAAGACGTTGCCGCCCAGGAAGTCGAACATGCCGACCCCCACTTCGCGGCCGATCACCTGCTTCTGGTAGGAGATGACGTCGACCACCTCCAGGGTGCGGGTGTTGATCAGCCGCAGGTCGAGGCCGATGTTCATGATGAACAGGCGGCCGTTGATGTTGCCCTTCAGGTCCCGCGGATCGGGGTCGCCGGCGCCGATATCGAAGCCGGACGAACGGATGTTGAAGTTCAGCTCGGTCAGGCCGCCGGCCACATAGAAGTCCGAGCCCGGCACCTGGCCGGCCAAGATGCGGCGGTACTCCGCCGGCATGTTGGGGGCCGGATTGGGCTGGTCGGAGATCAGCTTGTTGTTGGCGTATTTAAGCTCGAGCTCGGACACCGAGGTGTCGAACCGCTCCACCAGGGGCATGCCCGCCTTGGCGAAGGCGGACATGGCCATCAGCGAGGCGCCCTGGGTGATCTTGCGGCCGCTGCCGTCGGACTCCGACTTGCCGGTATAGTCGGCGATGCGGCCGATGGCGATGCGGGGCGCCGTGACATTGGCGGTGCGCGCATAGCCGGCCAGGCAGACCAGGGCCGTGGAATAGGGCGTGGGGTTGGATGTCACCGGCGCGCTGCCGATCGGGCGGCTGTAGTTGCCGCCGGGACCGGCCACCGGGGTGGCGCAGGCGCTCAGGGCCAGGGCCGCGGCGCTCAGGACGCCCAGGGCGCGGACCGGAAGCTTAGTTTCCATCGCCAACCCCGCCGGAATTCATCTGCACGCCGGCGTTCACGTCGCCATTGTTGATCTGGGTGGAGTCGATGATCACCGTATTGTAGCTGCCCTGGGTGATCACCACGAGATTGTTGCCGATGGCGCTGGACCCGCCGGAGCTGGCGCCCACGCCGGCATAGGCGTCGGCCGAACCCCAGGAGCGGCTGAAGGACGACTGGTCCTCGCCGGTGAGCATAAGGCCGTCGACGATGACCCGGTTGCCATTGGCGTCACGGGTGGAGACATCCACGGGGTGGTTCTCGCTGCCGGCATAGCGGCCCCAGCCCGCATTGAAGTCGGCCGAGTTGGTGGTCATCTGCTGGGCCTGAGCGCCGCCGGCCGCCAGCGCGCTGACGACCAGCATCGCAACCCATACCGTCGGACGGGGCTGGGCCTTTGGCCTCATATCGGTGGGGGCGATGGCCATGAACTTGGCGGACTCCGGACAGCGACGACGCCAGGTCGTCGTTAAGCAAACCACGTGCCAAAGATGGACACTGACGTCCTATCTAGGGGTGCAACCCTCGCGAATTCGTTAAGGCTGGCGCCGAACAAGTCTGAACGGCCCCCGGAGGAGACCTGTTGACCGAAGCCCGTGAACCCATTTTCAAAGCCCCGTGGCCGGCCGTGGTCCTGGTGGGGGCGATCCTGGGCGCCTTCGTCCTGCAGCTTTTCGTGCTGGGGGAGGGGGCCTATGCGCGGTTCGGCTTCTCGCCGGCTGGGCTCGAGGCGGGCGGATGGCCGGGCCTGCTCACGGCGCTCTTCATCCATGGGGGGATGGTCCACGCGGCCATGAATGCGGCCGGCGCCCTGGCCTTCGGCAGCCCTGTGGCGCGTCTTTTCGGCCTGCGGATCCGGGGGGGTCTGACCTTCTTTCTATTCTATCTGGCCTGCGGCGGCCTCGCCAACCTGGCCTTTGCAAGGCTGCATCCGGGGGAAGAGATCCTCCTGGTCGGCGCGTCCGGCGCGGTCTTCGGCCTGATCGGGGCGGCCACCCGCATCCTGGCGGGCGGCGGGCGGCTGGCCCCCCTGTTCGACGGGCGCGTCCTGTTCATGAGCGCGATCTGGATCGGCCTCAACCTGCTGATCGCCGTCCTGGGCTTCGCGCCGGGGCTGGAGGGCGAGGTGGCCTGGGAGGCCCATATCGCCGGCTTCCTGGCGGGCCTGCTCCTGGCGGGGCCCGCCGCCTGGCTCGCGACCAAAGGGGCGCCCCGGACCCTGGAAACGCCGCCCGAGCATGAGGGGTGATTGCCAGAACCGTCGTTATGCGACAGGCTGCACATCTGTAGGATGAGAGCGAGACGACCTATGCTTGTATCCCAGATTCTGAAGACCAAGGGCGACCTGGTCTTCACCGTCACCCCGGGGGACACGATCAGCGCGGTGACCGCCCTGCTGCACGCCCGCCGCGTGGGCGCCCTGGTGGTCGTCGACGCCGGCAAGGTGGTCGGCATCGTCTCCGAGCGTGATGTGGTGCGCAGCCTGGCCGAGCTGGGCGCGCCGGCCCTGGATCGTCCCATCACCAGTTGCATGACCAGCGACGTGCTGTTCGCCCGTCCCGGCGAGACCGTGGACGCCCTGCTCGAGCGGATGACCGACCGGCGGGTGCGTCACCTGCCGGTGTGCGAGGACGACAAGCTCCTGGGCATCGTGTCGATCGGCGATCTGGTGAAGCACAAGATCTCCGAAGTGGTCGCCGAGGCCGATGGCCTGAAGGCCTATATCGCCGCCGGCTGAGCGTGCGACTTCCCCGCCTGCAGGGTGATGGGGTCGCCGTCCGCCCCCTGGAGGCGTCCGACCTGCAGGCCTGCCATGATCTCTATGATGAAATCGGCTGGTCAGATCCCCGCCTGAGCGCGGCCGAAAACCTGGCCCTGCGCCGCGACTGGCTGGACTGGACCCTGCGCAGCTACGACCAGTTGGCCGCGCTTCACCAGCCTCCCTATGGAGAGCGGGCGATCATCGACCATGATCAAGGGTTCGTCGGCCTGGTGGGAATCGTGCCGCGGCTGGAGCCCTTCGAGCGACTGCCGGGGTTGGGCGGGCGGCCCGATGCGCGCCGGACGCCGGAGATCGGCCTCTTCTGGGCGGTGCGCCCGGCCTGTCAGGGGCGCGGCTATGCGACGGCGGCGGCCGGGCTGGTGAGCGCCTGGCTGTTCGATGTTCTGGGCTTGGCGAAGATCCTGGCCGGGACGGAGGCCGACAACGCCGCCTCGATCGGCGTCATGCGGCGGCTGGGCATGCGAATCGAGGTCAATCCGGGGCCGCCTTCGCCGGGGTTTGATGTCACCGGAATCCTGGAGGCGCCCGGGGCGCCCTGACGCCTGGGTTTAAGCCGCCGGGGGCTCAGGCCTGGAACACTTCCCCGCCATCGCCGGTCGCCGCGTCAGCCAGGCTGTAGCCTTCGAGCACCTCGGCCGTCGCGTCACGGGCGCGGAGGAGGGCCTCGCGCAGGGTGCAGGTGGCGAGATCGGGGCAGTCGTCGCACTTCCGGAAGGCTGTCCGGCTGACGCAGGGGGCGAGGCCCAGGGGGCCGTCGATCACCCGGATGACTTCGGCGAACGCAATGTCCTGGGCCGGCCGCGCCAGGGTATAGCCGCCGAACTTGCCCCGCCGGCTGACCACGAGACGGTTCCGGGAGAGCTCCAGCAGGATGGCCTCAAGGAATTTTCGCGGGGCGTCGGCCCGCAGGGCGAGTTCGCCGGAGGTGAGTTGGACCCCCTCGGCCCGAGCCAGTTCGACAAGCGCGCGCAGGGCGTAGCGGGTCTTCTGCGATAGCATGGCCAGGGGCGCCTCCCTTGCGCGCCCGCCTTCTCCATAGGGGCCGAGCGCCACAGTGGGCAAGCGCGGGAAGGGCGGCGCGCTGCGTCACAGCGCCCGGGCGCACATCTTGACTCTCAGGGAAGGCCGCGCTAAATACGCTCCCCTGGCCGAAACGACGGGCGAAGATGTGGCGTTAGCCGAAAGGCTGTTGACCTCTTCTTAATCTGTCGTTAGGTTCCGGTCCTTCAATCGAATCGCTGCGGACATATGAGGGCAGCCCCTCGGCGGCCCGAAGTGATTTTTGCGCCAAATTCCTCCGGGAAGATGACGCAAAGAAAGTCCGAAAGGATCGATTGACAGTCTCGGGGGTGGCGACTAGATACGCCGCTCCTCGCCGGGGCCGAAAGGTTGGCGGGGCTG
>CAZERE010000002.1:0-80577 GCA_964515365.1 uncultured Phenylobacterium sp. | reverse complement strand
GCGCGCCCGTAGCTCAGCTGGATAGAGCATCAGACTACGAATCTGAGGGTCGGACGTTCGAATCGTTCCGGGCGCGCCACTTCTTCCCATTGAAATCATTCGTATTTCGGCCTTTCTGCTGGCCTCGGCGGGGGTGATTCAGGCCCTGGTTTGCAGCCGGTTTGCAAATTCTGTTGCCGCTGCGTTCTCAAATTGAGCGATCGCCCGGGTCGCCAGATGCCGAGTCGGCGCCAGATAGGTCTCCAGAATCCGGGTCGCCGTCGCCAATGAGTGCTGGGTGATCGAGGCGATCTGCGGAACCGAGCAGCCGGCTTCCGCCAGCATGGTGACGGCTGTGCCCCGGAGATCATGGAAGTGGAGCGCTGCGTTCGTCAGCTTCGCCGCCCTCATGGCGTCTTCCCACTGCCGACCAAAATGGCGGGCCGTGAACGGGCGCCCTTCCTTGGTGGTGAGGATGACAGCTGAACCTCGGCTCATGCCATCCAGCATGGCTCGGAGGGTCTTGGTGCAGGGTATCGAGACCATCGGACTTTGCCGGCCAGCTCTCTGGTTCTTCCCGATGCGAAGGTTCAGATGGGCGCCGTCGTAGTCGCTCCAGCAGAGCTTGCGTATTTCATCCTACACGACGCCAGGAAGCTGCCTTGGTTGCCACGGTCGTGCACCACCGCCGCAACTTCCGCCGCCGTTTGGCGTCCTTCCCCTGCCACCGGGGACCTTGCCGGCATTGCGAGAAGTCATCGTGCCACCTCTATCGGGATCTGGCGGTGGCAATCCGAAGCAGTGCGTCGTCCAGCACGAAAATGACGCGGAGATTTGCCGGAGACTTCCAGGAGTCGGTAGCCGGCGGCGCTGCTGGGAAAGCGCAGCTGAACGGGAGCCTATTGTACCAAGTCCAAGGGGGAGGTTGGATACCCGCCGCTAAGGACCTAGCTTGGAGGGCGTGGGATGATGCCGATTGCGGAGATCGCGCTGGATCTCTCCTATACGGACACAAAGGTCTGGGCGCGGGTCTATGCGCCTGTGCGCACGGCCTCTGACGAAGAGTGGTCCTGCTCATTTGAGATTAGCGAACCCCTCGCTATCGAGCGGACAATTTATGGCGGTTCCAGTCTGCAGGCGCTCATGCTCGCCCTAAAGACCATGTCGTCGTACCTCTACGGATCAGAGGCCTACGAGAACAAGCAACTCGGTGTCGGCGGCGAATTCGGCGGAAGTCTGTCCATCCCGGCTCCAAGTATCTTCCTCGACGCCGCCCCTTTTCCATTCTGAACGAGTTTGCGCAGCCTCAGGACTCTCTTCCTCTTTCCGAGGCCGTCGGCTGATTGAATTCCGCATTCGCACACGACACGAACGCGCCAGCCGGCGGCGCAGAGGGCGTGGTCGACCGCTCGAGCGGGCGGTCAAGCGCGCCTGAGGATCGGGCGAACGCAGAATAATGCCGGCCGCCGGGAATAATCGGCCGTTTCGCGACGTCTATTGATCACGTCCATCCGATCAGATCCGAGGCCGCGACCGATGTCGATCATCTCCTCCCACAAATCCGTGCTCCGGCTCGCCGTGCTCGGCGCGCTGGGCCTGTCCACGCCGCTGGCGGCGAACACGCCTTCGGAGCAGTTCCTGGCCGAGAACGAGGCGGTCATGGCCCGGATGCACGGGGCCATGGAGATCCAGCCGACCGGCGACATCGATCGGGACTTCGTCGCCATGATGATCCCGCACCATCAGGGCGGCATCGACATGGCGGTGGCGGTGCTTCGCCATAGCCAGAACGAGCAGATCCGTCGCCTGGCCCAGGAGATCATCGTCGAGCAGCAGCAGGAAATCGCCGCCCTGCGCCTGGCCGTGGGCGAGCCGCCGCCCGCCTCCTACCCCGCGCCGACCCATCCGCCCGCCATGCCCGCTGGCGAGCCTTCTGTTCACCATCACGGAGGCTGATCCATGCCGCGCCCGACCCTCCCCGCGACCTGCCTTTCGGCCCTTCTTCTCGCCGCCGCCGCCGCCGCCCACGCCCAGCCCGTCCAGGCGGGCCCGATCTCCAGCCGCGACCGCGTCTATGCGGCGGAGCAATTTTCAAACACCGTCTCGGTCACTGACCCGTCCACCAACCGACTGGTGGGCCTGATCCGCCTGGGGGATCAGACGCCCGCCAATCTCAGCCCGCTCTATCGCGGACAGTTGCTGGTTCACGGCTTGGGCTTCTCGCCGGACGGCAAGACCCTTGCGGTGGTGTCGATCGGCTCCAACTCGGTCAGCTTCATCGACACCGCCACGAACGCGGTGAAGCATGTCACCTATATCGGGCGCTCGCCGCACGAGGCCTTCTTCACCCCTGACGGCAAGGAGCTCTGGGTGACGGTGCGTGGCGAGGACTATGTCTCCGTGATCGACCCGGTCAGCTACGAGGAAATCCGGCGCATCCGCACGCCGGGCGGGCCGGGCATGACGATCTTCTCGCCGGATGGCCGCCTCGGCTACATCTGCTCGTCCTTCAACCCCACGACCGTGGTGGTCGACACCGCCACGCATGAGATCGTCGGGGAGGTGCCCCAGATCAGCGCCTTCTGTCCCAACATCGCCGCCTCGCCGGACGGGGCGCAGGTGTGGTTCACCCTGAAGGACATCGGCAAGACGGTGGCCTTCAACGCCCGCCCCCCGTTTGACGTGCTGGCGACGCTGGACACCGGCCCCCTCACCAACCACGTCAACTTCGCCCGGACGCCACGCGGCCAGTTCGCCTATGTGACGGTCGGTGGGGAAAATGCGGTCAAGGTGTTTCGCACCGACGACTTCAGTCCCGTCGCGACCATTCCGGTCGGCGCCCTGCCGCACGGCCTGTGGGCCTCGCCAGACGGATCGCGCCTCTATGTCGGTCTGGAAAACGCCGGCGAACTGGCGGTGATCGACACCGCCTCCAACACCGTCGTGACCCATGTCGGCATCGGGCAGGCGCCCCAGGCCGTCGTCTATGTGGCCGGGGCGGTCCCCGCAGGCGCCCCGGACCAGAACCTGCAGCCCCGGTCAGGGGCCGGGCCGGTGCTGATCGACCTGAGCGCCCGCGACGGCGCGGCGGCGGGCTCCACCATCAGCCTGTATGATCAGGGCCTGATCCAGGTCGTTCAGGGCGCGGTGTCCGGACTGACGCCGCGCGCGCCCTATGTCCTGGCCCTGGCGGACACGCCGGACGGCTCTGGGCCATTGGAGCCGATCGCGGCCTTCATGACCAATCCCGCCGGCGCCGCCATCGTCAATGCGCTGGGGCCCATCCGCCAGCAGGTTCGCGCCGAGCAGGGCGCTTCGCGTCGCTACCTGGTGATCGCTCCCGGCACGGCGGCCATGCCCGGCCCCGCGGTTCAGATCCAGGTCCAGGCGCCCTAGGATGCGCGCATGACGGACATGGGGCGTTTGATCGAGCCGGTGATCCCGGGGCTGCGGCGATACGCCAACGCCCTCGTCCGCGATCGGGCCGAGGCTGACGACCTGGTCCAGGATTGCCTGGAGCGGGCGGTCGCCCGTTGGGGCCAACGCCGCGCCGACAGCGATACGCGCAGCTGGCTCTACGCCATCCTGCACAATCTCGCGGTGAGTCGCTGGCGCGCGCTGCGCCGGAGGGGGGCGATGGCCCCGATCCAGACGGTGGATCCGGCCTTCCTGTCCGTGGCGCCGACTCAGGAGCACGAACTGGCCCGGTCCGATGTCTTGCGCGCCCTGGACCGGTTGCCAGACGAGCATCGGGCCGTGATCCTGCTGGTGACGGTCGAAGGCCTGTCCTATGACGAAACCGCCCGCATTCTGGGTGTGCCGCTCGGCACGGTCATGTCGCGGCTCTCGCGCGGACGCGCCCGGCTGGCCAGTGCGATGGCCGATGACGCGCCCGTCAGATCCCATCTAAGGACGGTCAAATGACGGGCGACCGGCCGATTAGCGAAGACGACCTTCATGCCTACATCGACGGCGTGCTCGACGAGGCTCGGCGCGACGCCGTGCGCCGCTATCTGAACGCCCATCCCGACGCGCAACGCCGGGTCACGGCCTACCGCGAACAGGGCCAGGCCCTGCGCGACGCGCTGGCGCCGCTGGCAGACCAACCCCTGCCGGCGGAACTTAGCCTGAAGTCTCTCGTCGAACGTCGCCGCAAGGTCCTGGCAGGGCGGCGTCAGATCGCGGCCGCCGCAGCCATCCTCTGCATCGGCAGCCTGTCCGGCTGGTTCGCGCGGGAGGCGGTTTCGCCGCCTGCGCGGGGGATTCACGCCCTCAGCCGGGAGGCCGTCGACAACTATAGGGTCTACGCCTCCGACGCGCATCGCCCGGTCGAGCTGGCCTCCGACCAGCGCACGACCCTGACCCGCTGGGTGTCTGAGCGTCTCGACACGCCGATACAGGCGCCCGACCTGCAGGCGGCCGGCTATCGCTTCATTGGCGGCCGCCTGGTGACGACCCCCAATGGCCCCGCCGCCCTGTTCATCTATGAGGGGCCTGCGGCCGACCGGCTGGCCGTGATGATGCGGCCGATGGCGGTCGATAAGAACCGGTCCATGTGGGAGCAATCCTACGGCGCGCTCGACGGCGTGACCTGGTCGCGGGACGGTCTCGGCTTCAGCGTTGTGGCGCCTCGCGCGTCGACAGATCTGCGCCCCGTGGCTGAGGACGTTCGACGGCAGACCTCCTGATCCGAACGCCGCTCATGCCGGTTCGGCATGGCCTGAATGAGCCTGTCGGCATGAGGATTATGGCTGTGCGCCCGATCGCCTTGCCGGGCTTCTGATCGGCGCGCTCAGGACGGTGGGAAGGCCGGCGATATTCAGACGCCAAGCCCGAGCTGGTCCACCATCCGGACGAGATCGGCCGTGCCCCTCGCCTGCATCTTTTGCATGGCCAGGCGGCGATGCGTCTTCACCGTCGTTTCACTGAGGCCGAGCTCGGCTGCGGTCTGCTTGTTCAGACGACCGGTGGCCACCAGTTCAATGACCTGCCGCTGGCGCGCCGACAGGCTTTCAAAGCAACGCCGCAGGCGCTGACCTTCCCGCCGTTGAAGCCAGCGCCGCTGGTCGGTGAGCAGCGCCGCCGTGACGGCGTCGAGCAGGTCCTGATCTCGCAACGGCTTTGTCAGAAAATCCGCCGCTCCGTCCCGCATGGCGCGGACAGACAAGGTCACATCGGCATAGGCCGTCATGATGATGACCGGCGGATAGCTATCCGACCGCCTTGCCCGCGTGAGCAGGTCAAGACCGTTCCCGTCCGGCAGCCGTATGTCGGTGAGGATGCAACTGGGCCGGTCCGGAAGCTCGGCGGCATGGAAATCCCGCAGCGCGGCATATCTGGCGGACTCCAGGCCGATCGAAAGCAGCAGCTCGCGCAGGGCCATGCCGATGATCAGATCGTCTTCGACAATGTGGACCAGAGCAGGCGGCGTCGCGTGGGCCAGACGCTCGGGCCTGTGGTGCGCGGGCTTCACGGCTTCCTCCTCGTGGGCGCTGGATATGTGGCAGGCCATGGCATGATCGTCATCGGTCGCGGCCTCGATCGGACGGGGTGGACGTGATCAATAGACGTTGCGGGACGGCCGATTATTCCCGGAGACGGGCCTATTTTTCCGCGTCCAGCCTGCCCCTCATGCGCGCCTGGACGACCCACCCGCATCGGGCGGAAGACCTCGGCGACAGGCTGAAGGCGGCGGGGGCTTCCGTCATCGGGTCAGGAGCCGGTGAGCCGATCATCCGCCGAGCGGGGGGCAGGGGCGCCGCGCCGGAAGCGTCCAGCCCACTGATACCAAAGATGAGATGTTTCGCCCTTCAGGGCGACTAGCGGTCGGCTTGGGCTGAGAGCACCGTCAGGTGGAAGATCCACCCACCTCAAGACGCCCAGAGCAGAACATGACCACGCAACAAGATTCCGTCCCGGTCACGAGCCGGCGCGACCTTCTGGTGGCGGCCGGCGCGACTTGCCTCGCGCTGGGTCTGCCCGCTTCGGCCCTTGCCGCCATTCCGCCAACACGCCCCGACAACCAAGGAACTCCGATGATGACGACAATCAAAACCCGCGACGGCGTCGAAATATTCTACAAGGACTGGGGTCCGAAGAACGCCCAGCCGATCGTGTTCCATCATGGCTGGCCTCTGACCAGCGATGACTGGGATAACCAGATGCTCTTCTTCCTGGGGCAGGGGTATCGCGTCATCGCCCATGACCGTCGAGGTCACGGCCGCTCGACCCAGACCGACACCGGCAACGACATGGACCACTATGCGGCCGACGTCGCCGATCTCGTCGCGGCGCTCGATCTGCGATCGGCCATTCACGTGGGCCACTCGACCGGCGGGGGCGAGGTTGCGCGGTATGTCGCCCGCCATGGGGGCGGAGGACGGGCGGCCAAGGCCGTGCTGATCGGCGCCATTACGCCCGTCATGATCAAGACGGCGGGCAATCCCGGCGGTCTGCCCCCCGAGCTCTTCGACGGGTTCCGCGCCGCCCTGGCCGGCAATCGGGCCCAGTACTTCTGGGATCTGCCGAGCGGGCCCTTCTACGGTTTCAACCGCCCTGGCGTGACCCCACAGCCGGGCGTCATCGCCAACTGGTGGCGTCAAGGCATGCAGGGCGGCGCGAAGGCGCACTATGACTGCATCCAGGCCTTCTCGGAGACGGATTTCACCGAGGATCTGCGGGCCATCAGCGTGCCGACGCTCATCCTTCACGGCGATGACGATCAGCTGGTGCCTGTGGATACCTCGGCCCGGCTGGCGGCCCCGTTGCTCCGACAGGGCCAGCTCAAGATCTATCCGGGGCTCAGCCACGGCATGTGCACGGTCAATCCGGAAATCGTCAACGCGGACCTGCTGGCCTTCTTCCGGACGTGAACCCTCGGGCCCGGCGCCCACCCCTTAGGCCGGACATGCGGCGTGAGGGGCGGCGAAGGCCCGTGACGGCGGCCCGGGCGGAGACCCGCCGGGCCGCCGCAGCCTCAAACACGCGACAGCGGAAGCCGCCTGACCGCGCGCGGAGGGCCTTTCGCAGGCCCGATCGGCGTCCGCACGCCGGGGCTGCCAAACCCATTTGCATAGGAGCCTTATCGTGAACGACCGAACATATGGCGATACGCCCGAGTTCGCGGCGCGGGTGGCCGCCAACCAGGCGGACCGCCTCGCCAACCTCGCCAAGACCTACGACTTCATCGTCTGCGGCGCCGGAAGTTCCGGCTCGGTGGTGGCCCGACGTCTGGCGGAGAACCCCGCGGTTCAAGTCCTGCTGATCGAAGCCGGCGGCAGCGATGACCGGCCGAGCGTCATGGATCCGGCGGCCTGGCCGACCAATCTGGGCGGCGAGACCGACTGGGGGTTCACCGCCGAGCCCAATCCCGAACTGAACGGCCGGGCCATGCCCATGTCCATGGGCAAGGTCCTGGGGGGCGGTTCGAGCATCAATGTCGGGGTCTGGGCGCGCGGCCATCGCAGCGACTGGGACTATTTCGCCGAGGAGAGCGGCGACGCCTCCTGGGGCTACGAGTCCGTCCTGGGCCTCTATCGCGAACTCGAGGACTGGCAGGGCGCCCCCGATCCCCTTCATCGCGGGACGGGCGGTCCGGTTCATGTGCGGCCGTCGCCGAACCCGGGACCGGCCGCCCTGGCGATGCTGGATGCGGCGCTGGAACTCGGCATTCCGACCTATCAGAGCCCCAACGGCCAGATGATGGAAGGCGAGGGCGGGGCCGCGATCAGCGACGTCCTCACCCGCGACGGCAAACGCCACTCCATCTTCCGCGCCTTCACCTGGCCCTATCTCGATCGGCCCAATCTCACCCTCTTAACCCAGACGCAGGTCAACCGGGTCGTTCTCGAAGGCGCTCGCGCCGTCGGTGTCGAGGTGGTGCGGAACGGGACGGTCGAACGGTTCGACGCCACCGGCGAGGTGATCCTGTCGCTCGGCGCGATCATGACGCCGACTGTCTTGATGCGTTCGGGCATCGGCGACGAGGACGAATTGCGCGCCGCCGACGTCGAGCTGCTGCATCGTCTGCCGGGCGTGGGGCGCAACCTGCAGGACCATGTCTCCTTCGGCTGCATCTGGGAATATCGCGAACCGATCGCGCCCAGGAACAACGGCAGCGAGGCGACCCTGTACTGGAAGTCCGATCCCTCGGTCGGCGACCCGGACCTGCTCTTCTGTCAGGTGGAATTCCCCGTGCCGAGCCCCGAAACCGCAGATCGCGGCGTCCCTGAGCACGGCTGGAGCATGTTCGCCGGTCTCGCCCACCCCAGGAGCCGCGGCCGGATCCGCCTGCGAAGCGGGGATCTGCTGTCGCCGCCGCGGATCGAGCTCAACACCTTCGGCGATCCGGACGACCTGCGGGCCGCCATCGCCTGTGTTCAGCTCTGCCGCGACCTGGGCAACGCCCGGGCGTTCGAGCCGCTGGTGCGGCGTGAGGCCATGCCAGGCCCCCTCGGTCAGGTGGAGATGGAGCGCTACGTGCGCGACGCGGCTGTGACCTACTGGCACCAGACCTGTTCGGCCAAGATGGGGCGTGACGGGATGTCCGTGGTCGACTCCCATCTGCGCGTCTATGGCGTTGAGGGGCTTCGGATCGCCGATGGGTCGGTGATGCCGCGGGTCGCCACGGGCAACACCATGGCCCCCTGCGTCATCATCGGGGAAAAGGCCTCGCGCTACATTCGCGCGACCCACGGCCTCTAGCCAAATGAGACGGGCGGCCGCCGGGGCTTCGGCGCGGCCGCCGCCCGCTCAAAGCGCCTTGGACCAGCGCGGCTTCTAGTCCTCGACGATCCGATAGGCCGCGACCCGCCCGCTCCCATCCAGGTCGATCAGCAGCCATTGGTGGTCGATGGCCATCAGGCCACGCTCAGGCCCAAGGACGTAGATCATGTCGCTGCCGGCGAACTTGTCGGTAGGGGTCGGGGCGCCGAGCAATTCGACGACGCCTGCCCGGTCGAGGCCATTGATACGACCCGAGGCGATCAGGTCCGGAGCCATCCGCGCGCGGTCGCGGGTGGACAGGTCCGCCTCTCGCCACGCCGCAGCCTCGAAGGCGCCCCTGTCACAGGCGGCCAGAGCCAGGGCGACCGATATCACCACGGCGCCCAGGGAGACGGACCGTGCGACAGGCCCTTGATTGTTCCGGGAAATGCGATGCGTCATCCCGTTTTGTCCCGGTTCTCGCGACAGCCGGACGTCCCGTTTCCCGACCCTCAATCCAGGCCTTCCATGTAGCCGGGCGGCGGCCGGGCTCCAAGGGCGGCCCCCCTCACCACCCCTGTTCAGCGCCCTGAAAGGCCATCGTGGTCCCGCACGCGGACGGACGTCGCAGCCTGTGGCCGGCCAGGGCGCGACGCCTCACGAGGCCAGCACCGCCCTCAGGGGCCGGCGCAGGGAGAAGGGCAGCTCTGGGGCGTAGCCGAACCTGACCACCAGATCGACGCGTCGGCCGCCGAACCCCACGGCCTCGGCGAAGGACGGGCGCATGGCCGCCACCTCGATGGGCTGGTTGACGAAGGCGTGCCGGATCCCCAGCGCCGTGGCCTGCAGGGCGAAGCGCTGACAGGCGCGGCCCGCCAGCGCCCAGCCCCCGGGATCGGCCCGGACGGCGCTGAACACGGCGACGCCGGCGCTGCTGTCCATCTGCGCCTGGTACTTCCTGGTCTCGGCCTCGACGGTGAACACCAGGGGAAAGGCCGCCCGCCCCACAGGCTCGGGCAGGGCGGGATTGCCGGAGCAGGGGCCAAAGAGGCCGTCGCCGGTGCGCAGGGCCTCGGCGGGCCCAAATCGGATCCATTGCTTCAGTTCACGGACGAAGGCCTCGTCCTGCATCTGCGTCCGGTTGCCTGCGATCACCGCGTCGCGGACCCGGTCGATCCCGGCGCGATCGGTGATCAGGCGGATGTCGACGCCGTCCACCTGCGCGGCGGCCTGCAGCGTGGCCAGATCGGCGGCGGCCACAGCCTGGCCCGAATAGACGGCGCGGGTGCATTGGCGCATGGGAATTGCGGCGACCAGGGGGTCGGCGGGGCTGCGGGCCGGCGTCAGGTCGATCCGGATCTGCGCGGTCGCCGGATCGAAGGCGTAGGCGGCTCCGAGGCCATAGGCGCTGGCCGCCAGCATGAGGTTCTCGGCCGCGCAGCCGAGGCTGGCGTAGAGGTGATGGTCGTCAGGGTCCACCACCGGCGTCCGGCGGGCCGGATCGCCGCCCAGGGCGAGGCCGGAGCCGGCGCGGGCGAACCGCCAGGGCTGGGTGTTGTGGCCGCTGGCGGCCAGGGTGGCGAACCGCACCAGTTCGGGGATCGGGTCGGCGACGCCCAGGGCGAGCGGCCGGCGTAGGGCGGCCGCGGCGGCGGTTGTATCGCCGCCCTCGGCGCAGGCGGCGAGCGGGGCGGTCGTCAGGCCCAGCAGGCCCAGGGCGGCGGCGCGGCGGCTGATCCCGCCCAGGTCCGAACCCTCCACCCACATGGCCTGGTCTCCCCTGCGCCGACAGCCTTAGGCGGCGTCCATGGGTTCGATCATAGGGCGGCGGGGCCGGCGGACCTTGATCTGGCTCAGATGTGGCGGGGTCCCCGCTGAAGCCCGGTCGGGATCCGCCGGCGGGACCTCAGCTGACAGGCGGCCGGCCTGGCCGCGGGGCGGCGATGATCCGCGCGCCCATCGCCGCGAAGCCCGCGACCAGTCCCCAGAAGGCCGAGCCGATCCCGAACAGGGTCAGGCCTGAGGCCGTGGCGAGGAAGGTGACGATCGCGGCGTCCCGGTCCGTCTTGGCCCCCAGCATCCCCTCGAGGGCGCCGATCAGGGCGGGGATCAGGGCGGCCCCGGTCAGGGCGGCGATCACCGCCCCGGGCAGGGCGAGGAACAGCCGCACCAGGGCGGGCGAAAAGAGGGCCAGAACGAGATAGACGCCGGCATAGATCACCCCCACCACCCAGCGCCGGGCGGGGTCGCGATGGGCCTCCTCATTGGTGCAGATGGCCGCGGTGATCGCCGCGAGGTTCACCGCATGCGCCCCGAAGGGCGCCGCCGCCAGGGAGGCCAGGCCGGCGCCCACGAGGAGCCGACGGGTCTCCGGCTGGTAGCCCGCCGCCCGGAGCACCAGGAGTCCCGGCAGGTTCTGCGAGACCAGCGTCACCAGGAACAGGGGCAGGCCCAGGCTGATCATGGCCGTGGCCTGGAAGACCGGCCAGGTCGGCGACAGGGCGCCGAAGGTCGGGCCGGGGGGCAGGGGGCCCACGTCGCCGCGGACGAGGGTGAGGGCCACGCCGGCGGCGAGCACCAACAGCAGGGCGTAGAGCGGGAAGCGCTGGCGGGCGAACAGGAAGACGGCGATCACCACCCCGAGCAAGACGGGATCGCCGCCGCCGAGGCTGAACAGGCCCAGGCCGAAGGGCAGCAGCACCCCGGCGAGCATGGCGGCGGCGATCGCCGGCGGGATGCGTTCGGCGAGGCGGCCGAAGGCTGGCACGAGGCCAAGCGCGATCGTCAGGAGCGCCGCCAGGACGAAGGCCCCCAGGGCGACGGGCCAGGGAAGGCCGGGCGCCGTGGCCGCCAGCAGGGCGGCCCCGGGGGTGGACCAGGCAAGGACCACGGGCATCCGTCCCCTTATCGACAGAACCGCGCCGGCGAGGCCGATGGCCAGGCAGAGGGCGGTGACGGCCGAGCCGGTCTGTTCGACCCTGGCGCCCAGGGCGCGCATCGCCTGGACGACCAGCGCCACGGTGCCGCCAAAACCCACCAGGGCGGCGATAAGGGCGGACGACCAGGCGGAGACGGGCGGCATCTTCTGGAGCATGGGGGGGTGTTTCCGAAGGGCCGGGTCGGCCTGCGCCGGCATCATGGCGAAGCCGCCGACTCGGAGAAACCCGCAGCAGCGACGCCAGCCGCAGCAGCGGGCTGGCGTCCTTGCGTTTCGGTTCGGGTCAGCACCGCGGGCGGCGCGGTCGATGACGTCCGCCACCGGCCTGGGCTGGCTGAGGAAGACCATGTGGTTGCCTTCTACCTCCTCGATTTCGGCGCCGATGAGGCGCGCCGTCTTGCGCAGGAGCCGAGGATCGATGGCGCCGTCCTCGGTCGCCACCACGACCAGCTGGGCTTAGTCCGCCAAGCGGCCAGGGTGAGCCGGTCGTCGAAGGCTGCCATGGAGATCTGGGCTGGGACTCCCGCAGGAAGGCTGCGTCGGCCTCATTGAAGTCTCTGGCGAACCCGGACCTGAACAACGCCCGTTCACGAAACCGAAGCCGTCCGATTGCGGTTCGATGACGAAGCCGGGCGGGGCCTGGATTTCGGCGAACTGCTCCCCGTCGGACTCGTCCACGTCCGGCACCAGGGCGGAGACATAGACCAGGCCGGCCACCTGCGGATCGGTGCCCGTCTTGGTGATCACTGACCCGCCGGAGGTGTGGCCGACGAGGATGACGCGTCCATCCGCGGTCAGGACCCTGCGGGTGTCGGCGACGTCGCCGGCGAGGAAGGTCTGGGGGCTCTGGACGATACTGACCGATAGCCGCGGGCGGTGAACTCGTCATAGACGCTCCGGCCGGAGCCGTTGGCGAAGGCGCCGTGCACCGGCACGATATTGCGGACGGCGGGGGCCGCGATCGCGGCCTACCTTGCAAGCAGGGACCCGAACACGGGACATAGGTGAGGTGAAGACCAGTCTTGATCACCTGCCGGAGGCCAAGCGAACTGCAGCGCGTCGTGGAGAGCCTATTCTCTGAGTTCGAGGACGCCCTAAAGGGGAAGGACGCGCCGCACCGCAAGCGGGGGCGCATCCTCAAGGTGATCCTGTTCGGATAGTATGCGCGGGGCGAGTGGGCGACCGATCCGGTCGGCGGCTACACGTCCTATTATGACCTGCCGGTGGTGGTGAACCATGAAGAAACTGGCGAAGACGCTGGAGTACTGGGTCAAGGCGGATTACACTGTCAGCTGATCGCACCAGCCAACTTAATTTATTCACTCGCTCTGGGACGTGAACAAGCGCTCAAGAAGGGCCGGCCGTTCTTCGTTGATATCATCCGTGAAGGGATCGCCCTTTATGAAGCGCCGGCCAACCGTTTGAGCGTCCGAAGCCCCTCTCCGGCCGAGGCGCTGAAGGAGGCCGAAGAGCATTCCTCCCAGTGGTACGAGAGCGCTGGCTAGTATATGGAAACCGGACGAGGCCACATCTCCCGGGGCGGGAGCTGGTCAAACAAGGCGGCCTTTGAGTTCCAACAGCCGCTGAGCGCTTTTACCACTGCGTCCTTCTGGGTCTGACGCTCTACAGCCCCACTCCCACAAGCTAAATTCCTACGCTCCCGGCTGAGCGCTTGGCACCCGAGTTGATCGAGGCCTGGCCGCGGGAGACGGAGGTCCAGCAGCGCTGTTTCGAACTTCTCCGCCGCGCCTATGTCGATGCGCGCTATTCGCCGCATTACAATATCAGCGCCGAAGAGCTCGGCTTGCTTTCCGAGCGCATTGGGGTCCTGCAAAGACTGGTGCGCCAAGTCTGCGAAGTCCGCATGGCAGAGCTGCCTTGAAGTCCCCCTGATACGCCCCGCCAGCGAAGCCCCGTGGCCGGCCTGAGCTAGGCAACCAGCCATCCACAATAACATACTTTACCGCCGAACGATGGCGATATCGTGGATGAGGAAGGCGCCGCCGGCTTCGTTGTCGAGGTCCAGCCGGATCTGTTTGATGGGAGATCGACGCCAGGCCCGTCCCACGGAGGGCTGCTTCATATCGTAGGCCAGGAGTACCTGAACGCCGATCTGGGGCGACTTCGCTGTTTGCGGCGCAGCCCGCCGATCCGCTGATTCACTGCTCTGATTGGTGGCGTAGTAAAGGGTGCCGTCCCAACTCTCCGCCGCGGTCAAACGGGTCATCCGTACAAGGATAAGATCCGCTTCACTTCCATTGATGCTTAAGTTATCAGGGGTGCGGATGGCGGGGTCGTCGCCTGTGGCGACGACGCTTAGGCCCTCGGATGTCGGCGCGATTTGGACGTTCATCCCAGAGACGCCGTGGCTCTCGTTGTCGAAGGACCAGAGCGTAATGATGTCCAGGGGATGACCCCCTGAGAGGAAGTTCTCCCTCGATCTATCCCACTGAAACTGGGGGAGCTGGAGCTCGGTTGTGCGCTCAACGTTCGGCTTGTCGCACGCTGCTGCGAGGACCATGACGACGGCTGCGGCGAGAAGGGTTTTCATGGGCGCAGGCCATTCTCGTGCTGGAACACATCGACCTCCCGACCAGCAAAACGCGTCTGCCAGGGGGGCGGCAGGGGGGCACCGTTCATGACGATGACCCAGTCATAGCCCTTGAGGTCGGCCAACGCCGCCGTGCGGGGAGGGGCCAGAAGGATCCGGGTCCGGCCGTGCAGCCGCATATAGGCGAGGTGGGCGCTGTTGAGGTCTGGCGTGAGCGCAATCGAGAGACCAGGAGTGTCTGTGATCAGGCCTTGCGCCACGTGAAGCTCATGTTCGATGTCGCTGCGCTGCTGGGCGATTTCGCCCACCCACAGGTCGTCGAGCATGGTCGAGAGGACGCCGAGGACGACGAAATAGGCCGCCCAAGACTTGTAGAGATCCCGTCGAGTCACCGCGGCCGCGACAAGGCCAGCGGTGGCGATGAAGGCGAGCAGCCGGAACGGGACCTGCGGGGCGAAGCTCCACCGTTCAGGGTCGGGGGCGAAGAATGCCGTGACCGCAGTGCCGTCCCAGGGAAACAGCATCACCCCCGCCAGGAAGGCCGCGCCGAGCCCCAGGGCGCCCAGCAGGGTCAGGCCTGCTGCAGCCCTGGCGGCGTACCGATAGCCTTGCCGCCAGGGCTGCAGATGCGGCGCGGCAGCGAGCCAGAGGATGGGGACGAAGAACTCAAAGTACCGGCCCCACAGGCGATACCTCTCCCCTTCGACGGCGGCGATCTTGTAGGTGAAGACGGCCACCATCGCCACCGTGCCCAGGGCCAGGGCCAGGGCGAAGAGGAAGACCAGCTCCTCCCGCCGGAAGGCGCCCCCCTCCCGCATGATTCTGCGCGCCCCGCTGGCGAGGGACCAGAGGCCGGCCAGCAGGGGCGGGCCGGCGAACAGGGCGAGCACGGCCGTCATGGACGCAACCCCAAGCCCGGCCAGCCAGAGGCCATCGGCCGGGGGCGTCAGGCCCAGATGTTCGGAATAGGCCCCGCCGAGGAAGAACAGCAGGGGATCGGCCTCCGGCCCCCGGGCGGCGAGGTCGACCGCCGCGCCGGTCGCCAGGAAGGCGAGGGCGAAGAGGATCAGGCGCTGCGCCGCGGCGCGTCGCGCGGGCGGCGAAATCAGCGCCTCGACCGCCACCAACAGGCCGAAGGCCAGGGGGGCGATGAGGCCATGGGGCTTGACGAGGACGAGGATGGCGGCGAGCGCGCCGACCGCCAGGGCGTGCGCATAGGGCCGCCGCTGATAGAGCCATGCCGTGATCGCGATGATCGCGCAGAGCAGGCCGACATAGGGGCCCTCCGGCATGGCCGAGAAGACGAAGCGGTAATAGGGGAACAGGAGGGCCAACGCCGCCAGCCCCCAGATCTGGGCCCGGGGCAGTCGGGGGCTGACCGCCCGCAAAAGCAGAAGCAGCCCCCCGAAATAGGCCGCAGCGCCGATCAGGCGCAGCCACGGCAGGACATTCAGGGTCAGCTCGTCGAGCGCGCGAATGACCAGCAGATAGGCCGAGTTTCCGACCGGCTGCAGGTTGCGGTGCAGCTCTGGAAAGAGCGCGATCTGGTCGGCGAACAGCGCCCGGATCAGGTAGGCGCCCTCGTCGCTGGCATAGAGCGGGAATTCCGGAAACAGCCGGTTGACGTAGAAGAGCGCCACCAACCAGCCGAGGCCAAGCGCGCTCCACCAGCCGAGCTCCGCCGCCAGCCGCTGCGCCTTACCCCACCCGGCCAACTCACTACCTCACATCTGATTCTGGGACGCGACTGGCCGCGCCGGGCAGGTCCGACCCGCTCCCATCGCTCCAGCGCGCCTATGCCCGTCGCACGCCGGCCAGGCCTTGGGCAAGGCCCAGATGCTGCGGCAGCCTACGGGGCGGCGACCGCCTTCTCGCCGGGGACCTCTGTCTCGTCGCCCAGGGTGTTGCGGATGTAGAGGATCTTCACCATCACGAAGAGCACCACCAGCAGGGGGGCGGCGAAGATCACGCCCAGGGGGCCGAACAGGACGCCGAAGCCCAGGACGGCGAACAGGGTGAGCGCCGGGGGCAGGGCGACGGCCCGCTTCTGGATCAGCGGATAGGTGAGATTGCTCTCGACCTGCTGGACGATGATATAGACGAGGATCGTCCAGACGATCATCATCGGCCCCTCCTGCAGGGCCAGCATGATGGCCGGAATGACCGAGACCACCGGCCCGACGATGGGCACGAAGGCGGCGATGGCGGCGAACAGGCCCAGCGCCACCGGCGAGGGCAGGCCGATGATCGAGACGCCAATCCAGGTCAGCACGCCGACAATGGTCATGGACACGAACTGGCCCAGCAGCCAGCGGCGCAGGGCCACGCCGGTGACGTTCATGGCGTGGCGCATCGGCTCGCGCGGGCCTGCGGGCACGAGGCTGAGCAGGCCGTCGCGGGACGACCGCGGGCTGATGGCCAGGTAGATGCCGGCGAAGATCACCACCACCAGGTTCGTCACCGCCCCGGCCACGGTCATGGCGTAGCCGCCCACCCGGCCGAGGATGCTCTGGATCGGGCCGGCCGCCTGGCGGGCGGAGTCCAGGTCGAAGGTCTGGACCTGAGCCATGAAGTCGGCCGGCAGGGGCAGCTCGGCCAGACGGGCCTGCAGCTCCTCGGCCGATTGGGGCAGGCTTTCCAGCAGTTCCTGCACCTGCTCGGCCACCGTGGCGCCGAACAGCCAGCCGGCGCCCGACAACAGGCTGATGATCAGCAGGCCGGCCGCCAGCAGGGACAGCCCCTCGTTCAGGGGCGTCAGCTTGTGGATCGGGTCGCCCAGGGCGCGGAGCAGCACGGCCACCAGGATGGCCCCGAACACCAGCAGCATGACGTCGATGAGCTGCCAGACCACCACCAGGACCAGCCCGACGCCGATCAGGAACAGCACCCGGCGCACGAAGATGGGCGAGAGCGAGGTCGCCTTGGGCGTCTTGGCCGGCGGGCTCGGATCAGATTCGGCCAAGGCGGGTCTTCCCGTTCGGATTTAAAGGGATCAATAGCCGCCGATGACCGGCAGGATCTCGCCTGTGATGTAGCTCGACATCTGGGGCGACGCCAGGAAGACATAGGCCGGCGCCAGCTCCTCGGGCTGGGCGGGGCGGCCCATGGGAACGCCGGAGCCGAACTTGCTGACATCGGGGCGGTCGGCCGGGTTCAGCGGCGTCCAAACCGGGCCGGGCGCGACGACATTGACCCGGATGCCCTTGGGCATGAGCTGGGCCGACAGGGACCTTGCGAAGGCGTGGATGCCGCCCTTGGTCATGCCGTAGTCCAGAAGCTCGCCGGACCCCTGCAGGCCGACCACCGAGCCGGTCATCAGAATGGCGGCGCCGGGCTTCATATGCGGCACGGCGGCCCGGGCCATGTAGAAATAGCCGTAGAGGGTGGTCTTGATCGTCCGGTCGAAATGGGCGTCGGTGATCTGTTCCAGGTCTCCCGCGTGTTCCTGGAAGGCGGCGTTGTTCACCAGGACGTCGAGGCGGCCGAAGGCCTCCAGGGTCTTGGCCACCGCATGGCGGGCATAGTCGGGATCGGCGACGTCTCCGGGCAGCAGGATCGCCCTGCGCCCCTCCTTCTCCACCGCGGCCTTGGTGGCGGCGGCGTCCTCGTCCTCGTTGAGATAGCCGATGGCCACGTCGCAGCCCTCCCGGGCGTAGAGGACCGCCACGGCCCGGCCGATGCCGGAATCGGCGCCGGTGATCAGGGCTGCGCAGCCCTCCAGCTTGCCCGAACCCTTGTAGAAGGGGGCGTCATACATGGGCGCGAGCTTCAGGTCGGCCTCGAGCCCCGGCTTCTTCAGATGCTGCTGGGGCAGGTCAGGGACAGGATAGTCCCGGGCCCCGGCCTGCATGGCCTTGGGGGCCTCGCCCGGTTCGCCTGCGGCGGCGTCCTGGCGATCGATCCCGGCCTGGATGTCGCGCTCATCGCGGGCCGTCCGCTCGGCGGCGGCGCGGAAGGTGTCGGATGTGTCGTCGGTCATGGCGTGTCCCTCTCTGACCGACCCCCAATCCGCGGGCGTGCAAGAGGGTTCCAGATGACGTAAGCGCCTGCGCCCCTAGCGGTCGAACTTGGTCGACAGCACGATGGAGGAGTTGGTGCGCTCCACCCCGGCCAGGGCGCCGATCTCGTCGATCAGCCCGTCCATGGCCGCCACATCGGCCGCCGACACCATGGCGATGAGGTCAAAGACCCCGCTGACCGACTGAAGGCGCCGCACGCCGGGCATCTTGCGCATGGCCGTGGCCACCAGGCCGGCGGCCTTGGGCTGGACGGTCAGCATGACGAAGGCGTGGATCTGGCTCTGCTCATGGGCCTGGGAGGTGCGCACGGCGTAGCCGGCGATGACGCCGCGCCGCTCCAGCCGGGCGATCCGGCTCTGCACGGTGGTGCGCGACAGGCCAAGGCTGCGGGCCAGCTCGGCCACCGGGGCTCGGGCGTTTTCCTGCAGGCGCGCCAGCAGGTGCTGATCCAGGTCATCCATGTCATTACGCCGGGACAGAGTGGCAGATCGCCGAAAATATGGCGCGATTTCGCCGATACCGCAATTGATGCCGCCGTCCCTGCCGGCGACCCTCGCCCATCACGTCTCGGCCACAGGATCAGACACCATGCGAAAGATCGCCGTCGTCGGCGCGGGCAAGATCGGCTCGGCCATTGTCGACATGCTGCGCACCTCGGGCGCCTATCAGGTGGCCGTGATCGACCAGGATGAGGTGCGGCTGGCCGCCCTGAAGGTGGGCGAGGGCGTGGAGCGGATCTGCGTCGATGTCCGCGATCCCGCGGCCCTGGCGGGGCGGCTGGAGGGGGTCTTTGCGGTGATCAGCGCCGCGCCCTATCAGCTCACCGTGCCCATCGCCCAGGCGGTGAAGGCGGCCGGCGCCCACTATCTCGACCTGACCGAGGATGTGGCGGCCACCCGCGAGGTGCGCGCCCTGGCCCAGGGCGCAGGAAGCGCCTTCATCCCCCAGTGTGGCCTGGCTCCGGGCTTCATCAGCATCGTGGCCATGGACCTGGCGGGGCGGTTCGACGAGGTCCACGAGGCGCGCCTGCGGGTCGGCGCCCTGCCGCGCTATCCCACGGGGGGTCTGAACTACAATCTGACCTGGAGCACCGAGGGGGTCATCAACGAGTATTGCGAGCCCTGCGAGGCCATCGTCCAGGGCGAGCGGCGCGAAGTCGCCGCTCTGGAGGGGCTGGAGACCTTCGCCCTCGACGGCGTCGCCTATGAGGCGTTCAACACCTCCGGCGGCCTGGGCAGTCTTTGCGACACCCTGGCGGGGCGGGTGCGAAACCTCAGCTATCGGACCATCCGCTATCCCGGCCACGGCGCCATCATGCGCACCCTGCTGAACGACCTTGGCCTGCGCGACCGCCGCGATCTGCTGAAGGACATTCTGGAGCATGCGGTGCCTGCGACCCTGCAGGATGTGGTGATCGTCTTCGTCACAGTCAGCGGGCTGAAGGCGGGCGCGCTCATGCAGGAAACCTATGTGAACCGCATCTACGCCCAGCCCATCAATGGGCGGCCGATGAGCGCCATCCAGATCACGACGGCGGCCTCGGTCTGCGCGGTGGCCGACATGCTGGCCGATGGCGACCTGCCCCAGAGCGGCTTTGTCCGGCAGGAGGACATCCCCCTCGACCGCTTCCTCGCCAACCGCTTTGGCCGCTGGTACGCCGGCGACGACCAAGCCCTCCGCACGGCCTGAAGGATACCCATGACCGCCTCTCTCCAGCCCGCTCCGACCCTGGGCGCCGCCGCCGATGTCGCCGCCACCCTCGAACGCCTGGGCGTGGCGCCCGCCCTGTGGACCGGCGGCGACCGCGATGTGGTCTCGCCGGTGACCGGCGAAGTGGTGGCCCAGGTCCGCGACGCCGATCCGCAGGCCATCGACGGGGCCATCGCCCGCGCGCAGGAGGCCTGGCTGGCCTGGCGACGGGTTCCCGCCCCGCGGCGGGGCGAACTGGTGCGGCTGCTGGGCGAAGAGCTGCGGGCGGCCAAGGACGATCTGGCCCGCCTCGTCACCCTGGAGGCCGGCAAGGTCACGTCCGAGGGGCTGGGCGAAGTCCAGGAGATGATCGACATCTGCGATTACGCTGTGGGTCTGTCACGCCAGCTTTTCGGCCTGACCATCGCCACCGAGCGGCCCGACCACCGAATGATGGAGACCTGGCATCCGCTCGGCCCGATCGGGGTGATCACCGCCTTCAACTTCCCCGTGGCCGTCTGGTCGTGGAATGCGGCCCTGGCGCTCGTCTGCGGCGATCCGGTGGTGTGGAAGCCCTCGGAGAAGACGCCGCTCACCGCCCTGGCTGTCCAGGCGGCCTTCGAGCGCGCCGCCGCCAGTTTCGGCGATGCGCCGCCTGGACTGTCGTCGGTGCTGATCGGCGGGCGTGAGGTGGGCGAAGCCCTGGCCGACGATCCGCGCCTGCCCCTGGTCTCAGCCACCGGCTCGACGGCCATGGGTCGGGCCATCGGGCCACGGCTGGCGAAGCGCTTCGCCCGCGGCCTGCTGGAGTTGGGCGGCAACAATGCGGCTATCGTCGCGCCCTCGGCCGATCTCGACCTGACCCTGCGGGGGGTGGCCTTCGCCGCCATGGGCACGGCGGGCCAGAGGTGCACGAGTCTGCGCCGCCTGTTCGTCCATGAGGACGTCTACGAGGCCTTTATCCCGCGGCTGAAGGCCGCCTACGGGTCGGTCGCCGTCGGCGATCCCCGGGCCGAGGGGGTGCTGGTGGGGCCGCTGATCGACGAGGCGGCGGGTGAGGCCATGGCGCGGGCCCTGGATGAGGCGAAGGCCGGCGGCGGCGTGGCGCATGGGGGGCAGCGCCTGGACGGCCCCGGCGTCTATGTCCGTCCCGCCCTGGTGGAGATGCCTGATCAAAGCGAGGTCATGTTGCGAGAGACCTTCGCGCCGATACTCTATGTGGCGCGCTATCGCGATCTGGACGAGGCGATCGCGGCTCAGAACGCCGCGCCCCAGGGCCTGTCCTCGGCGATCTTTACCCTGGATCTTCGCGAGGCCGAGCGGTTCATCTCGGCCGAAGGCTCCGACTGCGGCATCGCCAATGTGAATATCGGCCCCTCGGGCGCCGAGATCGGCGGGGCCTTCGGCGGCGAGAAGGAGACCGGCGGCGGCCGCGAGGCCGGCTCGGACGCCTGGAAGGCCTATATGCGCCGGGCGACCAACACGGTGAACTACGGGGCGACCCTGCCCCTGGCCCAGGGGGTCCGCTTCGACATCTGAGATCTGCGCCGGCGGTTCAGCGGCCCTGGGCCGCGCGCATGGCCGCCGCCTTGACCCTGTCCGGCAGGGTCGTGAACCAGGCCTGGGGCGAAAGGCGTTCGGCCACCCGGCGGCGACCGGCCGCCGCCAGGGCCGGCCGGCGTCCGGGATCGGCCCGCAGGGCGGCCAGGGCGCGCGCGGCATGGTCAGTGTCGGGCTCGGCCCAGCTCTGGCCGGCATAGAGCCCCTGGGGGTCCTCCACCGGGATGCGGCCCGCTGGAACCATCAGGGCGACCTGGTCGTCCAGGAAGTCGGTGACGCCCGACCAGTCGGTGGCCAGGACCGGCGTCCCCAGGGCCAGGGCCTCGGCCGGGGTCAGGCCGAAGCCCTCGGCGCGATGCAGGGACATCAGCACATCGGCGCCGGCGATCAGGGACAGCACCTCGGCATAGGGCCAGACCGCATCGACGATCTCCACATTGGCCGGGACCCCGGCCCGCAGCCTGGCCAGCGACTCGGGATGCTGGCCGCCGTTCTGGGTCTTGATCACCAGGCGTGCGTCGGGGTCCTCGCCGAAGGCCTTGGCGAAGGCCGTGATCGCCCCCTGCGGGTTCTTGCGGGCCTGGGAGGAGTTGAAGTCGAACAGGGCCACCGCCTGGAAGGCGGCCCGCCGCGGCGCCGGACGCACGCCGTCATAGTCTTCCAGAAACAGGGGATGGGGCACGACCCGCACCGGCGCCCGGGCGCCGGCCAGGCTGGCGGCCACGAACCGGCTGGGCGCCCAGACCTCATCGACCATCGCGGCGTCCGTCAGCCACCGGGGCGGGGCGCTCGGCAACTCCCAGGCCCAATAGCCGTAGCGGGGGCCGATCACCCGCCGGGGTCCCATCTGTCCCAGGGCGGCCAGCAGTTCCGGCGGATTGAGATGGAAGATCCAGGCGCCGGCCGGGGTGGGGGCAGGACCCTGCGGGCTCCAGGTCAGGGCCGCGCCGGCGGCGTCGATCCGTTCCACCGGAACGCCGAGGGACTCGAACGCCCGGGCGGCCAGCCGGGCCGAGGCCGCGATGCCGTGGGAGCCCGAGAAATAGCCGACGATGCGGACCGGTCCGCCGTTCGGCGTCTCGGCCCCGTGGGGCTTACGGGCCTGGGCGCGGACATGGGCCTCCAGCATCGGGGCCAGCACGGGCTGGGCCATGCGGCGGACCGACTTCGGCGCCAGGCTGCGCCAGGCGTTGCGGACCTGGCCGAGCAGATTCACAGGCCGATCAGCCCGGCGATCTGGGCTTGCAGCGGGGTCTCGGCCGACAGGGTCCGGACGGGCCTTGGCCGGTCGTCGATGGCCGGGCGGTCGCTCCAGACCTCATCGACAAACCCCCACACCGGGTGGTCGTCAGCCAGGTCGGCCAGCGCCGTGGTGGTCCAGGCCGCAGCCGCCTGGCGCCAGGTGACGCCCTGGGCCATGAGGGCCACCGCATCGGCGGCGACGAAACCCGGGCCGGTGGCGTAGACCACCAGATCGGCCTCGACCGGACCGACCGGCCCGCCATCGGCCCGGCGCAGCCGTCCTGTGGCCGCCTCCAGAATGACCACGTCATTGGGCCAGTCGGCCATGTCGCGGGTGCGGACCGGCGCCACGACCACGGCGGCGACCCGGGTGGGGCGGTTGCGCACCAGCAGCGGCGCGCCGTTGCGCACGCTCAGCCGCGCCAGGCGATAGACCAGGCTGCGGGTCAGGACGTCCGGCAGGCCCGCCGGATCGATGTCGTACTCGGCGAACCCGCCGCCGATCAGCCAGCGCAGATAGCGGACCCGCCCCAGGGGGCGGTGCAGGGGGAACAGCCTCTGCAGATCCGGCCGGCTTTCCCAGACCAGCATGAGGATGCGCGGGAAGGGGAAGGGGCTCGACAGGCTTCCCACCAGGCGATCGCCGTCGCCGCGGACGGCCTGGGCCAGGACGAAGGGCCACCGGCCGCGCACCGCCAGGCCATAGCCGGCGCAGGCCTGCAGCCGGAAGGCCGCCAGGTCGCCCTGGGCGGCGCGGGCGTAGCGGGCCGCACACAGCAGGGGTTGGAGCTCCTGGCTGAGATCGAGCTGGGTCGGACCATCCAGCAGGGCCGGCGCAAAGCGGCCGCCCTGGGCCTCCGGCCCCAGCAGCCAGGCCAACAGGTCCTCCGGCGGCCCGCCCTCGAACCGTTGGCGCAGGTCGGCCCTGGCCGCCAGCAGGGCGGCGGCGGCCCGGGGCAGGGGGCGCTCGCCCGGGGCGGCCAGCCATTCTGCGATCTGGGACGACTCGCCTGTCCAGGGCGTGTCGGCCTGGGGCCACGGGGCGGCGATCCGCGCCCCGGCCCGCCAGGCGTCCAGCAGGGCCTGGCCCGCCGCGATGGAGGCGGTGGCGCTATGGGGCTGAGCGGCGAACCAGGCGTGGAATCCCAGGCGGCTTTCCAGGTCCCCGCGGCCGAAACGGGCGGCGGCGAAGGCGTCCTCCCGCCAGACCTGGTCCATTTCCCGGGTCACGTCGGGCAGGCCATCCACAGAGGCCAGGGGATCTGGTCCATCCAGCCAGGCCTCGACCCCGGCGGTGAGGCCGTCGTCGAACCTCTGGCCCTCCCGGGCGGCCCGCAGGGCGCGGCGGCGCATGGGGCCGGTGATCGCCCGGCCGGAGGGGAAGGCGTTATAGGCGTAGGCCTGGCGACGGGCCTGGTCGTGGCCGTTCTCCAGCAGCGCCTTGGCGTAGTTGTCCAAAAGGCGCGACAGGGGCGAGCCCGGCGGGACCACCTGCCGGTCCTGGTGCTTGCTCAGCACCGAGGGGCTGCGGGGGTCGAAACCGGAAAAGTGGAAGAAGCCCAGGGGTTGGCCGTTGACCGTGCAGGCGCCGCCGCTGTCGGAGAGGGTGCGCCCCTCCAGGTTCCAATAGGCGAGGTCGAGGCCCGGATCGCGCAGGATCGCCAGGTCGCTGACCAGGCCCGGCGCCAGGTCCATCCACTTCTGATCGGTGAACAGGCCGTTCTCGAAGTCCACCCGGCAGTCGAACCGGCACTTTTCGGCCCACCAGTCGAGCAGGGCGAAGATCTCGTCGGCCCGCCGCGCGGCCATGAAGCCCAGATTGAAGGCGCCTGAGGTCAGGATGGTGTGGTCGTTGGGATTGGCCTCTCCGGCCAGGGGCCGCGTCAGGTGCGGGATCAACACCAGGGGCGCCGCCTCAAGACCGGCGCGGACCCGGTCCAGGGGGCCATAGACGAAGATGTCCGGGTCCAGATAGGTCACCGAGGTCACCCCCGGCTCGGCCATGAGGCGTCGGAAGGCGTGGGGCTTGATCGCGGTGTTCAGCTCCAGGGCGTCGTAATAGACGCTCATCGGACCTACCGGGGCGCCGGTCTCGGCCGCCTCGATCACCCGGGCGAAGGGTTCGAGGACGGGGATCGGGCCGTCGGCGGCGATCACCACCAGGGCGGCCTCGGGCTCGACCTGCGCCAGGCTTCGCATGAGGACCGCGGCCTGGGCGGCGTAGTTCCGCGAGACGATGGTGAAGACGACGTCCAAGGGCCCGCTCCGACAGCTGGCGCCCGACTGGTCGCGGCCCGGCGGGCCGGCCAGGATCAGGCGGCGGCGAGTAGTTCGTCGATGCGGCGGATGTCCTTCACCTCGGAGGCGATCCCGCCTTCCATCCGCATCACCTTGTTGCAGTAGAGCCGCAGAAGTTGGGTGTCGTGCGAGGCCAGCACCAGGATGCCGGCCCGCTCCACCAGGTTCAGCAGCCGGCGGTGGGCCAGCTGCTTGAATTCGGAGTCGCCCACCGAAATCCATTCGTCCATCAGGAGGACGTCGGCCTCGACCGCGGTGGCGACGGCGAAGGCCAGGCGGGCCTGCATGCCGGCCGAATAGGTCTTCATCGGCATGGCGAGGAAGGGGCCAAGACCGCTGAAGGCGGCGATCTCGTCCATCTTCTCCTCGATCTCCTTGGAGCTCATGCCCGCGATGCGGCCGCGCAGGCGGATATTGTCCACGCCGGTGGCCGAAGGGTCGATGCCCAGGGACAGGTCCAGCAGGGCGGCGATGCGGCCGCGGACCTCGATCTGGCCCTCGTCCGGCTCATAGGCGCCCGACAGGGCGCGCAGCAGGGTCGTCTTGCCCGAGCCGTTGTGGCCGATCAGGCCCAGGCGGTCGCCCGGCCGCAGGTTGAAGCTGATGTTGGACAGGGCGGTGACTTCGGTCGCCCCGGTGTTCGACGAGCCGAGCCGCCCGCCGACCGTGACCCGGGCCAGGTTCTTCTTCAGCGACTTGGCGTCCACCCCATAGACAGGGAAGCGCAGGCTGAGGTCGGTGACCGCGATCGAGACTTCGGGAGGCTTCATAGGTAGTGCACGATCCGGCGGCGGGTGACGGCGAAGACCGAGAAGGTGAGCGCCCATCCCAGAACCGCCGCAATAGCTAGCACGATATAGGAGAGCCCGTCGGCCTGCTCGCCCAACAGCGGAGCCCGGATGGTGGTGAGCATGTGATAGAACGGGTTCAGCGTCAGGAAGGCGTGACGGTCGGGGAAGGCGTCAGGTTTCCAGAAGACCGGCGTCATGAATATGGCGAACTGCATCACCGACATGACGAACTGGGGAATGTCGCGGAATCGGGCTGAGGCGATGGCCACCAGCAGGCTGATCCAGGACAGGTTCAGCACCGTCAGCAGCAGGCCGCCCAGGGCCGGCAGGGGATCGGCCACCCGCCACAGGCCGAAGATCACGATCACGCCCACGATGATCACCGCATGGTGGGCGAGGTTGATCAGGTTCCGCAGCACGGTGCGCCAGACGAAGGTGAACATGGGCAGGGCCGTCTGGCTCAGCATGTTGGCCGCCTGGACGAAGGTGTCGCAACCCTCGTTGATCGTCCCCGACATCAGGCCGAAGAAGACGATGCCCATGGCCACATAGGGCATGAACTCGGCCACCGAAATGCCGAACAGCCGCGCATAGAGCAGGCCGATGCCCAGCACCATCAGGCCCATGGATATGGTGATCCAGAAGGGGCCGAGGATGGAGCCCCGATAGCGGGACACCACATCATGCCAGGCGAGCGACCAGGCGAGGCCGCGGCGGTCCCAGGACATGACAAGGTCCCGCAGAGCCATGCTGAATTCGAACAGCGTGCCACGCCGGCCGGTCCGCAGCATGTGTTGAGCGGATTCCATAGGGTCTCCCAAAGCGAGCGCCGCTGGTATCAGGTGCATTTTTGCGGCGCAAGCATGGCGCCGGGACCGTAGCTTTGCACACGGACGCCCCCGTGATAGCGCAAAGCCAGGGAGAGCGCCGCCAGCATGTCGTCCATCGATCAGTTCCATCGGTCGCCGGCCCCGGCGCACCACGATCTGCGCCTGATGGAGCCGGCCCTTGAGGGCGCCGGGGTGTGGATCGTCATCCCCTGCTACAAGGTCCGCGACCATATCCTGAACGTCCTCGCCAAGATTCCGGCCTGGGTCGAAGGGGTCGTCTGTGTCGATGACGCCTGTCCCGACCGGTCCGGCGACCTGATCGAGACCGGATGCGCCGACCGCCGGGTGCATGTGCTGCGCCTGTCCGAGAACCAGGGCGTCGGCGGCGCGACCCTGGCCGGCTATGGCGAGGCCGCCCGGCTGGGGGGGCTGATCCTGGTCAAGGTCGATGGCGACGACCAGATGGACCTGTCCTATCTGCCCCAACTGGTGACGCCGATCCTGCTGGGGGAGGCCGACTACGCCAAGGGCAACCGGTTCTCCTCGGTCAGCCACCTGCAGGGCATGCCCGGCGTGCGGATCCTGGGCAATGCGGGCTTGAGCTTCCTGGCCAAGCTCTCCACCGGCTACTGGAACGTCTTCGACCCCACCAACGGCTTCACCGCCATCGAGGCCAGCGTGGCCCGTCTGGTGGCCGAGAAGCGGGTGGCCAAGCGCTTCTTCTTCGAGACCGACCTGCTCTATCACCTGGGCACCCTGCGCGCGGTGGTCCGCGACGTGCCCATGCCGGCCCGCTACGGCGATGAGGTCAGCAATCTGAAGATCACCGAGGTGCTCGGCCCCTTCGCCTGGCGCCACCTGCGCAACTTCGTGCGCCGGGCGCTCGGCCAGTATTTCGTCCGCGACTTCAACGTCGCCACCCTGGAGCTGATCTTCGGCGGCCTCTTCCTGCTGTTCGGCGGCCTCTACACCCTGAACTGGATGGCGGTGCGCGAGCCCGGCCAGGCGGCCTCGGCCGGCGTGGTCATGACCGCCGCCCTGCCGGTGATCATCGGCGTCCAGCTGCTGCTCCAGGCCATGAACTTCGACGTGGTCAATGTGCCGGTGCGGCCGATCCATCCCTATCTGCGCACCCTGGCCCGTATGGAGGCCGCCCTGTCGGACGACTCGTCGCCTGCCGGAGAGGCCCGGTCATGATGGCCCTGCGCGACATGGCGCTGTGCGTGGTCTTCGCCGCCGCCCTGCCGGTGGGCCAGGTGATGTTCAAATGGGCGGCGCTCTACAACGCCCGGCTCGACGGGCCGCTGATCCTGCGCCTGATCAAGAACCTGCCCCTGATCGGCGCCTTCTCCTGGTACGGGCTGACCGCGCTGCTGTGGTTCTACATCCTGACCCGGGTGCCGCTGTCCCAGGCCTACGTCTTCTCGATCCTGGGCTCGGCCCTGGTGCCCCTGCTGGCCTGGGTCCTGTTCAAGGAGCCGGTCTCCTGGCGTTTCGCCCTGGGCTATCTGATCATGTTCGCCGGGTTCGCCGTGGTCATGCAGGCCCAGAGCCAGGCCTGAGCTCGCGGGCCAGCAGGGCTTTGACCGCCTCGGCCACCTCGGCATAGGCCACCCCGAACCGACGCTCGTAGAGCAGGTCGCCCTCGTGCGGCCGCTCGGCCAGGCGGGCGGGGTCCAGGCGCTGCACGCCATAGCCGCCGCGCAGGACGAAGCCTGCGAACATCGAGGGCCAGAGGCCCAGCCAGCTGGTGGCCTGGGACGGATAGCGCCGCACCAGCAGCGCCCAGTTCAACCACTGGCCAAGGCTAAGCCGAATGCGGCGAACCGGCCCGTTCTCGGGAATGGGCGCGCAGGCCTGAAAGGGCAGGGCGCTCAGGCCCCGGCGATTGTAGAGGCTGAACTGCTCGATCGAAGCGCCCCGCTCGGCCGCGAGAACGGCGGTCATCGCGGCGCAGGCGTCGTGGTCGGCATGCCCGCCCTCCCAGGCGGCGATGACGAACCGCTCCACGTGGGGGATCGTCGCCAGCCCTACGCGGAGTTGGTCCAGGCAGGCGTCCATGTGGCGATGGACCTGACCGTCATAGGCCCCGGCGCCCGATACGGCGTAGGCGGCGCTTTCCTCTGGGAGGCCCAGGCTGGCGAGAAAGGCGCGGGTCTCGCCCAGGCGCCGCTCGGCCACCGCTATTCCCGCGTTCTCGGCCACATAGAAAAAGGCCTGCGCCTGTCCTGCGGCCTTGGCCTCCAGGATCAGCGGCAGGGCGGCGTACTCGTCGTCGCAATGGGCCAGGATGTAGACGACGCTCATCTCAGTACGGATCGAAGTCCAGGAAGCTGATGGCCACAGCCTTCGGATCGAGGCTGCGGGGGGCGGCTTCGCTGAGGGGGCGGTAGATAAGGTTCAGGGGCGAGGGCCGGAAACGGTCGGGCAGGCGGAGGAACCGCGGGCCATCCAGGCTGAACCGCGGATCGAGACCGAGGAAAAGCGTGAAGCCAAGGGGGCGCGCCTCTGTCGCGCCCAGCGCTTCGCCCTCGACGAAGGCTGCGCAGCGAACGCCGCTCAGGTGGGTGTCAGCATAGATGGCCGTGAGATCGCCACGACGGGCGGTCCGGTAGGCGTTCGCCGGGTTGGCCAGGCGCCAGGCCAGCATCGATGCGTCCCAGTCGCCACGGAACTGCAGGGGCGCGTCTGCGAAACGGCGCGGCGCGGCCGCCAGCAGGCCCGCCTCCAGCCGGCCGACATGCTGGAAGCCCAGTCGTCCGAGAAAACCCGGCGTGCTCTGGGCGTTGGCCACCCCGATCACGAAGTCATAGCCCCGCTCGGCGCCCTGATCATAGGTCGCCCGGGCAAGCCGGGTGAACAGCCCGCGGCCCTGGAAGTCCGGATGGGTGGCGGTGTTCAGCGACAGGAGCCCCTTCAGGGGGCGGCCCTCGACCACGGCGCGCATGGGGCAGGTGACATAGTGGCCTGCCAGGGTCGATCCCGACCACGCATCGGCGCCGACGACGTGACCGGCCGGATTGTCGCGGTAACGCCAGGCGATCGCCTCCGGCGTGAACTTCGGCCCCGCACCGAACACCCTGGAAAGCAGGGCCGAATAGGCTTCGAGCGCGGCGGGCGCCACGCCGGAGGGGCTGATATCCGGAGCTTCGGTGTCCATCGCGGCCAAATGACCATGATTGTGCGGCTCCGCCAAGGAAGCCTTCCCGCCGGCAGGCTCTAGGACGACGACCTGGGCGGATCATACCGGCCAAGGGCGGCCTGAACGGTCTGGCCCAGCAGGGCGAGCTTGGCCGACAGCCCGCCGATCTTGGTGGGGGTGGCCTCGCCGACGGGATAGGCGCGCCGGACCGGGGTTTCACAGACCCGATAGCCCAGAGGCCCGGCCCGGGCGGTCAGGTAGAACAGCAGCTCGTAGTTCGAAAACACGTCGCGGAATGGGGCGAGCCGGGGATCGGTCAGATAGGCGCGGGAATAGCCGCGATAGCCGTTGGTGGTGTCGGTGAACCAGCGCCGCCCCGCGAGGCTGAGCAGGGGGGCGTGGACCAGGCGGTTGCCCAGGGTGCGGTCCAGGGGCGTGTTCTCCGCCCGCCCGCCGCGGCGATAGCGAGAGCCCTGGACATAGTCGTAGCCCGCCTCCAGCAACGTCACGAACTGGGTCACGGCTTCGACATTGTCCTTGCCGTTGCCGTCCATGGTGACGATCCCCAGATAGCCCTCGTCCAGGCACCAGGCATAGGCCATCCGCAACTGGGCGCTGAGGCGGCCTGGCCCCGTCTTGGTCAACAGCGCCCGGACGCCCACCTGCTGCAGGAACTCACGGGCGAGGGAGCCGTCGGTGGAGCCGCCGTCGGCGATGATCACGTCCACCGGCAGGTTCGCCGCCCAGATCGCTTCCAGCTGCCGCTGGATTCGGCTCCCTTCGTTGATCACCGGAATGACCAGGGCGTAGGGGTGGCGGCGGGGTCCAAGACAGAGCGTGTCATGGGCGGGGACCTGCCACGAGGCGCGGTCGGCCGGGGCGCTCGCGGCGTCAGACGTCATGGCGGGTTTCGCCCTGGCTGGGGATGAAGACGAAGCGCTTGCTCAGTCCATAGTTGACGATGAACGAGACGCCGGTGGCGGCGATCAGGACCCCAAGCGCTCCCAGGGCGCCTTGGCCCACCAGCGGCTCCAGCAGCGCCACCACCCCTATGCGCGTCAGGAGGGTGGCGGCCAGGGTCAGGCCATAGGCGCCGAGGCGTCCTGATGGTCGCGCCGCAGCGAACGTCCAGCGCAGGTTGACCACATAGTTGAAGACAGCCCCGGCGCAGAATCCGCAGGCCGCCGCGAGGGGCAGGGCCAGGCCGGCGCCCGTCGCCAGGGCTGAGGCCACGGCCAGATCCACGACCAGGCCGGCGGCCGCCACGAGTCCGAACCGGAGCACCTGGGGGATCAAGGAATCTGCCGCGGGAAGAGGTGGCGGTCGTCGGCGCCAGCCCATTCCGGCTCCGTCGTGCGGATCAGCTCAAACAGGTCATAGATGTTGTCGATCTTGCCGCCCATGATCGAGATCACCCGGGAGTCCTGCGGCTGTCGCTGGTAGAGGATCGGCCGCCCATCGTCCGCCTCGTTCTTGAGCAGGACCGTCTTCACCTCATAGAGCGATTTGACCCAGGCGGCCTCGGCCAGGCAGGGCACGTAGCGCTGGGCGTCGAGCAGCATGTGGCGATGGCGGCTGACCGGCGCGCTCCCGGCGAGCACCTGATAGGGCGCCTCGAGCCTGTCGGCGTCTGTCCAGCTCTTCTGTGGCGTGTAGCGGACATGGGTGAGCGAATAGAGGCTCTCGGCTGGGTAGGGCATGGTCGACATGAAGGGTCCGTCCATGACGGTGACCCCATAGCCCTCGAGTTGAGACGGGGGTTCGATCAGCGCGATCTCCACCTGCTCATGCTTGAGGTGAGCCTCTGGCAGCTTCCCGGCCCGCAGCACGTGATTGATCTGCGCATAGGTCACGTTGAACACGTATTGGGCTTCGATCTCCTGACCGTCGGCCAGCCGCACGACGACCGAGCCCGGAGCGGTGGCGGGACTGTCCTCAAGCTCGACCACCTCGGCGTTGAGGGCGACCTCCAACCCCAGGGCGTCGAGGCGGTTGGCCAGCACCCTGTGCAGAACCCGATAGTCGAAGGCGTATTCGACGCAGTTGAAGACCGCCTCCACCATGGTCTCGTCGAACAGCGCCGACTGGGAGGCGTTGGCCGGCTCGATCGGCGAGCCCATGGTCTTGAAGGTGCGAAAGAAGCGGTTGGCGTTCACCCGCGAGCGACGCCGGGCGATCCCATAGAGCATCTGGAAGTCGTCGATCACC
Source organism: uncultured Phenylobacterium sp. (assembly GCA_964515365.1). Lineage (GTDB taxonomy): Bacteria > Pseudomonadota > Alphaproteobacteria > Caulobacterales > Caulobacteraceae > Phenylobacterium. The sequence goes on along the minus strand of CAZERE010000002.1, from coordinate 48,627 downwards.
GCCTCGGCGTAGTCGGCGGCGAATCTCTGTCGCAGGACCATCGACTTCACGGCGGTCAGGGCGCTGCGGGGATAGTGGAACCCGGTGTGGATGCGCGCCTGGTTGACCCGCGACGCGCGGGTCATGAGGTCGTCGCCGGCCTCCAGCAGGAGAATACTCGCGGAGATCGACCTGAGGAACAGGGCGAGATTGCAGCCATAGAAGCCGCCACCGATGATGACATAGTCGTAGCTTCGACGCCCGCTCATGCCGACGGGTCGTCCCGTCGGTCCAGGTCAAAGGGCGGCGCATGGGCGAGCCCGGTGCTGATCTCGACATTCAGCTCGTCGATGACGCGGCCGAACAGGTCCACGGCGCTGCGCTCATCCAGCACGTCATCCTTGGCGTCGGTGGCCATCAGCTCGATGAGGTTTTGCAGGCCGATGGACAGGCCGAATATGGCGGTCCCCAGGAAGGCGCTGGTCAGGCCCAGGACCACCGACGTGGTCAGCCATCCCGACTGGACATCATCCAGGGCCAGCCAGACGACCACGGCGTAGGCGATATAGGCCAGGGCGAACAGCACCACCAACAGGGAGCCCAGGCCCAGGAGGGCCAGAACCCGGGGGGCCGAGGCCACCAGCAGCCTGTGCAGAAGATTGAACCGGCGCCGCGTTTCCCGCAGGGACCGGGTCTTGCCCCGGGCGGTGTCGCAGACCTGCCAGATGACAGGGGTCAGACCATCAGCGGGAGGAAAGCGGACCGCCAGCTCCCGATCTCGCCGCGCCAGCAGCCGGTTGAGCTGGGTCCGCGGAAAGGCGGAACTCAGCATGTCCTGGGCGTTCACCTGGAAGCCCGCTGTCCGGCCCAGGATCCTAAGGGGAAGATTCAGGGCGCTCCAGCCCGGCTTGCGGGACACCACGATCGCGCCATGCTGCTCGGCGCTCTCCAGCATGGCGATGGCGTCGATCTGACCGATCTCCTCGGCTGCGGTCAGAAGGACGAGGTCGCCAATGGCCTCGGCGGCCACCGCCACCCGGCGCCGATAGAAGGGCATGCCGAGGCTGGTGCGCAGCAGGCGCAGGTTCTCGATCGCGCGCAGGAGGTCGTCCTCCATGTGCCGGCGCGATCCGTCGTCCAGGATCAGGATCTCCCAATAGCGGAAGCTCTCATCGAGCTGCTGAGCCAGTCGCCTCAGGGCCCCATAGCCCGCCTCGTCGAACTCGGCGTCGGCGAAGCAGACGGAGACCAGGACATCCTCGCGACGGCTTGCGGTCATGGGACGCCCACACCCTTCGACTTGGCCATCTCGACCGCCGCGCTCAGACGGCCCAGGGCCTGATCGAGATCATCCAGCCCCCCGGCCGGCGCCTTCATTTCGATCGAGAACCAACCCCCATAGCCCGCCGCAGACATGGCGCCGAGGATCTGGCTGGCCGTCTGCGGGTCGGCCGGCGCCGGGGCCAGTTGCGGCTCGCTGATGTGGACGTGGCTGATGGGCGCCGCCCGGTCGGGGGTCATGTCCTCCAGCACCGCCATCTCGTCATTCATGATCAGCGCGCCGCCGTCGAGGATGAGCCGCACCGCAGGGTGATCCAGCCGGCGGACAAAGGCCTCGGTCTCCTCGAATCGGTTGAGGAAGTTGGTCCCATAGGCGGCGGGATTGGGCTCAAGGCCAAGCCGCGCGCCCGCCTTGGCCGCCTCGTCGCCCAGACGATGGAAGACCTCCAGAGCGATGGCCTCGGCGGCGGCGGGGGCCATGTCCGGCGGGATGTCCCGCTGCCTGGGCGAGCCAAAGACGAGATTGGGAATATCGAAGCGCCCGGCCAGGCGGATGGCGCGGGTCGTCGCCTCGATCAGGCGATCGCGCGAGGCCTGGTCGCCGAAGAGCGCCGCCCCCTCGGCGCCGAACAGCAGGGACTGCATCGACACCAGTTGCAGGCCCGCCGATCCCAAGGCGTCCAGGGCGCGGGCGGCCTCGTCCGGGCTGGGGGCGAAGGCGTCCTCAGACTCGGCGAACAGCAGCTTGGGCGCGATCTCCAGGCCCACGATCCCATGACGGGCCAGCAGCCGATAGGCCGCGTCCCGGTCGGTGGCCGGCCAGGCGATGTTCGACACCGCAAGCTTCACGCCGGCGCCCTTGCCGATTCGTGGAACCTCTTCAGGGCCGCCAGAATCTCTGGAGGGTCCGAGATATAGGAACCGGTCCGGCCCCAGAGATCGGCGTGCAGGGTGCGCATGTCCTCATGGTGGACGGGCGCGGGGCTGGGGGGCGGGGCCTGACCGGTGAGGGCGGTGAAGACGGCGCCGGCCTGCAGGGGCGCGGGCGCGAGATGCAGCACCTCAAGGCCCCGCGCCTGTCCCCGCCCGATGTCCGCCCAGAGCTGGCTGACGCCATAGTACTGGAAGGTGGAGGCGGGGTTGGTGAACGTCGCGGCGGGCATGCCCGCCTTGATGATCGCCGCCTCGCAGGCCCGCCGCTCGCCGGACGCATCGAAGGCGGGCCGGTCGAGCACGAAGAGATCGAGGGCCGGGTCCCAGACGTAAAAGCGCGCCAGATCCTGAGAGAGGGCCGCGGGCAGGGCGGCCTGAAGCTCGGCCAGGCGTGCGGCGTTCAGCATCGATGGGGTCGGATTGAGGATGTCGAACAGGAAGTTCTTCTTCAGTCCCGCGCCGAAGAGCGCCGGGGCGCGGACGATCAGACACCGCCGAAAGTGGTCGGCGCAGAAGACCTCAAGCGCCCGACGGTGTCGGCCATAGGCCTTTTCGGTCTCGAACCGATCGGCGGTCTCATCGGCCTGCAGGCCGGCGTTGGCCAGCACCGCGATGGTGGAGATCAGGACGAAGGTCTCGGCCTTCAGGGTCGAGAGATGATCGATCAGACTGTCGATGCGGGCCCGATCCCGCTCCGGAAAGCGGTTGGCTTCGAACATGGATCCCGGGGCGGCGGCGCTTACCACCGTGTTGAACGTCCCGCCCCGGGCCGCATCGATCGTCCGGCTGTTGAAGGCGGCCGCAAAGTCGTGCTGCGCCGACAGAGCCCCGCCCACGAACCCGGTGGCGCCGATCAATGCATCCATCCCAATCGGCTCCCTGCACGATGCGACATCGTCCGCCGCGCAGGACCTGGATCGGCCCGTCGCGCCATGGATGACGACACATAGCCCGCGCCTGGGCCGGCGGCCAGATTGGCGATCAGGTCCGAGGGCGGGGCGTCACGCAAATGGACCTTTCCGTGGGCGCCGGCCAATCGTAGGAGATGTCGGAGGGGGACCTGCCATGACGCTCGAACAAAGACTCGGTTTCAGCGCCAGTCAGGCGCTGGGGATCGTTCTGCTCGCCGGCTATGTCCTCATGCTCGCGGGTAATCTCCCGGGCCATCTGTCCTATGACTCCCTGATCCAGCTGCATGAAGGCCGGATGCACGTCCGGGAATCCATCGGCCCGGCCCTCTACGCCTGGATTCTCGGCGTCTTCGACGAGGTGATCCCCGGGACCGGGCTCTATGTGGCGGTCAGCGGGTTCCTGGTGACCGGCAGCCTGCTCTCCTTCCGCCGTCTGCGTCGCCAGGTCTCCTGGCTGTCGGTGGGGCTGGCACTGCTGATGGTGCTCACACCGACCCTGCTGATCTACCAGGGGGTGGTCTGGAAGGACGTGCTGTTCGCCAATCTGGCCCTCGCCGGCTTCGCCTGTCTGGCCCAGGCGGCCCGGGTCTGGGACGGCCCCCGCCGGCCCTGGCTGGCGCTGGTCGGCGCGCTGCTGCTCTTCGCCGCCGCCGCCCAGGTTCGCCAGAACGGCCTCATCGCGCCAGTGTTCGCCGCGCCTGTGCTGGCATGGCTGGCCTGGGGGCGAAACGGCTGGCGCTCAGGTCTGGCCTGGGGCGTCGGCGGCCTGGTCGTGACCCTGGCTCTTTCGGCCGCCATGGGCCACCTTGCCCAGCCGCCGCAGGCCGGGCCGGACATGGCTGGCGCGCGCGGACTGCGCATCGTCGCCCACTACGACATCGTCGGCGCCACGGCGGTCAAGCCGACCCTGCCCCTGGACGCCATACGTCAGCACGACCCCCTGACCGAGCGCCTGCTGCGCCATCGGGGCGTGTCGCTCTATACGGCCGAGCGCATGGACTATCTGGGCCAGGACGCGGAGTTTGGCCGCTCGCTCTGGGGCCTCCCCGACGAGGTCGTATTCGCTCAGTGGCGGGATATCGTAACGCAGCACCCCGACGCCTATCTGCGTCATCGCTGGGACGTCTTCCGCTGGGTGCTGACCACGCCCAAGATCGATTCCTGCCTGCCCATGCATGTGGGCGTGGGCGGGCCCGAGGACCTGGCCGCGTCACTTGGCCTCGCCATCGCCGCCGACCCCGCCGACCAGGCGCTGTACAACTACGCCACATGGTTCTTCGACACGCCGCTTTACGCCCATGTCTTCTATGCCCTGATCGCCCTGGTGAGCGTCGGCGTCCTGCTCTGGCGGCGGGAGGCCGCCGACCTGGTCATCGTCGCCATGCTGTTGTCGGCCCTGGCCTTTGCGGCCAGCTTTGCGGTGATCTCGATCGCCTGCGACTATCGCTATCTCTACTATCTCGACCTCGCGGCCATGGCGGGGCTGCTGTACATCGCCATGGACCCGCCCTACGGCCGTCTGCGCCGTCGGATCAGGCCCTGAACTCAAAGTGTCCAGCGCGTTTCCTCCGATAACGGGTCCCACTTATCGGAACGCGCTCCAGGTCGCGGGAAGATCGCCCATGAGATCCAAGCCGTTTCTGATCGTCGCCCTGGGCTTGGGCCTGGGGCTGCTTGCGGCCTGCGACCAGCCCCGCCCGCGGGAGCCAAGGCTCAATCCGCGTCCCCAGCCGGCCGACGACCGGCATCTTCCCCCTGCGGCGCTCTCGATGGGCGCGGCGGTGGAGCGCCAGGGGCCCTATGCCTGGGACGCCCAGGCCGGAGTGTTCACCTTCAACGGCCAGCCTCTTAAGGCCGGCCGGCTCTGGACCTTCGAGGGTTCGACGGACGGATTTGTCATGGCCGGCGGCGAGGTGCTTCCGGACGAGGCCCGCGGTCTGCGTCTGGCGGCCCGGGCGTTTGACTCCGTCCTGCGCAGCCCAAGCGGGCTGGCCCTGGAGGGCGCGCGGTTCAATCATGTCCTGGTGCGCGTGACACGCCTGAGTCAGGCGCCCGATTGGGACGGAACCCTCCACTATGTGACCGCGGCGCATCCCGAGGCGCCCGGCTTCATGGCCCGGCCTCTCCAGGGGGCTGAGCCCAAGGTCAATGAGACCGTGATCCTGGCCTATGACATGCGCCATCTGACCAAGGGCGGAGAGGACTGGGTCGCATCGGAGATCGAGCGCATAAGGCTCGACTTCGATGATGCGGCGGGCGGGGAGTTCCTCGTCCATCAGGTGGCGATCACCGAGGCGCCCTCGGCGGAAGGCGCCATCGACCTGAGGCCATCGACCTGAAGGCCTGAGGCCCTCCGCTCGCCTGGCCCGGTCAGCGCGCCTTCAGGGCCTCGATGGCGTCCAGGCCGACCGTCTTCGGATTGAGGTTGATCCGGACGCTCCGCCGGGCCCGCTCGGCTCGCGCCCTGGCTTCGGCCGGCCGGTCCATGACCTGTTCGATCAGACGGCTGGCCTGGGCGACGTCGGGATCAGCCCATTGCTGGCCGTCCCCAAAGAGGTAGGCCCCAGGCGCCACCGGCACGAGCTGATGGTCCACCAGCAGCGCTGTTTCGGCGTCCATGAAGTCCATATTGCCAGACCAGCCGGTGGCCACCACCGGCACGCCGAGCGCCATGGCCTCCGCCAGGCCGCGGCCAAACCCCTCCGAGCGATGCAGCGAGACAAACACATCGACATTGCGGAACAGGTTCTTGACCTCGTTGTCCGACATTTCGCGGGTCATGGTCTGCACCCGGCCGTGCAGTTGCGCGATCCGCGCGTCCAGAGCCTTGCGGTCGGGATGGTCCGGCGCGCCGCCCTTGTATTTGATCACCGCGTGCAGCGGGGCCTCAGGACGGCGGGCGACCAGTTGCTCGAAAGCTTCAAGCACGGCGAATGGATTCTTCCGGGCCGCATAGGACGAGAAGTCGAAGGCGAACATCACCACGAAGGCATGCTCGGGAATGTCGAACCAGCGTCGTCCCAGAAAGGCCGACAGCTTCATATCGACCGCCAGGGGGACCTTGGCCACCGAGCGGCCGGTGGCCCTGGCGATGGCGTCCTGAACGAAACTGGTGGGCGCCCAGATTCCGTCGAACAGCGCAAGCTTCTCGACCCAGGCCTGAGGATAGTCGGGCAGTTCCCAGGCCGGGAAGATGATGTTGTGGGCCTGGGCGAAATCCGCGGCGTTCAGCCGGCCCACAACCTCGTCCACCTCATTGGCGTTGATGCAGAAGAGGTTCAGCGACGGGGAAAGCTGCCGCGTCACATCAGGGCCGTAGGTTCGTTCCAGGTCGGGGTCTCGCCCACGATCCAGGCCGTAGACGTCCAGCAGGCCCGGCTTGAGGCTTGCTGCGCGCAAGGCCCGAACGGTGGACCTGAGATGTTCGCCCATGCCGATGGGGGCGAAGGGGTGGCCGACCACGACCAGGTCGGTCAGGTCAGGCTCGCGGCTTGCGGCGCTCATGAGCGAGGTTCCAGCAGGTCGGCCTCGGCCGCGTTCTTCAAGGCTTCCAGCCAGCCGTGACCGAACCGGATGTCGGGCTCCAGGTGGGCGCCCTCGGCCCATTCATTCCAGGCGTTGATGAAGACGATGCGCTCGTCGCCGAAGTTCTGCCGCCTGGCCTCGGCGAGCATGGCCTCGGTCCAGGCCTGGAAGGCGCCGGGGCTGGCATGATGGAAGACGTAGGCGTTGTCCTGCCGCCGGGCGGTATTGTCCCAGGACGGCGCGACGCCGCGGAAACGGGTATGGCCCGGCGTCGGGGCCTTCAGGAAATGCCGCACCAGCTCGCGATAGTCGCTGACGACGCCCTTGAAGTCGCGGTTCTGCAGGGGGCCCGGCAGGCTGATCGGCTGCGCCGCACCCATCGGGGGAAATTCGATGGCCGCGTCGAAGCCCAGGGCGGCGGGATCGGGATAGGTCCCGGCCACGTCGAAGGTCTCCACAAAGGCCAGGTAGATCTCCCCGAGACCGAGGGTCTGGGCGGTCTCGCGCCAGGTCCTGGCCCAGGCGGCGGCGTCCGGCAGCAGGCCGGGCCGATAGATCACCAGCAGGGGCCGGCCATTGACGCGGATATAGTTGGGACGCCGCATCAGCGGAGCCATGTCCGTGATCAGGGCCACGGCGTCTTCGGCGCTGTAGGTCTGGGCCAGCAGCACGTCCTGCTCTTGACCATCCCAGGTCCGGGTCCAGTTTTCATTGGCCCAGCAGACGCAGAACGGGAAGTCGGGTCCGTCCGGCGCCATCAGGTGATTGAGCGGAGTCTCCAGCACCCGCCGTCCGCCTGAGAACCAGTAGTAGTAGAAGCAGAAGCCCCCCAGGCCATAGCGGGCGGCCAGCGCCGCCTGACGCTTCAGGGCCGCCGGATCGGAAAGGTCATAGAAGCCCAGGTCGGCGGGCAGGTGCGGCTGATAGTGCCCGCGATAGTTCGGCAGGGCGCGGGTGACATTGGTCCACTCGGTGAAGCCGGCGCCCCACCACCGGTCGTTCTCCGGAATGGCGTGGAACTGGGGCAGGTGGAAGGCGATGGTGCGGACCTGATTGAGGGCGTCCAACCGGTGGGCCCAGCGCTTGACGAAGCGCTGCTGGTTGCGGGTCGCCAGGCGTAGCTTGTAGCCGGCGTCGATGGAGTTCGCCGTGACGCTGAGGTGATGGATGATCACCGAGCGAGGCTCATAGAGAATCGTCGCGCCCCGTTCCCGCAGGCGGAAACAGAGGTCGGCGTCCTCGCAATAGGCCGGGGCGAAGGCCAGATCGAAGCCCTCAAGCGCCTCGAAGTCGCTTTGGCGTACGGCCAGGCAGGCGCCCGAGGCGTAGTCCACCTCTCGGCGCACATTCCAGCGCGGCAGGTCCGGATCCTGGAAGAGGCCGATCATCTCGCTGGACCCGTCGGCGTTGATCCGGGCCCCGGCCTCCTGCAGCCGGCCGTCGGGGAACAGCATCTTGGGCGCGACGGCCCCGACCTTCGGGTCGTCGAGGGCCTCGACCAGGGGGCCAAGCCAGCCGTCCCTGACCTGCACATCGTTGTTGAGGAAGATCAGCACCTCGCCCCGCGCCTCGGCGGCGGCGCGATTGCAGGTGCGGATGAAGCCCAGGTTTTCGGCGTTGGTCACCCGCCGAAGGCCCGCCACCGTCGCCAGCACGGCGGCCGTGTCGTCGGTCGAGGCGTCGTCGATCACCAGCGTCTCGGCGTCCTCCAGGCCTCCGGCGTCCGCGAGGGCCTGAAGGCACTCCAGGGTGAAGCGGAGATTGTTGAAGGCCGGAATGATGATCGAGACCCGCGGCGCGGCGGGCGCCGGCAGGGTGATCCGCCGCGCCGCCGTGGCCAGATCGCCGGTGATCGCGATCATAGGGGGCGGGGTGGGGACATAGGTCTCGATCCGCTCGGCCTGAATTCGGGTCCATGCCTTGGCCAGATCGTCATAGCCCTGCAGATCATAGGCGGCGGGGTCACGGTGACGACTGGCCGTGCGCAGCTGGTCGAACAGCGCCGTCGCGCCCTGCACGCCGGCTCCCGCCAGGGGCGTGGGCTTGGCGCCGGCGTGGCGCGCCCAGTGCTCCAGGCTGCTGAAGGGGGTTGCGGCGGCCTCTGGCGTCGCCACCAGATAGGCCGCCTCATCGAAGTCGGCGGCCGGCCAAAGACCTTCAAAAGCGCCCCGGGCCACATAGTCGCTCAAGGGGTCCGTAGTCCCGGCCTCGGCGGCGCCGTCCTGCTGCAGATAGAAGGCGGAGTCGAAGTGAGGGCTCGGGTCGCGATGCTCGCGTGTGCCGAAGCGGACGAAATGGGCCAGCGGGTTGAAGCCCGGCGTCCGGAGGTCGCGGTAACGCTCGCCGTACCATGCGCCGTCGAACAGAGGGTGGGGGTCACGGCCCAGCTCCGCCCCGACCGTGACATAGTCCAGCAGGGGGGCGATCCCGAGGGCTGCGACCTCGGGATAGCGATCCAGATACCAGTCGTTCGCGAACAGGGGATGGGGATCCAGGCCCTGGCGCCATCCCTCCCGCAGATAGTGGATCAGGGGGTCCTCGCCCGAGGCGGCCACAGACTCGCACTGGCCCACATAGTGGCGAAGGTCGAAGAGGGGGTGGGGATCGAGGCCTTGGGCGGCGCCCACCAACAGGTAGTGTTGCAGCACGCTCAGCCCGCTGGCGTCCACGGCGTCGCCATGGCGCAGGCGGTAGTCGTTGACGCTGACCAGGGGATGGGGATCAAGGCCCGCGCCGTCGCCCAGGACCAGGTAATGGGCCAAGGGCGCCCAGCGGGACCCGGCCAGTTCCGGCGTCCTGGCCAGATAGGCGTACTGGTCGAACAGGGCGCGAGGCTGGGCGGCGGGATCGGGTCCGGCCCGGACATAGGTGTCCAGGCTCAGGCTGAGGGCCGGTTCGGCTCCCAGCCCGTGGAGCTGGTCGTCGCGCCACACGCCGGAGGCCATGATCAGCAGGGCGCGCCCGGGCCACTTGCCGCGGGCCAGGGGGACGGCCAGGCGCCGCGCCAGGTTGGCGAGAAGCAGGTTGGAGCCCTGGCGGATACGGGCCTCACGATAGCGCCGCCAGCGCTGGGCGGCGGCCGCGACCGTCTGGAGGCGAACCCTCTGGCGCTTGGCCAGGAGTTCGGCGGCCTGGTCGGTCGGCGAAGAAGAGATGGAATCTGACACGGGAATCCGTTGGGGCCGAGGGTTCAGCTGTCGCCGAGAAGGTCGGTGAGAAGCTCGTCCAGGGTCTGCTCAAGACTGTGAAGGTCGTCGGTTTGGGCCTGGATCGTCGCCTGCTGCGTGGCGATCCTGCTTTCCAGGGACGCCACCCTTGCCTGTTCGAAGTCCGCGATCTGGCGAGCCTCCAGAAGGTCGCTGCGGGTTGCGTCGAGGGCGGAGGTCACAGGCGATACGAACACCCCCATGGCCTTTCGCAGTTCGTCGATAGCCTCAGCGGCGCCGGCGAGCTCGGCGTGGGGCCTCGGCTGATCCCTGGCGGCGGCGTCAAACCAGTCATAGACCCGGGCCGCTAGAGGACCCACGTGAGGCACCTGCGCCAGGTCGCCGGCGACCGCATTGTGACGCAGGTCCCGGGTAAGAAATCCATCGATCGCCCGGGCGGCCTGGGGGGTTAGCGCAGGCAGCGGCGCCCCATGGGCCGCCTCGATCCGCGCGGCCTGGGCGCGCCAGTCCGTCAGCAGCCCCTCATAGGGGACGAAGGCGCGGGGCAGGTCGCGGCTGCACGCCTCTGCGCCGAGCATGTAGGCCACCCAGACCAGTACGGACTTCTCCCCCGGGAATCCGTTGCGCTTGGTCAGAGAACCCGCGACCTCCAGGGGATGTCGCACCGGGATGACCGCCCGGGCCGTCAGGCCGAGGTCATTCAGAACGGTGCGCCACAGCGGCCCGAGGACGCTGACCCGGGGGTCCTTCATCAGGGGATGGCGCGCGCCGGCGAATTCCTCGTCGAACAAGTCGGTGGCCCGGGTGATCCAACGCTTCTCTTCGCGGATGTCCATGGGGAGATAGGGAAAGACGAAGGGATCGTCCCAGGCGCTGCCTGCGGCGCGCAGTCTCTGATCGTTGAAAATCGCGATACGCCAGGGCTCGAAGTACCCCTTGGCGTTATGCTCGTCCTCCGGCATCACATTTTCCGGCAGGGACGCGCCGGCCAGGGCCAGGACCTGGGTGATCGCAGACGTGCCCGACCGATGCATGCCCAGCACGAGGTAGGCCGCCCGGCTCCACGGGGGGCTGGTCGCGCGGGGGGCTGCGGAAGGGCTATTGGCGCGTGTCACGCAAGGTGCTGTATGGCTGTGTGGCCTGCGCTGCAAGACTGAAGGCTGCGGTTGATCCCTTCGTTCATCTGATGCACACAACCCCTCGGCCTCGACAGGGAGCCCCGCATGGCTGCTCCGGCCGCTAAAGACGCCACCTTTGCTTTGGTCAGCACCGTCCTCGACCCGGTCTTTTACCGCAGCGCCTATCCCGATGTGGCCGCCGCGGGAGTCGAGCCTATCAGGCACTATGTCGAGTCCGGCTGGCTCGAGGGGCGCGATCCTGCCGCCTGGTTTTCCACGACGGCCTATCTGGCCGACCATCCTGACGTCGCCGCATCGGGGCGCAATCCCCTGGCCCACTTCCTTGAGGTGGGCGCCGACCAGGGGCGCAAGATCCGAGCCTCCGCCCTCGGCCGCCGACTCGGCGACGGGATGGGGCGCGTTCCCTGGACCTATACCCCGGAGCTGACGCCGCCGGCGTCCGCCCTCGAGGACGAGCCCGCCGGGGATGATGGGTCCACCGAGGACGACCATGACACGCCCGCGACGGAGCCCGACACAGCGGCCTATGATCTGGTCGCGGCGGCTTTCGACACCCAATACTACCTGGCCGGTAACCCAGACGTCGCCGCCAATGGGAGTGATCCGGTCGCCCATTTTCTCGGGGTGGGCTGGCGCGAGGGTCGCGACCCGGCCGACTGGTTTTCGGTGACCGACTATCTGGAGCTCAATCCCGACGTCGCCGCCGCCTCAGTCAATCCCTTCGTCCATTATCTCCAGGCCGGCCGGGAAGAGGGGCGCATTCCGCAACTGGAGCTCGGCTTCCGGTATCGCATCCTCATGGCTCTGCAGCCTCTGGAATCGAGGATCAAGACCTCGCAGCAGGAGGACATGCCCGCTGAACCCGGCACGGCCGACACCTTCGCCGCCTTGCTGGCCGAGGCGCGATCTGGCCTCGCCGATCTCCATCTGACCTTCAGCCACGACGACTTTTCCAGCAATCTGGGGGGCGTGCAGCTCTGCCTGCAGCGCGAGAGCGCCGCGGCGGCGGCCACGGGGCGCGACCACCTGCACCTCTACCCCGCCAACTCGCGGCCGATGCTCCGCCGTCCCGGCCACGTTGAGCCCCTTGGAGTTGTGTGGAACGGCGTCCCCGTCGGGACCTTCTATCCCAGCGTGGTGGTGGAAGGCCTCGAAGCGAGCCTCGCCGGCGTCGTCCCAGGGCGCCGAAGCCTCGCCATCCACAGCTTGCTTGGCCATTCCGTCAGCGACGTCCTGGCGGTCGCCCGGGCCGTGGGGGTGCGGCAGGCATGGTTCTGGGTGCATGACTACGCCAGCGCCTGCGCCAGTTACCATCTGCTGCGCAACGACGTGGCGGACTGTGGAGCTCCGCCGATCGGCAGCGCCGCCTGCGGGATCTGCATCTACGGACCGCACCGGCAGTTTCACCTGGACGAACATGATCGTCTGTTCAGTGTCCTGGACATCTCCGTCGCGGCGCCCAGTCAGGCCGCCCTCGACACCTGGCGCCGGGGGGCGGGCCTGCCGACCGTGCGCACCGTGGTGGCGCCCCTGGCCAAGCTTGTGGCGCGCGACCCGGAGGCCTCTGTGAAAGAGACGCCCGCCGACGCTGAACGCCCCTTCCGCCTGGCCTTTCCAGGCGTGCCCAGCACGCTCAAGGGTTGGCCGGTCTTCCACGATCTCGCCCTCAGATTCGCCGGGGACCCCCGGTACGAATTCCTGCATCTCGCCCGCGAAACCCCAGGCTGGCCCCCGCTGAGCTTCCACCCGGTGACCGTGAGCGTGGACGACCCGGCGGCCATGCAGAACACCCTGGAGGCGCTCGAGGTGGACGCGGTGATGATCTGGTCCCTGTGTCGCGAAACCTTTTCGTTCACCACCCATGAGGCGGCCGCCGCCGGCGCCGCCGTCCTGACGGGCCCCGACAGCGGCAATGTCGCAGCCTTTGTCGAAGCCACCGGGCTGGGCCGCGTGCTGGAGAATGAGGCGGCCCTGTTTGACCTGTTCGAGACCGGCGCGGTGCTAGACCTTCGCCGTGCCCGGCGTCGTCCGGTCCTTTCGGATCTCACCTACAGCCGCCTGACCATCGATCTTCTGGACGGGGAGCCGGCGTGATGAAGGTGCTCTGCTATTCCAGCTTCACCTTCTCGTACCTGAACCGGGCCCGGGTGCTCTATTCGACCCTGCGGCGGTTTCATCCGGACTGGGAGCTGGTGGCGCTGATCACGGACCGGCCGCCGCCGGGCTTCGATTTCGATCCGGCCAAGGAGCCCTTCGACCGGGTCGTCTGGGCGGAGGACCTGGGCATCGGGTCCGTCCGCAGCTGGCTGTTTCGCCACGATGTGGTGGAGGCCTGCACGGCGGTGAAGGGGCCGTTCCTGCACCAGGCCTGCGGCCAGGCCGACATCGCCATCTATCTCGATCCGGACACGGCGCTGCTCGCTCCCCTGGACCGCCTCATCGACCTGCTGGGCGAGTACGAGATCCTGCTGACGCCGCATCTGGTCGATCCGAATACCGAGCGGATGGCGATCCTGGACAATGATCTGTCGGCCTCGCGCACCGGCATCTTCAATCTGGGCTTTGTGGCCATTCGCACCACGGGGGAGGGCGCGCGCTTCGCCCGGTGGTGGAACGAACGCCTGCTCGAATACTGCTATGACGACATGGCCCGGGGCCTGTTTGTCGATCAACGGTGGTGTGATCACGTCCCGGCCCTGTTCGACAAGGTCAAGGTGGTGCGCGATCCTGGCTACAATGTCGCCAGCTGGAACCTGTCCCAACGCCGGGTGGCCATCGGCAAGGACGGGGCGATCACCGTCAACGGGTCGCCGCTGCGCTTCTGGCATTTCACCAAGCTGGGTCCGATGGGCGACCTGATGACCAAGAAGTACGCCGGCGACAACTTCGAGGTCTTTGAGATCTGGGACTGGTACAAGCGGCAGGTGGCGCAGGCGACCGACCCCACGATCCCCCCCCGCTACTGGGCCTATGGCGCCTATTCGGACGGGACGCCGATCGACAAGGCCCACCGGATCCTTTGGCGCGAAAGCCCCGACCTTCAGGCGGCGTTCGAGGACCCCTTCGATGCTGGACCCGGCGGCTATCTGGCCTGGCTGATCGCCGAGGGCCACGCCGAGGAGAGCGCCGCATGACCGAGCCCGCCAGCCCGCCGGCACCGAGAGCCGACGCCCCCCCGCCGCAGACCGCGGTCAATCCGATCATCGCCAAGGCGATCAAGGTGGCGGAGCGCCAGAAGCGTCTGCAGGTGGAGTTGCACCAGGCCGAGGTTGATCTCGCCCTGACCCGGGCGCGCCTCACCCTGGCGCTGGGTCGCGCCCTGGCCGGTCGAGCCGAGGCTGAGGCGGCCGCGCGCCAGGTTCTGATCGACGCCCACCGTCGCGCCTCGCCCCGTCGCCCAGGCGTCCGCACACGGTTGTCGGACCGGATCGACGGTCTGCTTGTCCGGCTGGGCGGCCCCGGACGCGTGGCGATGATCGCGCGGTCCGGCCTCTGGAGCGCTTCGGCCGGACGATTACAGGGCCGCTTGGCCAGCCTGCGGGCCATCCGGGCCTATGTTCGGCAGGGGTCGCAACCTGGGCTTCAGCCGCCGACGATCTTCGATCATGACGGTTATCTGGCCCGATATCCCGATGTCGCCGAGAGTGGCGCGTCGCCCCTGGCTCACTATCTGGTCAGCGGCGGGCGGGATGTTCGTGTTCCCCACCCCCTGTTTGATCCCGTCTTCTATCTGGCCCGGCATGGCGCCGCCGTGAGCGCTACGGGGCTGACGCCCCTCGAGCACTATGTACGGATCGGCGCGTCGGAGGGTTTTGATCCTCATCCGCTGTTTTGCGGCGACTGGTACGTCTCCCAACGCCCCGACCTCGCCGCCGCCGGGGTCAACCCTCTGGCGCACTACCTGGCTCAGGGCTGGCGCGAGGGCGCGAGCCCCCACCCCCTGTTCGACCCTTCGGTCTATCTGGCCCAGGCGGGCGAGACAGCTCAGGACCAGCCGGCCCTGCTGCACTATCTGGACCGGGGCTGGCGCGAGGGCCTGAAGCCTCACCCGCTGTTCGATCCCGCCTGGTACCTGGGCCGCTACCCCGAGGTGGCCGAGACCGGCGTCGAGCCGCTAAGCCATTTCGTCATGGTGGGGGGCGCCGAGCGCCGCGACCCGAGCGCCTGGTTTTCCTCGGCCCAGTATGCGTCGGCCAAGGCCGGCGGCCTCGCGCCGGAGGCCAACCCGTTGATCGATTACCTGGCGGGGGGCGCCTGGGGTCACGCGGCGGAGAATGCGGGCTTTGCGCCCGCCGCATATCTGGCGGCCCACCCCGAGATAGCCGAGAGCAGCATGACGCCCCTCGAACACTGGGCCCGGACCGTCCAGGGACTGTAGGAGCGAGATCAGACGCCCAGGGCCGCCAGTTCACGGCGGATGTCGTCATAATAGGCCGGCACATAGTGGAAGGGGCTCAGACCCCAGCGGTGGCCAGGGTCGGCGAGCCGGTTCTCAGGGGCGGCGGCGATCATCCGCGCTCTGGGGACTGCCGCCAGGAACGCCGCTTCGTACTGCGCCAACAATTGATTATGCGCCGCAAGGCTCGTGGGGCGACCGTCCCAGATGTATGGCGGGTCCACGATCGGCGCTTCTGCGCCATCTTCCCCCAACTGGCGTTCGGCCCAGCGGGCGGAGTGCAGGATGATCTGCGCCTGGCTCAGGGCGCCGAGGTTCAGCAGCGGGACCAGTTGGTCGAGGGCGCTCCGCCACAGACGATCGCAGGCGACCGAGAGCCGCGAAATTGCGCGATGTTCAGCGAAGGCCGGAGCATTCAGCCAGCCGCCGCTCTCCAGCTCCCAGCTGTGGGTCACGATCTGTCCCTCCGGCAGGCCGAGGAGGTCAAAGCGCTCGTCGATGAAGTCGAAGATCAGGTGGGTCGGCCTGTGCGCCACCACAGCGGCCAGGCCGGTTTTCGCCAGGTCGGCTTCGACGGCCAACCGCTGGAAGCGCGTATGGTCGAGGACCGGGGCTTCAATGCCGGCCACCGGGGAGGACAGCAGGCTCGGCAGGCTGGTGCGCGACACATAGAGGAGGTTCGCCGGCGCCTGATCGCGCAGCGGCCAGAGGTCGCGGGTGATGCAACTGCCGATGACGGCTATTCTCGCCATGGGTCCTTTTCCAGACGGCCTTGACCGCGCCATAGCATGTTCGCCCTATAAGGGGGCCGCCATTGACTTGACCAGCGTCGGTCGTCATGTGTCGCGCCCTCAAGCGCTCCGATGTTGGGGGCTTTGAGGCTCCGACGGACGCTCGCACGCATGAAGATCCTGAACCCGTTTGCGTCGCTTCCCGACAATGTGCTGACGGGGGCGCTGAAGGAAGGCTCCAGGCCGCTGGCCTTCGCCGCCGGCTTCAGCCTGATCAGCAACCTGCTCTACCTGGCCCTGCCGCTCTACACCTTCCAGATCTATGGGCGGGTGCTGTCCAGCCATAGCGTCTCGACGTTGATCGTCCTGACGGTGGGCACGCTGCTGGTGTTCCTGATCTCCGGCGTCATCGACGAGCTTCGGACGCGGGTTCTGATCAACTACGGGATCATGCTCGACCAGCGGGTCTCCAGCCACGTCTTCGCCGCCCTGTTCGAAGCCGAGTCCAAGGGCCAGGGCCAGACCCGGTCCCAGGCCCTGCGCGATCTCGACGCCTTCCGCCAGATCCTGACCGGTTCGGTCTTCTCGGCCATTTTCGACCTGCCCTGGATGCCGCTCTTCATCGGCATCCTGTTCGTCATCGACCCCCTGGTGGGGGCGATCACCCTGGCGGGCGCCGCGGCCCTGTTCGGCCTGGCCATGCTGCAGGACCGCCTGTCGCGGCCGCCCCTGCAGGAGGCCAATGAGGCGAGCCTCAGGGCCTACGCCTTCACCGAGGCGGGCCTGCGCAACGGCGAGGTGGTTCGCGCCATGGGCATGCTGGGCGCGCTCGGCGCCCGCTGGTCGGCCTTCCGCGGCCGGGCGATTGAGCGCGGAGCCTGGGCCTCACAGCGCTCCAGCGTGATCGCCAACACCACCAAGTTCACCCGCATGCTGATCCAGGTCCTGGTCATCGGTGTCGGGGCCTATCTGGTCGTCGTGGGCGCCATTCCGCCGGCCATGCTGTTCGCCAACATGATCCTGGCCAGCCGCGCCCTGCAGCCCATCGAGAAGGTGGTCGGCGCCTGGGACGGCATCGTCAATGGCGGTCGGGCCTATGACCGGCTGAACATCCTGCTGAACAACTACAAGCCGACGACTCCGGCCACCTCCCTGCCGCGGCCGCTCGGCCAGCTGAGCATCGAGGCGGTGAATTTCGCGCCGCAGGGCGCCGAGCGCTACGTGCTGCAGGGGCTGAACTTCAAGATCGAGCCCGGCGAGATGCTGGGGATCATCGGCCCGTCGGGGGCGGGCAAGTCCACCCTGGCCCGGCTGATCGTCGGCGTCTGGCGGCCGGTGAACGGCCATGTGCGCCTGGACGGGGCCGACGTGTTCGCCTGGAACCGGACCGAATTTGGCCTTCATGTGGGCTATCTGCCGCAGGATACCGAGCTGTTCGCCGGCACCCTGCGCGACAACATCGCCCGCTTCCGCGCCGACGTGACCGACCAGGCGGTGGTCGACGCCGCCACCCAGGCCAATGTGCACGAGATGATCCTGCGGCTGCCCAAGGGCTATGAGACCGAACTGACCGACGGCGGCTACATCCTCTCGGCCGGCCAGCGGCAGAGGGTGGGTCTGGCCCGCGCCCTGCTGGGCGATCCGCGCCTGCTGGTCCTAGACGAGCCCAACGCCAGCCTGGACGCCGAGGGCGAAAACGCCCTGTTGCAGGCCATCGACGCCCAGCGGGCCAAGGGCGCGACGGTGGTGGTGGTGTCACACAAGCCGAGCATCCTGCGCTCGGCCGACAAGATGCTGGTCCTGCGCGATGGCCGCATGGAGCTGTTTGGCCCGCGGGAGGCCGTCATGGCGCGGGTCACCCCGCCGGCCGCCGTTCGTCCCGTCGAGGTCAGCCAATGAAATTCGACCTCGGTCCCCTCAAGCCGGTGCTCGGCCCCATCCGCCCCCTCGACACCCGCTTCGACGTCGGCGCGCCGGAGCCGAACCGCGACCTGGAAAAGCGCCTGTGGCGCCCGGTCCTGATCGGCTGCGTGGTCGTGGGCGTCTTCGTCTTCGGCATGCTGATCTGGGCGGGTTTCACCCAGATCAGCGCCGCCGTGGTGGCCCCGGCCGAGGTACGGGTGGAGTCCAGCCGCAAGACCCTGCGCCACCGGGAGGGGGGCGTGGTCTCCGAGATCCTGGTGCGGGAGGGCGAGCGGGTGCGCGCCAACCAGCCGCTGATCCGCTTCGACGCCGTCCAGTCGGACGCCGCGGTCGATGTGCTGCAGAACCAGTACGACGCCATCCTGGCCCAGAGCGCGCGCTTCAGCGCCGAGTCCGCCGGACGTCAGACTCTCGAGCTTCCGCAGGAGCTGACCGGCCGGATGAGCGACCCCCGGGTCGCCGGCCTGATCCGCGACCAGCAGCTCCTGTTCGCCACCCGCCTGCAGTTCTTCGTCAGCCAGCAGGGCGTGCTGGAGCAGCGGGTCGACCAGCTGGCCACCCAGATGGTCGGCGTCCAGGCCCAGCTCGATTCCATAGACGAACAGATCGGCTTCACCCGCGAGGAGCTGGCCGGCTACCAGACCCTCTACGAAAAGGGCTACGCCCCCAAGACCCTGATCCTGCGCTATGAGCGCAGCCTGGCGGAGCTGGGCGGGCGCCGCGGCGCGCTGACCTCCGAACTCAACCGCCTGCGCCAGGCGCAAGGGGAGGCGCGGCTCCAGCTCACCACCCTGCGCAACCAGCGAATCAGCGAGGCCGCCGAAGGCCTGCGCCAGATGCAGAGCCAGCTCTCCGACGTCGGCCCCCGCCTGACCGCCGCCACCCAGATCCTGGAGCGCACCACCGTCCGCTCGCCGGTGGACGGCTATGTGCTGAACCTGACCCAGTTCACCGTCGGCGGCGTGGTCACCCCGGGCGAGCTGCTGATGGATATCGTGCCGGCTGACGCGCCGCTGATCGTCCATGCCCGCGTCCAGCCCAATGATGTGGACAGCGTCAGCGTCGGTCAGGAGGCCCGCGTCGAGGTTTCGGCCTTCAGTTCGCGCCGGGTGCCGCCCATGGACGCCGTCGTCACCAGCCTGTCGGCCGACCGCCTGGTGGATCAGCAGACCGGCGTCGCCTATTTCCTGGCCGAACTGCGCATCGATCCGGCCGCCTTGGCCAAGCTGCCGCGCAATGTGGAACTGGCGCCCGGCATGCCGGCCCAGGCGATGATTGTCACCGGGCGGCGCTCGATCCTGTCCTATATTCTCGATCCCCTGACCGACACCTTCGACAGCGCCCTGCGGGAAGAGTAGAATAAGGAGCATCTGAGTCTCGGCGGGCTTGTCACACCTCTACGCGACCCGCACCCGGCAAGGCTTTTTGATATTGCGTATCGACGAAGCATCCGATACCCATTCCTCGGGCTCGTTTTAACCTTCGCCACGTCCATGTGTAATGGCGCGGGGAGGGACCGCCAGGACCGCTCCATCCGCGGGATGGTGGCCAGGCGTTCTGGGGTCCACGTGACACTGACTGGAGAGAAGCATGGCTAACTACACTTTTGAGACCATTACGGCGGCGCAGGCGATCGGCTATACGTCCGGCACTGACTCGCTGGCGTTCGCGCCGGGCACCAACGCCTCCGCGATCACGGTCCTGTACGTTCCTGCGGTTGGCGCTGAGCCGGCCCGGGTGAGCATCACCGTCAACGGCGTCACCAAGCTGTTCGGCACCGGCATCTATGGCGAGCTGGAAACCACCACTACGGGTTCGGTTCTCTTCATCGGCGGCGCGGGCAACGAAACGGCCGCTGGCGCTTCCGGCTCTGACGGCCTGTACGGCGGCGACGGCACCGACTCCCTGACCGGCAACGACGGTGCCAACTTCATCCAAGGCAACGCCGGCAACGACTCGATTACTGCGGGTTCTTCGGCCGACCAGCTCTACGGCGGTCAAGGTAACGACCAGATCACCGCTGGCGGTGGCAACAACTTCGTCCATGGCAACCTGGGTGACGACACCGTCACTGGTGGCAGCCTGACGGGCCAAGCCGAAACCCTGCTCGGCGGTCAGGGCGTCGACTCGATCCTCGGCGGCGCTGGCGCTGACTTCATCAACGGCAACCTCGGCACCGACACCCTGGCGGGTGGCGGCGGCAACGACACCCTGCTGGGTGAAGGCGCCAACGACACCATTGGCGGCGACGCTGGCAATGACAGCATCGACGGCGGCGAAGACACCGACAGTCTGTCGGGCGGTGCCGGCAACGACACCATCTGGGGCGGCGCTGGCGCCGACACCCTGCTGGGCGAAGCCGACAACGACTCGCTGCAGGGCAATGCGGGCGCTGACTCCGTCAATGGCGGCGCCGGCAATGACAGCCTCTATGGCGGTCAAGACGCCGACACCATCGACGGTGACGCTGGCAACGACTGGGCAAACGGCAACCTCGGCAACGACTCGATGACGGCTGGCGTTGGCACCGACACCCTGCTCGGCGGTCAAGGCAACGACACCATCACCGGTGCTGCCGGCGGCAACAACTTCCTGAACGGCAACCTGGGCACCGACTCCGTGCTCGGCGGCGCTGACAATGACAGCATCTTCGGTGAGGGCGGCAACGACACCCTCAACGGCGCGGCTGGCAATGACGCCATCGACGGTGGCGAAGGCGACGACCAAGTCAGCGCAACCGCCGGGACCAACACGCTTCTGGGTGGCGTCGGTAACGACTCCATCACGGCGGGCGCTGGCAACGACACCATCTCCGGTGGCGAAGGCAACGACACGATCGACTTGGCCGCCGGTGGCGCCAACTCGGCCAGCGGCGACGCTGGCGCGGACCTGATCACCGCGGGCGCTGGCAACGACACCATCAACGGTGGCGCGGGCAATGACTCGATCACGGCGACGGCCAATGGTGGTAACAACGCCCTGCTCGGCGGCGCTGACAATGACGTCATCGCTGGCGGCGCTGGCAACGAAACCATCACCGGCGGCACCGGCGTCGACACCATGGACGGCGGCGCGGGCAACGACCGCTTCGTCTTCGCGGCGGGCGACACCTCGTCCACCACGGGTTCGATCGATCGCATCAACAACTTCACCACGGCTGATGACTCGATCTCCTTCGGCGTGGCCGCCACGGCGACCAACTATGCCGAAATCGGCGACGCGACCTGGACCTACACCCAGGCGTTCAACGACGCGGCTGCCCTGATCGGCGGCGGTCAGCGCGACATCGTCGCGGTGCAAGTCGGCACCGACGTTTATGTCTTCGCCGACATCAGCGGCACCAACACGGTGACGGGCACTGTCTATCTGAACGGCGTCACCCTCGCGACCGTCGATCAGTCCGACTTCGTCGCCTAGGCGATCCAAGTCTGAACCAAGATTGGGGCCGTCCTTTGGGGCGGCCCCTTTTCTTTGCGCCGTCGTCTGGCCTTGAGGCATTCAGCGAATGCGCCGCCCGTGCAGGGCCTCTCGAACCCTAGCCACGCCCGCGCCCTGTGCCTCGCAGGGCCGCTGACCAAACGGATTTGTGATCATCGCAAAGAAGCCAGCGCCCCGCGAGGCTTGCCAGCCCATGATTGGCGAGCGGCCGAGGCGCGCTATGGCGTCGTCAGCCAGGCGATGTATCGACGGCGCGATGTCCTGGACGTCGCCGCGCAGCCTCGGAATCCCGTCCGCGCTAAGCTGCGCCCCAGAGCCGGGTCGCGGCGAACCTCGCCGACACAATCGCGCTGGCCGAAAACAATCTGATCTTCAGGAAAAGCAAGAGGCCGGGCCATAGCTGGCATGGACGCTATGGCCCGGCCGATGCGACACAGCCCTGGAGAGCAAGGCTGACATCAAACTGTAGCTTAGTCCGCCGCACTGCGAAAGAGAATCTGTCGCCTTAACGACAGGTTTGGCCAAAATTCCGGCCGGGCGAGGGTCGCCTCAGAGGTCGGTCTCGAAGCGCTGCTCCAGGGCGCGCTTGCCGCCCCGCTCCACCCAGTACTCGGCGGCGTAGGTTCCGGGCGCCCAGCCCTCGGGCGGGGTGCGTCGGCCGGCATAGAGCATGTACTGGGCCTTGGGCGCGTCCAGCGGATCGATGGTCGTCTCCGCCAGGGTCTCCCCGTCCGGTCCGGTGACCGTCAGGTGCTGGACATCGCCGGCCTCCAGCCCGATGGCGCGCACATAGGCCACCAGCGCTGGGGCATGCGCGCTGGCGGGGGGAAGGGCGGCGTCTTCGATGGACTCCATCGAAACCGCCCCGGACGAGAAGCCGGTGTTGAGCACCGCGCCGGCCTTGTAGGTCATGGCCTCGGCGACTTCGGCCGACCATAGCGCCCCCTGGGCCTCACAGGCCTCGCCGCCCGCCGGTGCGAAGGGATCGACCACCTGGCCGTCCTTGCGCAGGGTGAAGTGCAGGTGCGGATACTCCGTCTGGCCCGACAGGCCGATGCGGGCGATGGGCTGGCCGGCCCGGACCTCGGCGTCCTGCGCCACGATCAGGCTGCCCTGGGCCAGGTGGCAATACTGGCTTTCCCAGCCGTCGCCGTGGTCGATGACGACGCCGTTGCCGCATTCCACGCCGTCCACGGCCGAGACGCCGGTCGTCCGCACCGAGACATCAGCGACTCCGTCCCGCAACCGCGCCACCCGACCGGGCGCTGCGGCCAGCACAAAAACCCCGGCCCGCTGGGCGGCCAGGTCGGGCACGCGGATATCGACGCCCTTGTGGTCCTGATAGGTGCGGGCCGCGCAGGTGTAATCCCGGGCGCCGGGGCCGGGATCGCGATCCACATAGTTCTGAATCTCGCAGGTCTCCCCCAGCACGCAGTCCACCGGCAAGACCAGCTCCGGCCCGAGCGGCGGCGCGTCGGCGGCCTCGCTGGGCTCGCTGGGGGAACAGGCGACCAGCAGGGCGAGCGCGGCGAGGGGGGCGACGGGGGCCGGTGGAGCCGTCCACCTGCGGGAAAAGGCGAGCATGAGCGCCAGCTTGGCCAAGAGCCCTGACGGAAATGTGGCGAGGGTCACCAGAATCGGATGCCGGTCAGCTCGGCCAGCTGCGCCATGTCGGCGGCGTAGAGGCGCCGGAGCAGGGCTATATCCTCCGTCGTCAGGGTGGATGGATAGGTCATGGCCTGGCCCTCATGCACCCGCCGCGGCCGCATGGGCGGCGGCGGGGCGATGTCCAGGAAGTGACTGATTCGCTGCAGCGTCGCCTCAGGGGCGGCTTCGAGTTCGTCCGACCGCAGAATCAGCAGCTGTTCGGCGGGAAAATGTGCCAGCACCCGGGCGATCTGCTCGCCATAGAAGCCACGCTCCACATAGCTGAACTCCCGGTGGAAGCCCCAGGGTTCGGCCTCGAACAGTCGGGTGCGGCCCTGGCGGATGCACCAGGCGAAGGGGTGGACCTCGGCGCCGCGGGCGAACTCCATCTTCCAGTGGGACCAGGCCCGCTCCACCGGGTCGCGCAGCAGGATGATCAGGCGTGTCTCCCGACCATAGGCCGCGATCCGCTCGATGCTGTTTTTCCAGTAGAGATAGATCGGCGTGGCCTCACCCCAGCGGCGGCTGCGATCGGCCAGGCCGAACCGGGCGTGGTAGGCGCCGTAGTCCGGGGCGGCCCAGTCGCGGGTCTCGTCGTCGAAGAAGTGGACCTCCTTGACGTCGGACAGGCCGATCTGCGGATGCTCGCCCAGATAGTCGAACAGGGCCGTCGTGCCGGCCTTCTGGGCCCCGATGATGATGAAATCGACCTTCGGCTCCAAACCCTGCTCCTGGTCAATCTGAGGGGCGTGATACGCGCCCCATGCGGGATACGGCTTCATCGGGCCGCCGACACGCGATATGGAGGAGGCCACAAAGCGGGCCACCTAAGCACGGCCCGCCAGAAACGGCATACAAGGTCGGGGTCTTGATCACCATCATCGACGAAGAGCGCGGCGAAGTCGTCGTCCGCGACGGCGACACAGAAACGCGCCACAGCCTCTCCACCGCCGAAGGCTTCGCCGCGGCGTCCAAGGCCTGGGTCCGGGCGACCTGGGATTCCAAATACGTCTATTCCTTCGCCTGGATGGGCCGGCCGATCATTCAGCTGCCGGAGGACATGGTCCGCCTGCAGGAGGTGATCTGGGACTTGAAGCCCGACGTCCTGGTGGAGACCGGCGTGGCCCATGGCGGGTCCCTGGTCTTCTACGCCTCCCTGTTCGAAGCGATGAACAAGGGCCGGGTGATCGGTATCGACATCGAGATCCGGCCGCACAACCGCACGGCCATCGAGGCCCATCCGATGAAGAAGCGGATCGAGCTGATCGAAGGCTCATCGACGGCGCCCGAGGTGGTCGAACAGGTCAAGGCCCAGATCAAGCCCGGCGAGACCGTGCTGGTGGTCCTCGATTCCAACCACACCAAGGGCCACGTCCTCGACGAACTGCGCGCCTATGCCGACATGGTGCCGGTGGGCTCCTATATCGTCGCCACCGACGGGATCATGGAGCAGGTGGCGGGCGGCCCCCGCACGGCCGAGGACTGGACCTGGAACAATCCCCGCCAGGCGGTGCATGACTTCGTCGCCGAGGATAAGCGCTTCATCATCGAGGAACCGACCTTCCCCTTCAATGAAGGGGTGGTGAACTCGCGGGTCACCTACTGGCCTGACGCCTTCGTCAAGCGGACCGCCTGAGCACTGAGGCGGGGGAGGGGCAGCGGTGAAAGTCGTCATCCTCGCCGGCGGCCTGGGCACCCGGATTTCCGAGGAAAGCCACCTGCGGCCCAAGCCGATGATCGAGGTCGGCGGCCGGCCGATCCTCTGGCACATCATGAAGATGTTCTCGCACCACGGCTTCAACGAGTTCATCGTGTGCCTGGGCTACAAGGGTTATGTGGTGAAGGAGTACTTCGCCAACTACGTCCTGCATAACGCCGACTTCACCGTCGACCTGGCCAACCGGGCCATCGACTACCACGCCACCAAGCACGAGCCGTGGAAGGTGACCCTGGTGGACACCGGCGCCGACACCATGACCGGCGGTCGGCTGAAGCGGGTTCGAGAATTCCTTGATCCGGGCCAGCCCTTCTTCTTCACCTATGGGGATGGGGTCGCCGATGTGGACCTCGCCGCCCTGGCCAAGTTCCATGCCGACCATGGCAAGCCCGCGACCGTGACCGCCGTGGCGCCGCCTGGCCGCTATGGCGCGCTGGAGATGACCGGCGACCGGGTGGACCGCTTCGTGGAGAAGCCGCCCGGCGACAACGGCCTGATCAATGGCGGCTTCTTCGTCCTCGACCCCTCGGTGATCGACCGCGTCGAGAATGACGCCACCGTCTGGGAGCTCGGCCCCCTGGAAGGCCTGGCCGCCGACGGCGAGCTGATCGCCTATCGCCACGATGGCTTCTGGGCGGCCATGGACACCCTGCGCGACAAGAACCAGCTGGAGAGCCTGTGGGCGTCCGGCCAGGCGCCCTGGCGCAAGTGGGCATGACCCGGCCAGACCCCGGCTTCTGGGCCGGCCAGCGCGTGCTGCTGACCGGCCACACCGGCTTCAAGGGCGCCTGGACGGGCCTCTGGCTCGCCCGCATGGGGGCGAAGGTCACGGGCCTGGCGCTGGCGCCGGACCAGACCCCGGCGCTCGCCGATCTGGCCGGCTACGACCACCTGGCCGCCTCGCATCTGGTGGATCTGCGCGATCGCCGCGCCGTGCTGGACGTGGTCGGCGGCCAGCCCTTCGACCTTGTGCTGCACATGGCCGCCCAGCCCATCGTGCGCGCGGCCATCGAGGACCCGGTCGGCGCATTTTCCACCAACATCATGGGCACGGCCCATCTGCTGGAGTCCCTGCGGGACGAGGACGCTTTACGCTGCGTCCTCGTGATCACCTCGGACAAGGTCTACGCCAACAACGATGGCGGCCGCGCCTTCCAGGAGAGCGACGCCCTGGGCGGCAAGGATCCCTATTCGGCCTCCAAGGCCTGCGCCGAGATCGTCACGTCCAGCTTCGCCCGTTCCTATTTCGACAAGGCCGGCGTGCCGGTGGCCACCGCCCGCGGCGGCAATGTGATCGGCGGCGGGGACTTCTCCCGCGACCGGCTGGTGGCCGACATCGTCCGCGCCGCCCGGGCCGGCGAAACCACCGTCCTGCGCCACCCAGAGGCCACGCGGCCCTGGCAGCATGTGCTCGACTGCGTGGCCGGCTATCTCGTCTTCGCCCAGGCCCTGGTGCAGAAGCCGGACACCCCGCGCGCCCTGAACTTCGGCCCCCGCCCCGGCGCGGCCGAGATCACGGTCGGGGACCTAGCCACCCAGGCCATCGCCGCCCTGGGCGCCCAGCCCTGGCGCCACGAACCCGACCCCGCCTCCATAGAAGCCAAGAGCCTGGCCGTGGACGCCAGCCTGGCCCGCAGGACGCTGGCCTTCGAGAGCGCCCTGGACGGTCCCGCCGCCGTGGCCTGGACCATGGACTGGTATCGCCGCCAGGGCCTGGGCGAGGCCGCCCGCGACCTCTGCCTGGCGCAGATCGAGACTTACGAAAGCCTGTGATGACGACGCCCGTCTGCCGTTTCTGCCGCACGCCGCTGACCCACACCCTGGTGGACCTGGGCCGCCAGCCCCTGGCCAACAGCAACCTGACCGCCGAGCAGCTGGCGGCCGGCGACGAGAAGACCTACCCCCTGCATGCGCGGGTCTGCGCCGAGTGCTTCCTGGTGCAGGTGGACGATCCCGTCGCCGCCGATGAGATCTTCGATTCCGGCTACGCCTATTTCTCCTCCTACTCGGCCAGCTGGGTGGAGCATGCCCGCCGCTACGCCGAAGCGATGATCGAACGCTTCGGCCTGGGGCCGGCCTCCCTGGTGGTCGAGATCGCCTCCAACGACGGCTATCTTCTGCAGCACTTCAAGGCCGCCGGCGTGCCCGTGCTGGGGATCGAGCCCACCGCCAACACCGCCCAGGCGGCCATCGAGAAGGGCGTGCCCACCGAGGTCATGTTCTTCCACGGCGAGACCGGCAAGGCCCTGGCCGCCCGCGGGGTCCAGGCCGATCTGATGGCGGCCAATAATGTGCTGGCCCATGTGCCCGACATCGGCGGTTTCGTGGCCGGCTTCCGCGAGGTGCTGAAGCCCGAAGGCGTGCTGACCTTCGAGTTCCCCCACTTCCTGAACATGCTGGAGATGGTGCAGTTCGACACCATCTATCACGAGCACTTCTCCTACCTCTCCCTGCTGGCGGTGGCCCAGGTGCTGAGGGCCAACGGCCTGCGGGCCTTTGACGTGGAGCTTCTGCCCACCCACGGCGGGTCGCTCCGCCTGTTCTGCGCCCATGAGGCCTCCAGCCATCAGGAGACCGAGGCGCTCAAGACCCTGCGCGCCCGGGAGGCCGCGGCGGGCCTGCACAAGCTCGAGACCTATGAGGGCTATGCCGCCCGGGTCGATGAGGTGCGCGACAGCTTCCTGGCCTTCCTTCGCCAGGCCAAGGCCGACGGCAAGACGGTCGCGGCCTATGGGGCGGCGGCCAAGGGCAACACCTTCCTCAACTATGCCGGGGTGGGGCCGGACGACCTCGTCTGCGCCTTCGACGCCAATCCGCACAAGCAGGGCCGCTTCCTGCCCGGCAGCCACGCGCCGATCTATGGCCCCGACAAGGTGGCCGAGGTGAAACCGGATTATCTGCTGATCCTGCCCTGGAACCTGAAGGACGAGATC
Source organism: uncultured Phenylobacterium sp. (assembly GCA_964515365.1). GTDB lineage: Bacteria > Pseudomonadota > Alphaproteobacteria > Caulobacterales > Caulobacteraceae > Phenylobacterium. Next base: position 20,907 of record CAZERE010000002.1, on the reverse strand, counting down.
ATGGGCCAGCTGGCCTATATCCGTGACTGGGGCGGCCGTTTCGTGATCGCCTCGCCGGCCACTAGGGTTCTCGACTGATGCGGTTTTCGCCCACGGAGATCGCGGGCGTCGTCCTGGTCGATCCCGACCCCGTGCTTGATGATCGCGGCGCCTTCGCCCGGTTGCACTGCCCCGACGAGTTCGCGCAGGGCGGGATCGACTTCACGCCTGCCCAGACCAGCCTGTCGCGCAACACCGCCGCCCTGACCCTGCGCGGCATGCACTACCAGCCGGCCCCCCATGGGGAGACCAAGCTGGTCCGGGTCGTCCGGGGGCGGATCTTCGACGTCGCCCTGGACCTGCGTCCGGGCAGCGCCACCTTCGGTCGCTGGGCCGGGGCGGAGCTGGACGCGCAGGCCGGCCGGGCCCTGTTCATCCCCGAAGGCGTCGCCCACGGCTTCCTGACGCTCGAGCCCGACACCGACGTGCTCTACCAGATCGCCCCGATGTTCGAGCCCGGCCATGGGGCCGGCGTGCGCTGGAACGACCCAACCTTCGCCATCGCCTGGCCGGCCGCGCCGCAGGTGATCTCCGAGCGGGACGCCGGCTACCCGGATTTCGGTCCCGAGGCCGGGCCAGGAGGCCGCTGATGCTCAAGATAGATCCCACCGCCACCATCTCGCCCCTGGCCGATATCGAGCGCTCGGTGCGGGGCACGCTGATCGAGATCGGGCCGGGCGTGCTCATCGACTCCTTCGTCAAGATCAAGGCCGTCGGCGGATCGGGCGAAGTGATCATCGGCGCGGACTCGGCGGTCAATTCCGGCACCGTGATCTATACCGGCAACGGGGTGCGCATCGGCGAAGGCGTGCTGATCGCCGCCAACTGCACGCTGGCCCCGACCAATCACGAGATCGCCGACCGCAATGTGCGCATCCGCGACCAGGGCTTCATGGCGAGCCGGGGCGGCATCGTGATCGAGGACGATGTGTGGCTGGGCGCCGGCGTCGTGGTCCTGGACGGGGCGGTGATCGGCAAGGGCTGCGTGGTGGCCGCCGGCGCCGTGGTGCGCGGCAGGCTCGAGCCCTATGGCGTCTATGCCGGCGCGCCGGTCCGCCGCATCGGCGAGCGTGGCAAGGGGTGAGCGGCTGGACCATCATCGGCGCCGGCGGCTTCATCGGCGGACGGCTGGCCCAGGCCCTGCGCGAACGAGGCGAGGCGGTCTATGCGCCGGCCCGCGGCGAGGGCGATCTGTTCGCGCGCGATCTGGGCCAGGTCTTCTATTGCGCCGGCCTGACCGGGGACTTCGCTGTCCGGCCCTTCGACACCGTCGAGGCCCACGTCACCCTGCTGGCCCAGGTGCTGTCGCAGGCCCGGTTCGACCGGCTGATCTACCTGTCCTCCACAAGACTCTATGACAGCCTGGGCGCCGCCGGCGGGCGGGAGGACGACATCCTGGCCTTCGATCCGGCCGCCCCGCGCAATGTCTATGATCTCTCCAAGGCCCTGGGTGAGAACCTGACCCTGGCCCGATCGGAAGGCCGTGGCGCCGTGGCCCGGCTCTCCAACGTCTTTGATCTTGCGCAGGGCGCCAGCGGCTTCCTGCCGGAGCTGTTGCAGGCGGCCCGCCACAGCCGTGTGCTCAGCCGGGACTCCGTCCCCGGCGCCGTGCGCGACTACATTCACGCCGACGACGTGGTCGCAGGCCTGCTGGCCATGGCCGACCAGCAGGCGCAGGGCGTGGTCAATGTGGCCCGCGGCGAGAATGTCTCCAACGCCGACCTCGCCCAGGTCTTCGCCGAGGCCGGCTGGACCCTGAACCTGGCGCCCGACCGGCCCATGCCGCCGGCGCCGGTCTGCGCGACGGAGCGGCTGCGGGCCCTGGGCGTCACGCCTCGCGACGCCCGGGTCCTGTTGCGCGACGCCCTTTCGGCGCCCGGCTTCTTCCAGGGCTAGGCGATCTCGCTGGCCGGGGTCTTGGCCTTCTGGCTGCGGGTCACTGCGGCGTCGATCATGCGATAGAAGTCCTGGGCGAAGGTCTTGGTCTGCCCCAGCCGGCTGGCCTTCAGGGTCGATCGCAGGTTCTGCCGCAGGTCGGTCAGCCGCTTCACATCCCCGGCCAGCTTCACGGCGGTCTGCAGATAGGTGTCGAGGTCGCCCGCACAGAGATCGGCCAGGCCGGCATTGCCCAGGATGGACAGGCTCAGCCGTTCGAACAGGCCCGGCCCGACCAGGGTCACCACCGGCACGCCCATCCAGAGGGACTCGCAGGTCGTCGTGCCGCCGGTCTGGGGGAAGGTGTCCAGGGTGATGTCCATCTCGTTGTAGAAGGGCATGTGCGCGCCGCGAACGGCCTCGAAGCGCAGCCGGTCCCGGCTTACGCCCTCGGCCTCGAAGATGGCGCTGATATTGTCGCGGAAGGCCGAGGTGCCGACTTCCGGGCGAACGAACAGGAACCGCGAATTGGGGACGGCCGCGGTCACCCGCGCCCAATGGCGGACCATCTCCCGGCTGTACTTGTAGGGATTGTTGGCCGTGCCGAAGGTCACATAGCCGTTGGCGACCACCGGCGGCTCGGCCGCCATCGGCCGCTCGGGGAAGGCCAGCTCGCCCATGGCGATCCAGCTGGCGGGCATCAGCAGGGGTTCCTCGATCATCAGTTCCGGCCGCGGCGGCAGCAGGTAGGGATCGACGATCAGATGGTCGATCCGCGACAGGCCCGAGGAGTGCGGATAGCCGAGCCAGCTGGCCTGAAGGGGGGCGGGCTTCCAGGCCATCACATTGAGCTTATTCATGTGGGTCGAGGCGCCGAGCTCGATCAGCATGTCCAGCTGGTCGTCGCAGATCATCTGGGCGGCGTCGAAGTCGCTGATGTCCTGGTTCCAGCGGAAGGCCTTCACCTGACCGGCGATCCGCCGCTGCAGCTGGTCTTCCTGGCCCTGATAGAAGGAGTAGCAGTAGAGATCGAAGCGCTCCCGCGGATAGTGCTCGAACAGGGGCAGGGCGAAATAGGCCACGGGGTGATTGCGCAGGTCCGACGACATGAAGCCCAGGCGGATCTTGCCGTCCGGCTGTCTCGGCTCAGCTGGCCGCCGCAGGGGATAGCGGTCGACCTTCGCCTGCACCATGTCCCCATAGATGCGGTGCTGGGTGACCAGTTCGTCGCGGTCCTCCGGCGCCCGCACCCGCGACAGCTGGCTCAGCAAAGCGGTGTGACGGCCTTGCTCAGCCCATAGGCGGCCGGTCTCATGGAAGTCGCAGGTCGCTTCCAGGCCGTCGAAATCGGCCACGCGGGACAGCACCTCGGAGGCGACCTTGAGCTGCGGCCCGCTGACCAGGGGCCCGAGTTCGCGGGCGAGTTTCAGCTCGACATAGGCGGCGTCGATGTGGGCGGCCTCGTCCCCATGGCGCGAGCGGACGAGGCTTTCGACCAGGCCCATCCGGTAGTCCAGATTGTCCGGCGCCAGTTCGACCGCCCGGCGAAGATGGACATTGGCCCGGGGCCGGTCCCAGTCGGTGATCACCGCGCCCAGCTGATGCTGCACCCAGGCCTCGTCTGGGAGCTCCTCCAGAAGGGTGAGCAGATAGGCCTCGGCCTGGCGCAGCTTGTTGGATCGGCGGATGGCCAGCGCCTTGGCTTCCTTGAGGCGCGGGGCGGGGTTCTGGGTGATCGCCTCGTCCAGGGTGGCCACGGCGATTTCCGGCGTCTTGGATTCGGCCTGCAGGGCCGAGAGGTCGAGCCAGGCGTCAACCAGATCCGGCCGCAGGCGGGCGGCGAGCCGATAGCGCATTTCGGCCTTTTCCAGTTCGCCCGCATGCCAGTGAGCCCGGCCCAGACTTCGCTGGAACTCAGGGTTGGTGGGGGCCTGGCGGACCAGACGGCTGAACACGGCGATGGCGCCCGGACCGTCCTTCAGATCGTTCAGGACATTGCCCTTGTTCTGCCAGAGGGCCTCGTTCTTGGGCTGGGCCTTGATGCCGGCGTTGAGGGCCTGCAGCGCCTCCTGCGGGCGGCCGAGGCGGCGCAGGGAAACACCGAGAATGTTCCAGAGCTCGCCATCGCGGGGATAGATGTCCGCGCCGGTCTTCGCCCAGCGGGCGCTGTCCTCATAGCGGCCCCGGCGAAAGAGCAGGGAGGCGAAGTTGCGGTAAAGCTGGTTGCCGGACTTGGGCTCGTCGGTCAGCAGCGCTTCGGTCAGGGCGATCCCTTCTTCGAGGTGGCCAGCCTTGAAAGCGGCCTCAGCTGCGGCGATCCGGTCGTTCATTGCGAGGTCCTGAAATGGCGGCTGCGCGCGCCGGTTGCGGCGCGACGCTCGTCGTCGGAACAGCAATTCTAGAGAGCGCCTGCTGCGGCGCCAACCGATGCCGGCAAGCTAGGCCGTGGGCTCAAGATTCCCAGGAGTCGGATTGTGCGAGAAGCGCCACTTCAGGGCCAGGATGAGCGCCGACAGGATCAGGCAGACCGAATTGGTCAGCATCACCGGCCAACTGCCGATCATCACGCCATAGGTCACCCACAGACTGAAGCCGGTGACGGTCACCACGTACATGCGCAGGGAAATCGACCGGGCGTCCCGCTCCCGCCATGTCTTGATAAGCTGGGGCGTGAAGCTCACCATCGAACACAGACCGGCGCAGAAGCCGATCACCTCGGGCAGGAAGCTCGGAGTCATGATCGTCCCTAAGCCGTCTCTTCAAGTCGGGGGAGGCCCCAGCGGGCGGCGTACCTGTCGGAGAGGGTGAGCCCCGGGGGCGGGGGCGTGTCGGCGCGCCCGCGCTCCAGGCATCCGACGAGGTAGGTCAGCGCTCGGCGGACAGCGCGATCGGTATAGGGCTTGCCGATCACGCCGCACGCGCCGGCGAGATCCTCCGGCAGGCGCTTCACATTGGCGGTCATGAACAGCACCATCGCCCCATGATGGGCGGCGATCTCCCGCGCCGCATCGACGCCAGTGGGGCCGTCGGCCAGATGAACATCCACCAGGGCGATGTCCGGCTTCAGCCTGGCGGCCATCTGCACCGCCACGGCCGAGTCCAGCGCGTGCCCGACCTGAACGCAGCCAGCCTCCTCCACCAGGAAGCCGAGTTCGAGGGCCAGCAGGGCCTCATCCTCGACAATCAGCACGGACAGGGGGTGGGACATGGGGGGCCTAGGCGTTTACGGGCAATTCGAGAATGGCGCGCACGCCGGGGTTCGTGGCTTCAAAACGCAACTCGGCGCGCAGTTGTTGCGCCAGCAGGCCGACAATTGTCAGACCAAAGCCCGGCTCGAACCGTCCATCAGGGGGCAGGCCCGGTCCGTCGTCGCAGATCTCGATCACATAGTGGCCGTTCATGCGCTGAACCCTCACGCCCAGCTTGCCGGCCCGATCCCCGGCCAGGCCGTGGGCGAAGGCGTTGTCCAGCAGTTCATTGACCGCCAGGGCCAGGGGCGCGGCCTGGGCGGCGGCGATCTCGATGCTTTGCAGGTCCAGGTCGACCATCACCTCGTCGCGGCTTGATGAGACGTCGCCCACCAGGTCGCGGACGAAGGCGGCCACGTCGAACCGGTCCAGGTCGCGGCTCTGGAACAGGCGACGATGCACCGTGGCGATGGCGCTGACCCGCGAGAGCATCGACTGAAGCGCAACCCGCGTCTGCAGGTCTTCGGTTCGCCGCGTCTGCAGGACCAGCAGGGAGCTGATGAGCTGGAGGTTGTTCTTGACCCGGTGATCGACCTCGTGGAGCAGCGCCGTGCGCTCGGCCAGAGCCAGCTCAGCGGCCCGGGTCTGTTCGGTGGCCACCGAGACCAGGCCCTCCCGATCCCGGACCAGCCGATCCTCGGCGTTCTTGCGGGCGGTGACATCGACCTGTGAGCCGATGAAATAGACCAGCAGGCCTTCGGCGTTGTGCACCGGGCTGATCTGCAGGGCGTTCCAGAACGGCTTGCCGTCCTTGCTGTAGTTCAGGATGTCCACATTGACCGGCGCGCCCCGGGCGATGGCCTGGGCCAGTCTGCGCCCCGCCTCGGGGTCCGTGTCCGGACCCTGGAGGAAGCGGCAGTTGCGCCCCAGCACCTCGTCGCGGGGATAGCCGCTGAGGGCAAGGAAGGCGTCGTTGGCGAAAACAATGGGCATGTCCGGCGCCTGGGCGTCGGCGATGATCATCGACATGCGGGTGGCATGGACGGCGGCGGCGAACGGGTCGTCGATGCCGGCCCGCGGAGTCAGCAGGCTGTCGGCCCGAAAGGTGTCCCTTCGCTCGCTCATGATCTCCGCTTCCGCCGTCCCCCAGGCCAGACAAACGCCGGCTCGCCGGGCCAGTTCCAGGACGGCGGCCCAGGTCAGGCGCCTGTCGGTCGCGAATTCTTTCCGTTGTCACGGCGATGACACAGGTATGCGGCTTGGTGGATGATCCGGCGAACGGAGATTCGGTCTTGTCCCTGCTGCCGCAACCCTTGCCCCTCGGACCTCGACGCGGGTTCGCCGCCGGTCCCGCCCTCGTCACGGGCGCGGCGGGCCTGCTGGCCCTGGCCGGCCTGGTCGCCGTGGGCGGCGCCGATCCCCTGGCGGCGACCATCCTGGCCCTGCCGGTGGCCGGCGTCGCGGCCATCCAGGCCTTCCGCGCCCGGGGCGAAGCTGCGCGGCTCAAGGCCGAGGTGGCCGAGACCCATGCCGAGGTCGCCGCGGGCCAACTGTCTCTGCCCTATACGGCGGTGCTGAACGCCCTGCCCGATCCCGTCATGGTGATCTCGGCCCACGAGCCCGACGACCTGACGGGACGCCGCTTCGTCATGGTCAATCTGGCGGGCCGGGAGGTGCTGAAGATCCAGCGCGAGGCGGGCCTCCTGGTCACCGCGATCCGCGATCCCGATGTGCTGGAGGCCGTGGATGAGGCCCTGTTCGGGGGCCTCGAAGGCGAAGCCCTCTACGAGCCCGGCGGCTCCCAGGAGCGAATCTTCAGGGTCTATGCCCGGCCATTGGGCCTGGGCGCCGATGGGGGGCGGCTGGCGCTGCTGGTGCTGCACGACGAAACCGACATCCGTCGGGTGGAGCGGATGCGGGCCGACTTCCTGGCCAATGCCAGCCACGAACTGCGTACGCCGCTCGCCTCGCTTTCGGGCTTCATCGAGACCTTGCGGGGACACGCCCGGGCCGATGAGGGCGCCCGCGAGAAGTTTCTCGGCATCATGCATGTCCAGGCCGAGCGCATGTCCCGACTGATCGACGACCTGATGTCCCTCAGCCGCATCGAACTGAATGAGCACGTCCCGCCCAACGAGGATGTGGACCTGGTGGCCGCCGTCATGGACGTGGTCGACGCCATCACCCCCCTGGCCCGGGAAAAGGGCGTCAGCCTGGAGATCGACCTGCCGCCGCGGGGCAGCGTGACGGCGGTGGGGGACCGCGATCAGGTCGTGCAGGTGGCCCAGAACCTGGTGGACAACGCGCTGAAATACTCGCCCGCCGGCGGCGTCGTCCGGGTGTCCCTGGAGGACGGCCTGGGGATCGAGGCGGCCATGGCCCCGCGCATGGATCAGGCCGCCCGGCTGTCGCTGCTGACCCCCGATCATGGTCCGGACCGTTTCGCCGCGCTCTCGGTGACGGACTCCGGCCCCGGCATGGCCCGGGAGCATCTGCCCAGGCTCACCGAACGCTTCTACCGGGTGGAGGGCCAGAAGAGCGGCGAGAAGTCCGGCACCGGCCTGGGCCTGGCCATCGTCAAGCACATCATGAACCGTCACAGGGGCGGCCTCATGGTGGAAAGCGCGCCGGGCCGCGGGGCGATTTTCACCGCGTATTTCCCCCGGGCGGAGCTGGCGCGCCGCCGCCGGGAGCCTGCCGATACCGACAAGTCCGACGATGTCGCAAAAGTGTCATGAAACTGTCGCGTTCAATCAGCAATCCGCAGGCAGGTTCCGCGCCGCGCACCCTGGGGTCGGTTCGAGACCGTGGTCCCCCTTTCCCGCGCGATCCGAGCCGTAAGTCGAAGGCCTGAATGCTCATCTGGATCGCCCTGATCGGGCTCATCCTGTTCTCCCTGGCGGCCTATTCGGCCGGACGCCGCAAGGTGCTGCGCGCCTCCGGCGGCAGCACCCGCGTGTTGCATTCCCTGCCGGGCTATTACGGCGCCTATGTCGCCCTCTGGGCGGCGGCGCCGGCGGCCATCCTGCTGATCCTGGTGAGCATGCTGGGCGGCCAGATCGAGGAAGCGGCCCTGCGCGCCGATCCGCCGGCTGCGGTCGCGCAGCTGCCCGACAGCACCCAGGACGTCTTCTACAACGACGTGGTCGCCACGGTGGCGGACGGCCAGGTCAGCCAGACCGAATATGACGGCGCCCTGGGCGAGGCCTTCGCGGCCAAGCTCATCCAGGCCCGCGACATCCACCGCAATCTCGTGGCCGCGACGCTTGCCGCGGCCCTGGCCCTGGCCTTGGCCGGCGCGGCCTTCGCCTGGCCGAAGATCAGCGCCGGCTTCGCCGCGCGTCCGAAGGTGGAGCGGTGGATCGCCGCCCTCTTCCTGGTCTGTTCGATCGTCGCCGTGCTGACGACCGTGGGCATCGTGGCCTCCCTGGTCTGGGAATCCTGGCGGTTCTTCCAGGCCGTGCCGATCTTCGAATTCCTGTTCGGCCTGACCTGGGACCCGCAGATCGCCATCCGCGCCGACCAGGTGGCCTCCTCAGGCGCCTTCGGCGCCGTGCCCCTGTTCATGGGCACCTTCCTGATCATGATGATCGCCATGACGGTGGCCGCGCCGGTGGGCCTGTTCGCCGCCATCTATCTGTCGGAATATGCCGGACGCACGACGCGGGCGGTGGTCAAGCCGCTGCTGGAGGTGCTGGCCGGCATTCCCACCGTGGTCTACGGCTTCTTCGCCGCCCTGACGGTGGGCCCGCTGTTCCGCGGCTTCTTCAACGGGCTCGGCGCGCAGCTGCTGGGCGGCCCCCTGGATGGGGTCGGCCTCTACCTGATGCAGGTGCAGAACCAGATGGCCCTGGTGGCCGGGGCGGTCATGGGCATCATGCTGATCCCCTTCGTCTCCTCCCTGTCGGACGACATCATCAACGCCGTGCCCCAGTCCCTGCGGGACGGCTCCCTGGCCATGGGCGCCACACGGTCCGAGACCATCACCCGGGTGATCATGCCCGCGGCCCTGCCTGGCGTGATGGGCGCGCTGCTGCTGGCCATTTCCCGGGCCGTGGGCGAGACCATGATCGTCACCATGGCCGCCGGCCTGCAGGCCCGCGCCACCTTCAATCCCCTCGACACGGTGACCACCGTGACGGTGCAGATCGTCACCCTGCTGACCGGCGACCAGGAGTTCGACAGCCCCAAGACCCTGTCGGCCTTTGGCCTGGGCCTGACCCTCTTCGTGATCACGCTGGTGCTCAACATCGTCGCCCTGCAGATCGTGCAGCGGTATCGGGAACAGTATGACTGACGCGGCCCTGACCCCCGCCCCGGCCGCCAAGGCCCGCGCCCGCGCCCAGGCCGAGGCGCGTCTGAAGCGCCGCTATCGCGCCGAGACGCGCTTCCGGTTCTATGGCCGCGCGGCCATCTTCCTGGCCCTGGCCTTCCTGGTGGTGCTGCTGGGCCGGATCGGGACCCAGGGCTATTCGACCTTTGTCGACTACCGCATCAGCCTGCCGGTGGAGATCTCCGCCGACCGCGTCGATATGGCCGACCTGGGCGGTTCGAACTTCAACCTCATGGTCGCGGAGTCCGCGCTGGCCGTGCTGGGCGAGGAGGACGACCTCTATGGCGAGGCCTCAGCTGAGATGATGGCCATCCTGTCGGGGGACCTGGGCTTCCAGATCCTCGACCGCCTGCGGGAAGATCCCTCGCTCGTCGGCCAGACCATCACGGTCCAGGGGCCGATGAAGGCCAATGCCAGCCTCTACTACAAGGGCCAGATCAGCCGCGACACCGAGATCGGCGGCCGGCTGCTCAGCGACCGCCAGCTCGACTGGCTGGACGAACTGCGCCAGCGCGACATGGTCAGCGGCGGCTTCAACTGGACCTTCCTGTCGCGCTCGGACTCCACCGAGCCGGAACAGGCCGGCGTCCTGGGCGCGGTGGTCGGCTCGGCCATGATGCTGCTGGTCACCGCCCTGCTGGCCGCCCCCATCGGGGTGCTGGCCGCCACCTATCTGGAAGAGTTCGCGCCGAAGAACCGGTGGACCGACCTGATCGAGGTGAACATCAACAACCTCGCCGCCGTGCCCTCGATCATCTACGGCCTGCTCGGCCTGGCGGTGTTCATCAACTGGCTGGCCGTGCCGCGCTCCTCGCCCCTGCTTGGGGGCCTGGTGCTGGCGCTGATGGCCCTGCCGACCATCATCATCGCCACCCGCGCCTCCCTTCGCGCGGTGCCGCCTTCGATCCGGGAGGCCGCCCTGGCCGTGGGCGCCTCGCGCACCCAGACGGTCTTCCACCACGTCCTGCCGCTGGCCATGCCGGGCATGATGACCGGCACCATCCTGTCCCTGGCCCACGCCCTGGGGGAGACCGCGCCCCTGCTGATGATCGGCATGGTCTCCTTCGTGCCCGGCGTGCCCGAGACCCTGACCAGCGCGGCCACCGTGCTGCCGGTGCAGATCTTCATCTGGGAAAACGCCTCTGAGCGCGCCTTCCATGAGCGCACGGCCGCGGCCATCATCGTGCTGCTGGTCTTCATGGTGTTGATGAACCTCGCCGCGGTTCTGCTCCGCCGGCGTTTCGAACGGCGGTGGTGATCCCCATGTCTTCTCAGTCCCGCCATGCTCCGAGTTCGCCGATGACCCGCCAACGCGACGACGTCCACGCCCAGGGCGTCTCCACGACGACGCCCCGCGCCGGCCAGGCCGGCCCCAAGGTCTCGGCCACCGACATCAGCGTCTTCTACGGCGACAAGCAGGCCCTGTTCGACGTGTCCCTGGACATGCCCGACCGGGCGGTGACCGCCCTGATCGGCCCCTCCGGCTGCGGCAAGTCGACCTTCCTGCGGTGCATCAACCGGATGAACGACACCATCCCCGGCGCCCGCGTCGAAGGACGGATCATCCTCGACGATGAGGACATCAACGACCGCGGTGTCGATCCCGTCCTGCTGCGCGCCCGGGTGGGCATGGTCTTCCAGAAGCCCAACCCCTTCCCGAAAAGCATCTTCGAGAACGTGGCCTATGGGCCGCGCATCCACGGCTTCGCCTCCACCAAGAGCGAGCTGGCTGACATCGTGGAATCGTCGCTCAAGCGCGCCGGCCTCTGGGCCGAGGTGGCCGACCGCCTGCAGGCGCCGGGCACCAGCCTGTCGGGCGGCCAGCAGCAGCGCCTGGTCATCGCCCGGGCCATCGCCGTCAGCCCCGAAGTGATCCTGATGGACGAGCCCTGCTCGGCCCTCGACCCCATCGCCACGGCCAAGATCGAAGAACTGATCGACGACCTGCGCAGCCAGTACTGCATCGTCATCGTCACCCATTCCATGGCCCAGGCCGCGCGGGTCTCCCAGCGCACCGCCTTCTTCCACATGGGCGCGGTGGTCGAGGCCGGGGCGACCGACGAGATCTTCACCAACCCGCGTGACACCCGCACGCAGGACTATATCACCGGACGCTTCGGCTGACCGGGAGGACGCCGCCATGAACGAACACATCGTCAAGGCCTACGAAGACGAGCTCAACATGCTCACCGCCGAGTGCGCGCGGATGGGCGGGCTGACCGAGGCCGCCGTCGCCGACGCCCTGGAGGCGGTGGTCCGCCGCGACCAGCAGACCGCCGACCTGGTGGTGGGCCGCGATGAGCGCCTGGACGTCCTGCAGGCCGACATCGAGCGCAAGGCGATCCGCATGATCGCTCTGCGCCAGCCGCTGGCCAACGACCTGCGCCGCACGGTGGCGGCCATGAAGATCGCCAACAATCTCGAACGGGTCGGCGACCTGGCCAAGAACATCGCGAAGCGCACCATCGTGATCATCGAGTCCGACCCGATGGTCCCCCTGACGCGCTCCATCGAGCGCATGGGCCGGCTGGTGGTGGCCCGCCTGAAAGAGGTGCTGGACGCCTACACCTCCTCGGATCTCGAACGGGCCATGACCGTCTGGTCGCGGGACGACGAGGTGGACGAGCACTACAACAGCCTCTTCCGCGAATTGCTGACCTATATGATGGGCGATCCGCGCACGATCACCGCCTGCGCCCATCTGCTGTTCGTGGCCAAGAACCTCGAGCGCATCGGCGACCACGCCACCAATATCGCCGAGATCATCCACTACGAGATCACCGGGGACGAGGCGATCGCCGCCGAGCGTCCCAAGACCGATCCGCTGCAGCGGTAGGCGCGGGAGGACACCCCATGACCCCCAACATCCTGGTCGCCGAGGACGAAGACTCCCTCTCGACCCTCCTGAACTACAATCTCGAAAAAGAGGGCTACGCCGTCGCGGTCGCCGCCGACGGGGAAGAAGCCCTGGTGATGGTCGACGAGAAGATGCCCGACCTCATCCTGTTGGACTGGATGCTGCCCAAGGTGTCGGGCATCGAGGTCTGCCGCCGGCTGCGGGCCCGCTCGGAAACCCGCAACATCCCGATCATCATGCTTACGGCCCGCGGCGAGGAGACCGACCGGATCCGCGGCCTGGACACCGGCGCCGACGACTACATCGTCAAGCCCTTCTCCATGTCGGAGCTCTCGGCCCGCATCCGCGCCGTCCTGCGCCGCCTGCGGCCGGGCCTGGCCGAGGACCGGGTGCGGATCGGCGACCTGGTCATCGACCGCGTCGCCCACCGGGTGAAGCGCGGCGGCAAGGAAATCCATCTTGGCCCGACCGAATTCCGCCTGCTGGACTATCTGATGCAGCATCCGGGCCGGGTGTTTTCCCGCGAGCAGCTGCTGGACGCCGTCTGGGGCTCGGACGTCTATGTGGAGGCCCGCACGGTCGACGTGCATGTGGGCCGTCTGCGCAAGGCGCTGAACCGCGAGGCCTCGGCCGACCCGATCCGCACCGTGCGTTCGGCCGGCTATTCCCTCGACGTCGAGGCCTGACGCCGCCAGCTTGACGCTTGGGACCTGGCGCGGCAAAGCCCGCCCATGAACATTCTCCTCGTCGGTTCGGGCGGGCGCGAGCATGCGCTGGCCTGGAAGATCGCCCAGTCGCCCCTGCTCACCCGCCTGGTCATGGCGCCGGGAAATCCGGGCATGGCGGCCCTGGGCGAGGTGGTCCCGGTCAAGGTGACCGACGTGACCGGCCTGGTGGCCCTGGCGCGGGAGATGGCGGCGGACCTGGTGGTGATCGGGCCGGAATCGGCCGTCGAGGCGGGCCTGGCCGACGCGCTGGTCGCCGCCGGCGTGCCCTGTTTCGGGCCCAGCCAGGCGGCGGGCCAGCTTGAATCCTCCAAGGCCTTCACCAAGGCCTTCGCCGAACGCCACGGCCTGCCCACCGGCGCCTATGTGGTCTGCGACGAGGCGGCTGCGGCCAAGGCGTGCCTGGACCGGTTTTCACCCCCCTATGTGATCAAGGCCGACGGGCTGGCGGCGGGCAAGGGCGTGGTGATCGCCCAGGCCCGCGCCGAGGCCGAGGCCGCCATCGACGACACCCTGGGCGGCCGGTTCGGCGCCGCCGGCGCGCGGGTGGTGATCGAGGAGTTCCTGGACGGCGAGATCGGCTCCCTGTTCGCCCTCTGCGACGGGAAAACCAGCATGGTCTTCGGCCACGCCCAGGACCACAAACGCGCCTATGACGGCGAAAAGGGCCCCAACACCGGCGGCATGGGCACCTATGCGCCGGCGCCCCTGTTCACGCCTGAGCTGGTGGAGCGGGTGCGCAAGGAACTGGCCGAGCCCACCTTCGCCGCCATCGCCGCCGAGGGCGCGCCCTATCACGGCGTGCTGTTCGTAGAGTTCATGGCCACCCGCGACGGCCCCCGCCTGGTGGAGTTCAACGTCCGTTTCGGCGATCCGGAATGCCAGGTGCTGATGCTGCGCCTGGAAAGCGACCTGGTTCCCTATCTGACGGCCTGCGCCAAGGGCGAGCTCGACAGGCTCCCGCCCCCGGCCTGGCGCGATGAGGCTGCGGTCTGCGTGGTGATGGCCGCCGAAGGCTATCCCGACGCCCCGGTCGCCGGCGCGACGATCACCGGCGCCGACCAGGCGTTCGGCGATGGTGTGGTGGTCTTTCATGCCGGTACGGCGAAGGACGCCGACGGAAGCCTGCGGGTCGCGGGCGGCCGGGTGCTGAACGTCTGTGCGGTGGGCGCAGACTTCCCGGCGGCGCGGCGGGCGGCCTATGCGGCGGTGGACCAGATCGACATGCCCGGCGGCTTCTATCGGTCCGACATCGGCTGGCGCGCGCTGAGCCGCTGATCTTCGACAGAAGTTCTAGGTCCCCGTACGCCCGGGCGCCGAACGCCTTGCGGCGCCATGCCGCGGCTCGGTAAGGTGGGTTCAAACAAGCGTAAGACTCACGCGCCCAAGCCTTTGAGTAGAGGGGAATCGCCATGGCCGACGCCGCCGAACAACAGCGCGAACAGCTGAACACCGGCACCAAGGAGGTCGCGGAGTCCCACCGGTTCGACGAGGCCCGGCTCGAGGCCTGGATGCAGGCCCATGTGGAGGGCTTCCAGGGTCCGCTTGAGGTGCGCCAGTTCAAGGGCGGCCAGTCCAACCCGACCTACCAGCTGGTGACGCCCACCAAGAAGTACGTCCTGCGCCGCAAGCCGCCCGGCAAGCTGCTGCCCTCGGCCCATGCGGTGGACCGGGAATACAAGGTCATCAGCGCCCTCTACCCCACCGGCTTCCCGGTGGCGCGCTCCTATGGCCTGTGCACCGACGACGAGGTCATCGGCACCATGTTCTACGTGATGGACATGGTGGAGGGCCGCATCCTCTGGGATCAGCAACTGCCCCAGTACACGCCGGAAGAGCGCCGGCCGATCTATATGGCCAAGCTCAAGACCCTGGCCGACCTGCACAACACCGACCATGAGGCCATCGGCCTGGGCGACTACGGCAAGCCCGGCAACTATATGGGCCGGCAGGTGGATCGCTGGACCAAGCAGTACCGCGCGTCGGAAACCGTCAAGCTCGAGGAGATGGAGCGGCTGATCGAATGGCTGCCCCGCACCGTGCCGCCCCAGGAGCGGACCTCCATCGTTCATGGGGACTACCGCCTGGACAATATGGTGCTGCATCCCACCGAGCCGCGGGTGATCGCGGTGCTGGACTGGGAACTTTCCACCCTGGGCGAGCCCCTGGCCGACTTCACCTATCTGCTGATGAACTGGGTCAACGGGACCATCGCCAATATCGAGGATCTCGAGGCGCACGGCGTGCCGTCCATCGACGAGTATGTGGCCGAGTACTGCCGCCTGACCGGCCGTGACAGCCTGCCGGACCTCAACTGGTACTTCGCCTACAACATCTTCCGCCTGGCGGGCATCATCCAGGGCATCGTCGGGCGCGTGCGCGACGGCACCGCCAACAGCCCGCAGGCCGCGGCCATGGCCGAACGGGTCCCGTTGCTGGCCAAGGCGGGCTGGAGTTTCGCCCAGAAGGCCGGCGCGACGGCCTAAGGGTCGGGCCAAAAGGGTCGGGCTAAAGAGGCCGGCCTAGGGCCCTGGACAACAGCGCGTCCAGGGCGGCCTCGTCCTCGAACTGCGCCTGGACCGGCCAGGCGACCACCCGGGCGCGCCATTCGGGCGGCAGCCGCGCCCAGTCCTTTTCCGTGGTCACCAGCCCGGCGCCGAAATCCTCGGCGCGGGCGGCCAGGCGAGCCAGGGTGGCGGCGTCATAGGCGAAGTGGTCGGGCAGCGCGACGAAGTCGGCCAACTCGCAGCCCGCCGCCGTCAGGGCGCGTTCCACCTTCCAGGGCTTGCCGACGCCGGCGAAGGCCACCTGCGGCCCGGGCGGCGGGGGCGCCTGGGCCTTCAGCCGGGCGACCAGCACGGGCGTTTGGCCAAACAGGGCCAGGAGTTCGCGGTCAGGCGCGGCCAGATCCTCCGGCAGCATCACGATCACGGCGTCGGCCCGGGCCAGCCCCGCGGCCAGGGGCTCGCGCAGCGGCCCAGCCGGGAAGACCGCCCCGTCGCCGAAGGGCCATTCCCCCTCGCGGGTCTCGCCATCCACCACGATCAGGGACAGCCGCTTGGCCAGGCTGGGGTTCTGGTGGCCGTCGTCCATGACGATGGCCGCGGCGCCCGCCTGCACCGCGGCGCAGGCGCCCAGGGCCCGGTCCCGGGCGACCCAGATGGGGGCGTCCTGCGCCATCATCAGCGGCTCGTCCCCGACATCGGCGGCGGTGTGCTGCGCGGGCTCCACACGGACGGGTCCGGCGAGCCGCCCCCCATAGCCGCGGGAGAGGCCATGGGCCTCGACCCCGCTGCGCCGCAGCCGGGCGAGGATTTCCCGGGCCACCGGCGTCTTGCCGGTTCCGCCCATGGTGATGTTGCCGACGCAGATGACCGGCGCGCCGGGGTCGCAGGGCGCGGCGCGGGCTATGCGGCGGGCGGTGACCGCCGCCCAGATCCAGGAGATCGGCGTCAGCAACGCCCGCGTCATGGGCATGGACGACCGGTCGCGCTCGCGCACGTACCACCAGCGCGGGGTGGAGAGCTTCATGGGGCGGCCTTGCCAGGGAGCAGCGGCGACAGCCGGTCCATGGCGTCATTCAGGGCCGCGCCATAGCGTTGGGCATGGGCCATGGCCGCAGCGCCCATGCGCCGGGCGATGGCCGGATTGTCCAGCAGGCCGGCCAGGTGGCGGGTCAGGGTCGCGCCGTCCGGGGCGCAGAGGGCGGCGGCCTCTTCGAACAGGTGGCCGTAGGTTTCGGCGGCGTTGAACACCGAGGGGCCGGTGATGATGGCGGCGCCCAGACGGGCGGGCTCCAGGGGATTGTGGCCGCCGACACCCGCCGCATAGCCGCCGCCCATGACCACTACATCGGCCAGGCGGAAGAACAGGCCAAGCTCGCCCAGGGTGTCGGCCACATAGGCCCCGACCAGCGGCGTGGGCCTGTGCCCCGCGCCGCGCCGGGCGGTGTTGAAGCCGGCCAGGCCCAGGGTCCGGGCCACCTCGGCCCCGCGGTCGGGATGGCGGGGGGCGACGATCAGCAGGGCGCCGGGCTGGTCGGCCATCAGGCCCTGGACCGCCTCGGCGATCAGGGCCTCCTCGCCGGGATGGGTGCTGGCGGCCAGGATCACCGGGCGCCCTTCGGTCTCCTGGCGCAGGCGGTCCAGCTCGGCGGCGTCGCAGGGCAGGGGCGCGCCGACCTGCTTGAGGTTCAGCTGCGGGCCGGTGGTCGCCCCCAGCTTCTGCAGCCGCGCGGCGGTCTCGGCGTCCTGCGGCAGGACCAGGTCGAAGGCTTGAAGCAGGGCGCGGGCCGCCCCTGGCGCACGGCGCCAACCCATGGCGCTCTTCTGCGTCATCCGGGCGGAGACCAGGGCCAGGCGAACGCCCCTTTCGGCCGCCGCCATGATCAGGTTGGGCCAGAGCTCGCTCTCCACCAGGATCGCCGCGGCCGGGCGCCAGTGGTCGAGGAAGCCGGCCACCGCCCGGGGGCCGTCCACCGGCGCGTACTGGTGGATCACGCCGGCGGGCAGGCGCCGCGACAGGAGCTCAGCGGCCGTACGGGTGCCCGATGTCACCAGCAGGCTCAGGTCCGGGCGGCGTTCCTTGAGCGCCTCCACCAGGGGCAGCAGGGAGACGCTTTCGCCGACGCTCACCCCATGCAGCCAGACGATGTCGCCGGGCGGGCGGGCGCAGCGCGGCTGGCCCAGCCGCTCGTCCAGCCGCTCAGGATCCTCCTTGCCCCGCCGGGCGCGGGCGGGCAGCAGGCGCGGCGCCAGGGGCTCCAGGGCGGCCAGAACCAGGCGGTAGGCGGCCAAGCCGGGCGAGCGGGGGCGGGGCTTCACACCACCTCGGCCGGAAAGAGCCGGCAATCGGCGCCCTCGCCCGTCTCCACCTGCAAGGTGGCGTGGCCGATGCCGAACCGGCTCTGCAAGCCCTCACAGGCGGTGTGCAGGAAGCCGTCGGGGTCGGCGTTGTCGGGACGGGTGAGGTGGACGGTCAGCGCCGTCTCGGTGGTGCTCATGGCCCAGATGTGCAGGTCGTGGATGTCGGTCACCCCGGGCAGGCCGGCGAGCCAGGCGCGGACGGCCTCGACATCGATCCCCCGGGGGGCGGCGTCCAGGGCCAGGTCGACGGAGTCCCGCAGCAGGCCCCAGGTGCCGAGCAGGATCACCGCCACGATCAGCAGGCTGAGCGCCGGGTCGAGCCAGTAGAGGCTGGTGAGCGCGATGACGCCCGCGCCGATGACCACGGCCAGGGAGACGGCCGCGTCGGCCGCCATGTGCAGGAAGGCGCCGCGGATGTTCAGGTCGCCCTTGGCGCCGCCCATGAACATCAGCGCCGTGGCGGTGTTGATGACCACCCCGATGGCCGCGACGATCATCACCGGGGCGGCGGCCACCTCGGCCGGATCGGCGATCCGCCGCACGGCCTCGGAAACGATGGCGCCCACCGCCACCAGCAGCAGGATGGCGTTGGCCAGGGAGGCCAGGATCGTCGCCTTGCGCAGGCCATAGGTCCGGCGCCCCGCAGGCTTGCGCCTGGCGAGGCCAGCGGCGCCCCAGGCCAGCAGCAGGCTCATCACGTCCGAGAGGTTGTGGCCGGCGTCGGCCAGCAGGGCGAGCGAGCCGAACCACAGGCCGGCGGCCACCTCGGCGGCGACGAAGCCGGTGTTCAGCAGGACGCCCACGGCGAAGGCCCGGCCGAAATCCTTGGGCGCGTGATGGTGGCCGCCCAGCCCGTGACTGTGCCCATGGTCGTGCCCATGGTCGTGCCCATGGTCGTGGCCGTGGTCATGACCGTCGTCGTGGTGATGGTCGGGATGGTCGTGCGCCATGGCCCTATGTCCCATTCGCCGGGGCGCCAGGCAACGGCGCTGCGCCCACCAGGGCCTCGGCCCGGCGGGTGGCGGCCGAGAGGCGGGCCGACCAGTCGGCGCATAGCTCGGCGATCTCCTGCTCCTGGGCCTCGGCCGGCGCATAGAAGGGGCCGTCCCAGACCACGGCGCCGCGCCCGAAGGGGGCGGCCAGCATCACCTTGTCCCAGCTGTCGAGCCGCAGGGACGGCGCGGCCGCCAGGCCCATCAGGAAGACCGGCGCCTGGGTGCGCTTGGCGATCTGCACTGCGCCGGGGGCGACGACCTCATTGGGGCCGCGGGGACCGTCGGGGCTGATGATCAGGGCGCCGCCGTCGCCGACGAAGCCGAGGGCCTGGCGAAAGCCGGCCACGGCGGCGCGGGCCTTGGCCGAGTCGCCCTTCTTGGCCGATGACATGCGGATCGAGGGAAAGCCCACCCGATTCAGGGCCTGGGCGACGAACTCCCCGTCCGAGGAGGGGGAGACCAGCACCTGGGTCTTGCCCCTGGGCCACCATTTGGGGGCGGTCGCCAGGGACAGGGGAATGCGCCCGTGCCACATCAGGGCCAGCAGCCCGGTCTTGTCGGTCAGAAACGGCTCGACGCAGGCGTCATCCACGTGCCGCCAGCGGACGGTCTTCAGGATCAGCTGCAGATAGGTGGCCAGCAGCCAGCCCAGGACCGCCTGCACGCCGGGGCGCCGGAACAGGTCCTTCACGCCGCGCTCTCCGTCTCCAGATCCTGGCTCTTGGCCAGCCGCGCATAGAGACCCTCGGCCTTGACCAGGCTGGCATGGTCGCCGGTCTCAACCACCTGGCCCTTGTCGATCACATAGATGCGGTCGGCGCCGCGCACGGTCGACAGGCGGTGGGCGATGAGCATGGTGGTCCGCCCGGCCATCAGCCGGGTCAGGGCCGCCTGCACCTGGGCCTCGCTCTCGGTGTCGAGTGCGCTGGTGGCCTCGTCCAGCAGCAGGATGGGGGCGTCCTTCAGGAAGGCCCGGGCGATGGCGATCCGCTGGCGCTGGCCGCCGGACAGGCGCGCGCCGGCCTCGCCCACCAGGGTGGCGTAACCAAGCGGAAGCTCGGAGATGAAGTCGTGGGCGGCGGCGGCCCGGGCGGCGGCCTCGATCTCGGCCTCGCTGGCCTGCGGCCTCGCATAGGCGATGTTGGCGCGGATGGTGTCGTCGAACAGGAAGGGCTCCTGGGTCACGAGGGCGATGTGCTCGCGCAGGGAGGCGAGCGTCAGGTCGCGGACATCCGTTCCGTCGATGACCACCTTGCCAGCCGTCACGTCATAGAAGCGCGGGATCAGGTTCAGGATGGTGCTCTTGCCGCCGCCCGACGGGCCGACCAGGGCGATGGTCTCTCCGCGCTTGGCGTTCAGGCTCACTCCAGTAAGCGCCGGCGCCCCCTCGCCATAGGCGAAGCTGACCGCCTCGAAGGCGATGGTCCCCTCGCTGCGCGGCGCGGTGCGGGCGTTGGCCGGCTCCCGGATCAGCGGCTCGACGTCCAGGGCGGCGAACAGCCGCCGCGCGCCGGCCAGACCCTCGGCGAAGACGGTCTGCAGATTGGCCAGCTGCCGCAGGGACTGGGACGCCATGCCGAGCGCGCCGATGAAGGCGACGAAGGCGCCGACATTCATCGCCCCGCTGGCGGCCCGCCAGCCGGCATAGGCCATGACGCCGGCCACGATCAGGGTCATCAGGGTCTCGGTGGCCGGCGCTGCGGCCGCCCGGGCGTTGGCGCCCTTGACCAGGTGGGCCTGACGCCGGGCCACCACCTCGGCCACCCGGGCCTCTTCGAAGGCTTCGCGGTTCTCGATCTTAACCACCCGGACCCCGTCCAGGCTCTCCATGATGGCGGTCGACAGGGCCGAGGTCTCCACCATCGCGCCCCGGGCGGCCTTGGTGGTCTTCTTGGAGAACCGCCGCATGATGCCGGTGGCCAGCGGCGCGGCCAGCAGGATGGCCAGCGTCAGGATGGCGTCGTTGGACACCATGACCAGCACGGCGCCGATCACGGTCAGGAAGTGCTGGGTGGAGTTGACCAGGCCCG
>CAZERE010000001.1:6175-100080 GCA_964515365.1 uncultured Phenylobacterium sp. | reverse complement strand
GTAGGCAGCAATGATGCGCAGGAGATTCTGGGATCGGTGGACAGCGGCCAGCTGGTGGTTCCGCTGAGCGCCGGCCTGGGACGCAACACCTTCGACATGCTCCGGCCCGGCGACCAGGTCAAGCTCAGCGACCAGGCGTTTCCTCCGCGGTTTGCCGGAGGCTCCTTCACCATTCGGTCCATGTCCGATGAGGGTGACGTGCGCAGGGTGAGCTTCCTGGAGAGCCTGGGCAGCACTGACAATTCCGGCTCAGACGCCGTGTTCTTCGTAGCCCACGCCCTGCCCCAGGCGATTCGGGTCACCATCGCCACCACCGACCGAGGTACCCCCCACGGGACGATATCCCGGGTGTTCCGGCTGCGTTAGCCGGTGGATCTCCTCGTCTCCAACGGGCCCCCAAACAACGAGCCAGGGGAGCGTTGCACGCCAGAGACTGAACGCGGCACCTCGCGTCCCTACCGTGCCGGGTGGATGAGCCCCGCTCGACGTCCAAGCCAGTAGGGCAGGAGAAATCCCCCGCCACTTCGGTCTTCAGCGGAAGAGTTGCTACCGCTGCGAATCGTGCAGGGATGCTCCTGCCAGATCCAATGGTGAGCGCTACGGCGATCAACGGGGAAGGGATCGATGGCATGATTCCCCCCCCTCCCGAAGCGGTCCGGCCACCGCGACACCACCACCCCCGGCAGGCCATCCCCCGCAGCATTCACCACCCGGTAGCCAGTGGTCTCCGGGCCGAGACTTAGCCAGCGGAACTGGCTAGCGGCCTCCACCGCCCGGCCCGAGGTGGCGAGCACATTGACCTGCAGCAACCGGTCCATGCCGGCGATGCCGACCGCCGAGAGCAGGCCGCCGATGGTGGTGGGGATCAGGGTGACGAACAGCGCGCCCAGCACCAGGGGCGAGAGGGCGACGCCGGAATAGGCGCCGAGCCCCAACAGGCTGAGCACGGCGATCAGGAAGACCAGCGTCAGGCCCGCCAGCAGGACCGCGAGCGCGATCTCATTGGGCGTCTTGCGGCGGTCGGCGCCCTCCACCATGGCGATCATGCGGTCCAGGAAGGTCCCGCCGGGCTCCGAGGTGATCTTCACCTTGATCCAGTCGGAGACCACGGTGGTGCCGCCGGTGACAGCCGAGCGGTCGCCGCCGCTCTCACGGATCACCGGCGCGCTCTCGCCGGTGATCGCCGCCTCGTTGACCGAGGCCACGCCCTCGATGATCTCGCCGTCGGCGGGGATCACGTCGCCGGCCTCGACCAGCACCACCTGGCCGGCGCCCAGCTCATGGGCCGGGGTGGGCAGGATCGTCCCGGTGGTCTCGTCGATGATCAGCTTGGCCCGGGTGGTGACCCGGCTGGCGCGCAGGCTGTCGGCGGCGGCCTTGCCGCGGCCCTCGGCGATGCTCTCGGCCAGATTGGCGAACAGCACGGTGGCCCAGAGCCAGCCGGCCAGCTGGACGGCGAAGCCGCCGGCCTCGCCCCGACCGATCATCAGGGCGGCCGAAACGGTGGCCAGGACCGCCACCACCCAGGTGGCGAAGATGACCGGATTGCCGGTCAGTCGGCGGGGGTCGAGCTTGACGAAGGCCGCCTTCGCCGCCCGCGCCAGGGCCGCGCCGTCAAGGCCCGCGGCGAGGCGGGAGGCCCGGCGACGATGATCGCCCAGAGGGGTGTCGGTGATGCTCATGAGACTGTGCTCCGCGAGACCTAGAGCCCGGCCAGCGCGTCAAGCGCCTGGAAGTGCTCGACGATCGGGCCGAGCGCGAGGGCCGGGAAGAACTGGAGGCCGCCCAGGATCAGGATCACCCCGATCAGGAGGCCGATGAAAAGTCCGTTGTCGGTGGGCAGGGCGCCGGCCGAGGGGGCGAGCTTGGGCTTGGCCGCCAGGGCGCCGGCGATGGCCAGCATGATGACGATGCCGGGAAAGCGCCCCATCAGCATGGCCAGGCCCAGGGTGGTGTTCCACCAGGGCGTGTCGGCGGCCAGCCCCGCAAAGGCCGAGCCGTTGTTGGCGCTGGCCGAGGTGTAGGCGTAGAGGATTTCCGACAGGCCATGGGGGCCGGGATTGGCCAGGCTCTGCAAGGCCGCGGGCAGCACCGCCGCCGCCGCCGAAAAGCCGAGGATGGTGAGCGGCAGGACCAGCACGGCCAGCATGGCGTACTGGACTTCGCGGGCCTCGATCTTCTTGCCCATGTATTCGGGTGTGCGGCCGACCATCAGGCCCGCCACGAAGACCGCCAGCAGGGCCATCATCAGCATGAAGCCAAGGCCCGTGCCGATGCCGCCGGGCAGGATCTCGCCCAGCTGCATCAGGAACATCTGCACCCCGCCGCCGAGCGGCATGTAGCTCGCATGCATGGAATTGACCGAGCCGTTGGAGGCGCCGGTGGTCATGGCCGCCCAGACGGCCGAGGCCGGGGCGCCGAAGCGCACCTCCTTGCCCTCCATGTTCACCGAGGCCTCGGCGCCGGCGGCGACCAGGGCCGGCGGGGCCTGGGTTTCGGTCCAGTAGAGGGCGCCTGCCCCCGCCGACAGCAGGACGAGGGCGGCGATGGCGATGGCCCTCAGGTTGCGGCCCGCCAGGGCTGTCCGCCCAAAGGCGAAGAAGGCGGCCCAGCCCAGGAGGTTGATCGAGATGGCGGCGATGAAGTTGGCGAGGGGCGTGGGCCCCTCCAGCGGATGGGCCGAGTTCACGCCGAACACTCCGCCGCCATTGATGCCCAGCTGCTTGATCGCCAGCTGGCTGGCCGTGGCGAACAGCGGGATTGTCTGCTCGCCCCCCTCCAGGGTCGTCGCGGTGGCCGAAGCCGACAGCGTCTGCGGCACGCCTAGGGCGGCGAAGACCAGGGCGACGACCACGGAAAGGGGCAGCAGCACCCACAGCGTGGTGCGCGTCAGATCGGCCCAGAAGTTGCCGAGGCCCGTCTGCCGGTCGGCGGTGAAGGCGCGGGCCAGCGCCGCGGCCACGGTGGCGCCGGTGGCCGCCGACAGGAAGTTCTGAACCGTCAGGCCGGCCATCTGGCTGAGGTGGCTGAGGGTCGTCTCGCCGCTATAGGCCTGCCAGTTGGTGTTGGTGACGAAGCTGACGGCCGTATTGAAGGCCAGCGGTTCAGAGAGCGCGCCGAACCCCTGCGGGTTCAGCGGCAGGAGGCCCTGCAGCCGCAGGATGGCGTAAAGCGCGACGACGCCGGCCGCGTTGAAGGCGAGCAGGGCGGCGACGTAGCCGGTCCAGGTCTGGGATTGATCGGGGCGCACGCCCAAGGCGGCGTAGAAGCCACGTTCCACGGGTTGCATCACCGGGTCGAGCCAGGTGCGCTCCCGGTTCCAGACCCTTGAGATGAAGATGCCTATGGGCCAGCCGAGAAGGAACGGCAGCCCCAGGGTCAGGGCGATTTCCGCCCAGCCTTGCCAGTTCATGATGTGGGATCCGTCAGAAGCGGTCGGGCCGCAGCAGGGCGGCCAGCATGTAGCCGCCGATTACGAGGGCGCCGGCGCCCCAGAGCACGAGTTCGGCCATGTCAGAGCCGCCGAAGCCCGGCGACCAGCGCGCCGAGCAGGCCAAAGGCGCCGAGCGCCAGCGTCAGATAGAGGATGTCGAGCATGTCCCGCCGCCATCAGTTTGCGATGCGGGACCATCCGCCTGAACGGCATAAGGGGGCGAGACGGCGTTGGGCGCGCGCGCATAAGGGAAGCATAAGGGTCCGTCGTCCGCGGGGCGGCGGCGCGGGCGATCGCCCGTCAGGCCCGGCTCCAGTTGAAGCAGCCGGCCGGCCCGCCGGTCCCGCTGACCAGCAGGGCTCCATGCCGATAGAGGGTCCAGCGCCGGTCGGGGGCGATATCGATCACCACCACCTTCATGTCGCCATCCGACCAGATCAGCCGGGCGTCGGCGGCGGCCAGGGCGGCGAACACGCGGCCGGGCTCCTGATCCCGGAAGACGACCGTGGTGGAGGTGACCTCGGACGGCCCCCTCAGGGCCCAGCCGCCGGCGGCCAGCACGCCGCCGAGGATCAGGACCAGGGCGCGCCGCCCCAATGGGGCCGACGGCGCGCCGTCGCCGCGGCCATACCCCTTCGCCAGCCATGCCCCCAGGGCGGCCGGGACCAGTCCGAAACCGACGAACCAGACCAGATCCCAGGCGAGCGGATTGGGGCTGTCCACCCGGATTCGGTGAATGCCGATCACCCAGTGCGACAGGACGCTGTCGACAATGTGCCAAGCGCCGAAGCCCGCGATCAGCGCGCCCAGAAGCAGGCGCCCGGCGATCTCGGCGCCGGTCCGGTGGGCTCGCCAGAGTCCCCAGAGCCCCAGGGCCGCCAGGCCATACATCAGGGCGTGGAAATAGCCGTCCCACAGGATCTGGCCCTGGAGATCGACGCCAGGGGTCAGGCTCAGCAGATGGTGCCACTGGAGAATCTGGTGCAGCAGGATGCCGTCGAAGAAGCCGCCCAGGGCGAAGCCGAGCAGAAGTCCCCATCGCAGAACAGCCGAGCGAAACATCGACCCGCCTCCTTCGCCGTTGGGGGGAGCCTAGATCGCTGCGGCGCCGGCCTCACCGCCGGCCTGGAACGTGCGCGGCTCAGCCGATCCGGCGCCCGGGCTTCCCACATAGCGCTCGTATTCCTCGCGGAAGCGGCGGTTCAGGAAGTCCTGGTCGTCGTAGCGGGCCTTGAGTTCGAGGAACCAGGAGCCTTCCTCCTCGAAGATGTGGTGGAGCACCGCGCCCCGGATATGCTCCAGCTTGTCAGCCCAGGCGTCATCCTCGGGTGGGATGCGCTCCAGTTCGGCCATCTGCATCTTGGCGGTGGTCTGTTCGGTATAGGCCAGGCCCGCATGGGCCTTTTCGTGGGCCTTGGCCAGGGCGGGATAGAGGACCAGCTCTTCCGCCAGAGAGTGACCGTTCAACACGAGCGCCAACTGCTTCATCGCCTGCATGCGGGAGGGGCCATCCTGCGCCGCCCGGCAGGCGTCGAAGCGACCGCGGATCAGGTCGTGATGGTCCAAGGCTGCGCTGAGCCAGTCGCCGGGGCGGGCCGCGGCGCGGGCCTTGGCGGTGGCCTCAGCGCGTTTTTCGTCGCTTTCCGGGGGCGTCGCCGCCCCGAGCACCTTGTCTACGATCGACATGCTTGATCCTCCGTTTCGCAGACAAAGCTGCAGCCCCGCGCGATAGTTCCCGGCCCGCACAAATTGGAGCTCTGACGCCTTGCCCGAGGCGGGAGGCCGCACTTTTTCTTATCGACCGCCAGAGATGCGGTGAGTTTTTTTCCTGCGCTGCGTCTTCCCTTGGGAGGCCTGGAAGCCTCGCCAGCGTTCAGGATCGTCTCATGCGTCAGCAGCACTTCGTCGCCACCGCCGTCGGCCTGGCGCTTCTCGCCCAGGGCCTGGCGTTTCCGGCGCTGGGCCAAACCTCTGGCGCTGTCGCGGCGACGCCGGCCCGGCTGCCGGTCACCACGCCCAGGGCCGCCTATGGCTTTGGGATCGGCGACAACTATCACCTGGCCAACTACAGCCAGATGGCCGCCTATTGGCGGACCCTGGAGAGCCAGTCGGACCGCATGCGCCTGGTCTCCATGGGCAAGACGACCGAGGGCCGCGACCAGTTGATGGCCATCGTCTCGTCGCCGGCCAATCTGGCCAAGCTCGACCGCTATCAGGACATCGCCCGCCAGCTCAGCCAGGTCGACGGACTGACCGACGCCCAGGCCCGCGCCCTGGCCGCCGAGGGCAAGGCGGTGGTCTGGATCGACGGGGGCCTGCATTCCACCGAGCAGGTCTCGACCCAGCAACTGACCCAGACGCTCTATGAGATGGTCAGCGGCCAGGATCCCGAGACCCTTCGCATCCTCGAGGACTGCATCATCCTCTTTGTGCACGCCAATCCCGACGGCAACGAGCTGGTCGCCGACTGGTACATGCGCAACCCCAAGCCCGAGGATCGCGAGTACGAGAGCCTGCCCCGGCTCTACAACTGGTATGTCGGCCACGACAACAACCGCGACTTCTTCATGTCGAACATGAAGGAGACGGTGAACATCAACCGGGTCCTGTACCGGGAGTGGTTCCCGCAGATCGTCTATAACCACCACCAGTCGGGACCGCCCGGGACGGTGGTGTTCATCCCGCCGCACCGCAATCCCTACAACTACAACCTCAATCCCCTGGTCCTGACCGGCCTGGACTCCGTCGGCGCCCGGATGCTCGACCGGCTGATCGCCGAAGAAAAGCCCGGTGGCGTGCGGCGGGAATATGCGCCCTACACCAACTGGGCCGGCACGACCCTTCGCTCCAACGCCCTGTTCCACAATTCGATCGGGGTGATCACCGAGATCATCGGCGCCCCCAATCCCGCGCAGTTGGAGCTGGTGCCGCGCCAGCAGCTGCCGACCAATGACAACCTGACGCCGATCCCGCCCCGGACCTTCACCTTCCAGGACGGCGTCGACTATTCGGTCAGCCTGAACCGCGGCCTACTGGACTACGCCGCCAGCAACCGCGAGCATCTGCTCTATTCCATCTATCTGATGGGCAAGCAGAACATCGCCCTTGGCCAGAAGGACCACTGGACGATCAATCCCCGCCGCATCGCCGAGCTTGAGGCCGCCGCCGAGGGCGGGACCTACCGCCAGGGCGTGCCCCGCTGGGGCATGGGTTTCGCCGGCGACGCCATCGATCCCTCGCTGTTTGACCAGGTGATCCGCGATCCCGAGACCCGCGACCCGCGGGGCTACATTCTGAGCGCCGACCAGCCGGACTTCCCCTCGGTGGTCATCTTCATGAACGCCCTGATCAAGAGCGGCCTGCAGGTCGACCGGGCGACCGAGGCCTTCACCGTAGGGGACAAGACCTATCCCGCCGGCTCCTTCGTGGTGAAGACCGCCCAGCCCTACCGCGCCCAGGTGATGGACATGTTCGAGGCGCAGCTCCACCCCGACAACATCCCCTATCCCGGCGCCGATCCGATCCCGCCGCACAATGTCACCGGCTATACGCTCGCCTATCAGATGGGGGTGGAGTTCGACCGCGTCCTCGACGGCTTCGAGGCGCCGACCTCGCGGGTGGCCGACGTGCTGGCGCCGCCGCCGGGACGGATCGTCGGAACGGGCCGCGCCGGCTATGTGGTCAGCCATGAGGCGAACAACGCCTTCCTGGTCCAGAACCGCCTGCTGAAGGCCGGCCTCTCGGTTGAGTGGCTCACCGAGGCGGTGGAGGCGGGCGGCGAACCGTTCGCCCCCGGCGCCCTGTGGATCCCGGAGGCGCCGGGCGTGCGCGCCACCCTGGAAGGCGCCCTGCGCGATGCGGGCCTCGACGCCTATGCGGTGGCGCAGAAGCCCGACGCGCCGGTCCTGCCCATGAAGCCGATCCGCATCGGCCTGGTCGATCTCTATGGCGGCGTCATGCAGTCGGGCTGGAACCGCTGGCTGTTCGAAACCTACGAGTTCCCCTTTGAAGTCGTCTTCCCCCAGCAGCTCGACGCCGGCGGCCTGAAGGACAGGTACGACGTCCTGGTCTTCTCCGACGAGACCGTGCTGGAGCCCCCGGCGCCGGATCGTCCCCGGCGGGGGCAGCCGGCGGCGGCCGCCATTCCGGCCGAATGGCGCGGCAAGCTCGGCCATGTGACGCAGGACAGGACCGTCCCCAGGCTTGCCGAGTTCGTGAACGCCGGCGGCACGATCGTGGCCATCGGCAGCGCGACCCAGCTGGCCGAGGACCTGGGCGTGCCCGTCACCGACGCCCTGGTGGACGCCAACGGCAAGCATCTGCCGCGGTCCCAGTTCTTCGTGCCGGGCTCGGTCATGGCCAACAAGGTCGACAACACCCGGCCCCTGGCCTTTGGCCTGCCGGAGGAGGTCAGCGTCTATTACTACAACAGCCCCGCCCTGAAGGCGGGCGGCGGGGCGACCCCCGTCGCCTGGTTCGACAGCGCCGAGAGCCTGCGCAGCGGCTGGGCCTGGGGACAGCAGCACCTGGAAGGGGCCGCCTCCATCGTCGAGGCGCCGCTGGGGGCCGGGAAACTCTTCCTGATGGGGCCGGAAGTCACCCAGCTGGGCCAGTCCCAAGGCACCTACAAGTTCCTCTTCAACGGCCTCTACTACGGGCCGGCGAGCGCGGGCCGCTAGCCGGGGCGGGCGGTCCCCGACGCAGGCTAGCGGCCCGCGTCGGGGCGCCCAGGCCCACCTCATGCCTATCCGAACAGTGGAGCGTACGTCTTTGAGTCCCTCGTCCCTTCGCGTGGCCACGCGCCTGAAGAGCATCAAGGTTTCCCCGATCCTGACCTTGTCCCAGCGGGCCCGCGATCTGCGCGCGGCCGGTCGCGACATCATCGATCTGACCGTCGGCGAGCCCGACTTCGACACGCCTGAGGAGATCAAGGCGGCGGCCAAGA
Organism: uncultured Phenylobacterium sp.; assembly: GCA_964515365.1. Taxonomy (GTDB): domain Bacteria; phylum Pseudomonadota; class Alphaproteobacteria; order Caulobacterales; family Caulobacteraceae; genus Phenylobacterium. The sequence continues at coordinate 91,702 of CAZERE010000001.1, read as the reverse complement.
CGGCGATCGACCGCGGCCAGACCAAGTACACGGCCCTGAACGGCGCGCCGGAACTCCTGGAGGCCATCGCCGAACGCATGATCGACCGGGGGGTGAACCTCGCCGACCAGTCGATCATCGCCTGCGCCGGCGCCAAGCAGGTCATCAGCCATGCGCTGGAGGCGACCCTGGAGGACGGGGACGAGGTCATCCTGCCCACGCCCTACTGGACCTCCTATCTCGACATGGTGCGCCTGAAGGGCGGCGAGCCGGTGGCCGCGCCCGGACGCAACGACCCACGCACCGGCTGGCGGCTGGACGCCCGGTCGATCGAGGCGGCGATCACCCCGCGCACCCGCTGGCTGATCCTCAACACCCCCAACAATCCCACCGGGGTCGCGGCGACCGACGAGGAGCTGGCCGAGGTCGCCGACGTGCTGCGCCGCCATCCCCAGGTGTGGCTGATGTGCGACGACATCTATGAGGACCTTGTCTATGGCCGCCGCGCCCGACCGCTCCTGGTCAGCCATCCGGACCTTGCCGAACGGGCCCTGGCGGTGAATGGGGCGTCAAAGGCCTATGCGATGACCGGCTGGCGGATCGGCTGGGGGGCGGGACCTTCGGCGCTGATCGCGGCCATGAGCGTCGTGCAGAGCCAGACGACCTCGGCGCCGTGCTCGATCAGCCAGGCGGCGGCCCTGGCGGCGATCACCGGGCCGCGCGCCTCGGTGGACGCCATGCGCTCGGCCTTCCGCAGCCGCCGGGACCTGCTGGTCTCCCTGCTCAACGAGGTTTCGGGCATGAGCTGCCCGACGCCGGACGGCGCCTTCTACGCCTTTCCCTCCGTCCGCGGCCTGATCGGCGCGCGGACCATGAAGGGCGACATGCTGGCCTCGGACATCGATATCTCCACCTACCTGCTGGAGAGCGCCGGCGTGGCGACGGTGCCGGGCACGGTCTTCGGTGTTTCGGGCTATCTGCGGCTGTCCTTCGCCGCCAAGGCCGAGACCCTGGTCGAGGCCTGCGCCCGCATCGGCGCGGCCTGCGTGGCTGTCACCTCCGTGACGGCGACCCAGGCCTGACGGCTGCCACTAGAAGGCGATCAGCAGCCGCGCCAGGACGGCGTCTCCTGCGTCCCGGCGCGGCCCGGCCGGGGCGCGGCTCTCGACCTTCCAGTGGCTCGCATTGACCATCAGCCGGGCCCAGGACTCCATCCGCCAGTTCAGGCCCACGGTCATGTCGTCGCCGGTCCCGCCGAAGGGCGCGTCGCTGTTGTCCAGGCGCTGCACCCGACAGGTGACCTCCAGGCTGCCCAGCCCGCCGCGGGAGAGGGGCGCATCGGGGGTCCGGCGCACGAAGGTCCCGGCCCGGGGACTGTAGGTCGCCGGCTCGCCGGTCACGACCCAGCCGGCCGAGAGCGTCCAGGCCTGCACATCGGCGGCCAGGGTGGCGGTCTCGATCCGCCGCTCGCCAAACTCAAGAAAGGCCCAGGTCGGTCCGCGCACCGCGCCGATCTCGCCGCCAAGGCCCCGGGCGCGCCTGGGATCCGCCAGGGTTCCCAGGGCCACCTGGACGCGGTCGTTGACTGGGCTGACCCAGTTGGTGTTGCGCGACAGCCGGGTCAGGTCCGAGGTGAAGTCCTCCTGGTAGCCCCATGCCCCCAGGTGCAGCGCGCCCTCCGGGGCGCTGACGGGGTTCCAGTGTCCCCGAACGGTGGTGGTCACCGCGCCTTCCGTCAGCTCGGGGCGGTTGACGTCATCGCCGGCCACCTGCCCGGCGATGTGCCAGGTGTCGGCGAACAGCTTGGCCGTCAGCCCCATGCCGTAGAGACCCTTCTGGGGGGCGAGGGCGCCGGCGACCACATTGCGCTCGATGAAGGGCAGGCCTTCCGATGAGCTTGAGCCCTCCAGGCCGCGCTCAGTCAGGCGATTGCCCAGCGTGATCTCCACCTCGCCCAGAGGCGCAGGTTCGGTCCAGGACAGATAGGCGCTGCGCAGGGCCGGCTCGTCGCCGGCGAAGTCCGCCGTCAGGATGAAGGCCAGCCGGTCGATGGCGCCCTCGACCCCGAAATAGAGGATGCGAATGTCGTGGTCGCTGGCGTTGCGGGCGGCGGCGTCGGATCCGGACGTCGACACGCCATCGAGGAAGAACCGGGCCTTGGGCCGGATCTGGAAACGCCCGTCGGGGGATTGGTACTGCAGTCCTGAGGAGTCCGCCGCTTGAGACGCCGCAACGGCCGGGATCGCCAGAAGGCAGATCCCGGCCGCCAGGGCCAGGCGCAGGCGAGGGCGAACCTCGCCTCGCCTCACCGGCCAGCCCCGGCGGGACCCGCGCCGCCCTGGGCCGCCGCGGCCGGTCCGTAGAACAGGCCGTTGAACAGGAACTTGTAGGTTCCGTGGGACTGCGCCCGCTGGGTCACTTCCGGACCCATCAGGAACACCTTGCCGCGGCCGAGATCGGCCTCGACGATCGAGCTCGCCCCATCGAGGCTGGCCTGGCCCAGGGCCCAGCCGCTGATCATCGTGTCGGGGCCCGGGAAGCTGGCCACCGTCCGGACGCCCTGAGCGCCCGGGGCGACCTTGAAGGCCGGGCTATTGTAGTAATAGACCTTCACCTCCTCGGGCAGGCCGTAGGCCAGGGGATCGCTGACATCCACCACATTGGTCATGATGGCGCCGGGGACGAAGAACTCGGTCCGCGGCAGGTGCTCGCCCTGGGCGTTGACCAGGGCGTCCTGCACCGGAAGGCCCAGATCCTTCGCCAGGCGGGTCGAACTGCCGATGGCGATCAGCGCGCCCCCTTGCCGGACGAAGCGGTCCAGCTGAGGCACGGTGGTCTCGGGGGTGATCCTGCCCAGCCAGCCGCGGAATTCGGCCGGGATGGAGGCTGCGTCCGGCTGGGCCCGTTCACGACGGGGATCGGACGGGATCACATCATTGGCGAAGACGATGACGTCGTACTTGGCGTTGAGATTTCCAGCGTCCAGGCCCTGAGGATAGACCACCTCATAGGGGAACTCGAACTGCTCGAAGATCCAGCGGATCCAGCCCGACGGCATCACGCCGCCATAGGTGTCCACCAGGGCGATCCGCACGGGCTTGATCGGCAGGGTGGGGGAGACGGGCTGGGCTGCGGCGGCGTAGACGTTCACCCCCGTGTCGCGGGCGCCGGCCTCGATCAGGTCTCGCACCCCATCCCCGGCCGGAACCCAGAAGGCGCCCGGCGCGAAGGTCTCGCCCCCGTGCCGCACTTCGGAGGTCAGCCAGAAGACCGGCTTGCCGGCCGCCAGCAGGCGGTTCTGGATGATGAAGGCGTTGTTGGTCTCGCGGCTGATCAGATAGCCGCCGGCGCCCTGGCCAAGGATGCGGCCCGGCGGCGGAGCGATGACGTCGGCGACCGGCTCCACGGGTGCTTCAAACCCGTCGAGCACCCGGTCGAACTCCACGCCCATCTGGTAGGCCAGGGTGTAGCCGGCGACGTCATAGGGCGGGATCGGCGGGCCGCCCGGATAGGGGAAGTCGTCGGGATGGTTCTGGGATTCGAAGATGTCGAGCACGGTGGAGCGGTAGGCCTGGCCGGTCTTCACCACATAGGAGCCGGCCGGATAGGTCTTGCCGGCGACCGTGAAGGCCCGGGTGGCGCGGTCCACATCCACCCCGCCCTTGATCAGCACATTGACCAGGGCCACGGCCGTCGGAAGGTCGGCCTGGTCGGCGGGGATGATATAGCCGCGGGGATCGCGGTCTTCCGGCGCGCGCAGGGCGGCGAACAGGGCGGGATCCACCGCCTCCGACCGCCGCCAGGTGTCGCCGGTGGTCGGCTTGAAGGGCGGCGCGGCCTTCACCGCGGCGTCGAGCTTGGCGATGTCCGTCGGCGTGATGGTCCAGGAGTCCTGCTGGCCCTTCTCGATGCCGTTCCGGCCCATGCGATAGATGCCGAACAGCAGATTTTCGCGGTTGCGGGATGCGAAGTCGAGCACCGCCCGGTTCATGCTGACCGAGTAGCCGATGGGCTGGTGGAAGCGCCATTCCTGCGGCGCGATCGGCATGGGCAGGTCGTTGCGGGCGATCTGTTCCTTGGGCAGCAGATCGATGGTCATCGGGGTCGGCGAACCGGTGATCTCGGTCAGGATGCCGATGGCGTTGTGGAAGAGCGCGGTCGATCGCAGGGTGGCGTTGGTCCAGTTGGAATAGGTGGCCACGCTACGCCGGCCCGAGCCCGGCTTGCCCTCGCGGATCAGCCGGTCGGTCATGGCCGCCCCGACCCCGTCCAGGCCGGTGATGACCATGGGCTCAAGGTTGTAGTTGTAGGGGTCGCGGAAGGGCGGGATGAACACGACCATGCCCGGAGGTCCGGCCTGGTGGTGATTGTAGACGATCTGGGGAAACCACTCGCGATAGAGAACCCGGTTGATATTGATGTTCTCAGGCTGGTTCGACATCAGGAAGTCGCGGTTGTTGTCGTGCCCGACATACTTCTGATAGAGCCGCGGAATGTCGTTGAAGCTCCGCTGAGCGGGGTCGGCCTTGCGCATGTACCAGTCCGAGACCAGCTCCATGCCGTCCGGATTGGCCGGCACGAACAGGATGATGTTGTCTCGAAGGAAGCGCTGGGTCTCGGCGTCCTGTCCGCTGACCATCTCGTAGAGCGTCAGGGTGAGCTGCTGGGCCCCCACGGTCTCGGTGGCGTGCAGGCCGCCATCGATCCAGACCACCGTCTTGCCTTCGGCCGCCAGGGCCTTGGCCTGTTCCTCGGTCAGGCCCTCGGCCCTGGCGAGGCGCCGGGAAATGTCCTTGTAGTGATCCAGGCGGGCGAGGTTCTCAGGCGCCGAGACGATGGCCATCAGTTGGTCGCGGCCTTCGGCGGTCTTGCCGATGGTGGTCAGCTTCATCCGGTCGGATTCGCCGGCCAGGCGCTTCCAGTAGGTCTCCAGCTGCGTGTAGTTGGCGAGCTTGTAGTCGTCGCCGATATCGAAGCCGAACACCGAACTGGGCGGCGAGACCCTTGCCGCCGTCTGTGCGTCCGCCCCTAGGCCAGAAAGGAAGAGGGCCGTCCCCAGGACGGCCGCCGCAAGTTTCCCACGCATCTCCACAACCCCAGTTTCACCGCCCGCGCGCCGTGCGCAGCCCATACAGGGGTAGACGCAGCGAGGGCGGACTTCGCCACCTGGGCGGGGGAAACGGGATCTATCTTCGCCGGGGCGGCGGCGCGCCCAGCGCGGCGCCAGCGGGCCATGTCATTTGCCTAAGTTGAGGGCGGCGTGCGCCGGCGCCGAGCCTCGGCGTCGGCCCGGGCCCGAATCCGCAGGGCGATCACCCGGGGATTTTGGGCGGCGTCGCCCAGGTCGCTCCAGAGCGCGTTCACCTGCGCCCAGGCCTGGGCGTTCTCCGGCGAGGCGGCGGCCCATTGTTCGGCCGCCTCGCGGGTCTCGGGGCAGGGGTCAGTTGACTGCAGACGCACAAGCCATTCGGCGGCGACGGCCAAGGCCGCCGCTGTCGCAGGGCTCGATGTCGGCTTGCGGTTCATGCCTCTCCAGGACCCGGGCCATCAGGTGGCGCATCGAACGCGTGACGTGCTTCTGGACGGCGCTGACGGAGATGTCGAGAAGCTCCGCCACCTCACTGTAGGACATGCCCTCCCATCTCAGAAGAACCAAGATGGTGCGGCTACGCTCAGGCAATTCGTCCATGGCCTGGAGAGTGGTCGCAAGCTGTTCCCGCGCCCGCAGGATCCGTTCGGGCGACATGTCGTCGGGCGGGTGGTCGTGCTCGAGCAGTTCGCAGTGGTCCTGACGACGGCGGACCTGGTCGCGGCGGTAGCGGTCGCGCAGGACGTTCCGGGCGACGCGGATCACATAGTGCTCCAGATTGTCGATGCCGCCGGCGTCACGTCCGTGCATGCGGATCAGGACCTCCTGGATGAGGTCGTCGATCTCGTCCTCAGGCGCCTTGTTTCGGAAGAAGGCGCGAAGGGAAGGGCAAAATGTCAGCACCTCCCAGGGCGCGGCCTGATCTGAGACCTGAATGCTGGAATATAAAGCGGACATCTATCCCCCCGCAAAATAAGTCACCCGTTGTCTGGATGATGACTGTAATTCGGGACGTAATCTGGGATATTTTGTCTTTGAATACCAAAAAATGACATTTGCTTGGTTTTGTCACATTGGATGATGTGTTGTTGACGCAAGTTGATGATCAAATTTCATCGGTTCATGTCTTGCGCTCAACGGACGTCGTCCTGCCAACAACTCGCTCAAGTTGTGGGCTTGGCGAGATACACATCCTTGTCGAGTTCGCCCTCCCATTTCGCGACGGTCACCGCCACGGCGAGGTCGGAGGTGCAGTTCGGCACCGTGCGCATCATGTCGAGGATGCGGTCGAAGGGCAGGATGAAGCCCACCACCATGGCGGTCTGTTCAGGACCAAGGCCCAGGGTCTGCAGCACGCCGGCCAGCAGGAACAGCGAAGCCGAGGGCACCGGCGCCGAGCCGACAGCGATGACCGCGATGGAGATGATCACCAGCAGGCACTGGAGCATCGTCACCTCGACCCCAAAGGCCTGGGCCGCGAACATGGCCAGCAGCCCCACATACATGGCGGTGCCGTCCATGCTCACCGTGACGCCAATCGGAAGACTGGTGGAGGCGACCACCCGGCTCACCCCCAGGTTCTCCTCGGCGACGCGCATCACCACAGGCAGGGTCGCGGCGCTGGAGGAGGTGGAGAAGGCGACCACCACGGCGTCCGCGATGTCCCGCAGGAAGGGGGTGACGGGCAGGCCGGCCGCCAGGCGGATCAGCCCGCCATGCACCACCAGCACCTGCAGGGCGCAGCCGACCAGCACGCAGACGGCCAGCAGGAAGACATGGATGAAGGCGGCCGGGCCGACGACGCCGGTCACCCAGGCGATCAGGGCGAAGACGCCGAAGGGGGCGACTTCCATCACGCCCCGGGTCATCTTTTGCATGACGTCGGCCAGGGACGCGAAGGCCCTCGCCACAGGACGCCCGTGCTCGCCGGCGGTCAGCACCGCCAGGCCGAAGATGATCGCAAAGAAGATTACCGCCAGAATGTCGCCCTCGGCCAGGGCGGCCACCGGGTTCATCGGCACGATGGCCAGGAACTGGTCGGTGAGCGACAGAGGCGCAGCGACAGCGGGGGCGTCGGTCGGCTGGCCCAGGACCACCCCGACGCCGGGCCGAGCCAGGGCGCCCAGGCCAAGCCCCAGGGCTGCGCCGATCAGGGTTGTGACGAAGTAGAGGAACAGGGTCTTGACCCCGATGCCCCCCAGGCGGCGGATGTCGCCCATGGAGACGACGCCGGCCACGATGGTGGCGAAGACCAGCGGCGTGACCAGCATGCGGATCAGCCGGATGAAGAGATCGCCGATCCAGCGGATCTGTTCGGCCTGCTCCCCCAGAAGGAGGCCGGCGCCCACCCCCAGGGCCATGCCGAGGAAGATGCGCTTCCAGAGGGTGACGCCGAACCAGTAGGTCCCGAGGAAGGCGGCGACGGGCCCGCGGGGGCGATCGGTCTCCGCCGTGGCCGGCGGCGCGTCGAGGGACGTCATCGGGCGCCCGAGACGAGGGCCGATAGGGCCGATGGGAGGATGGCGGGCCGGCCGCCCGCTTCGCCCTGCGTGGTCTTAGACACGATCATCCCCCGAACGCCTGAACCCGTTGTTCGGATGACGAGGGTTCACCCGATCAGCAGCCCCCGAAAGCGATTTATTCTGTCCGCCTCATGACAAAACGGCATGGGCGAGCCCGCTTCGCGCGCGCGATTCCACCTGTCGGTTCCAGGCGACGGAGGGCGAGGCCCAGACGCCAGGCGGCGCGGTGATTTTTGCGATGTGGTGGTTTGCGCCGAGCCCGCGTCTTCCCTGCAGAGGCCCCACGAGCGGAGCCCGACGGCAGGACAAGGGGATAAGTTCATGCGCGGAATATCATCAGGACTTGGCGCCAAGTTGGGCCTCCTGGCCGGCGCGGCGATCGCGGCGCTTTCGGTCAGCGCCGCCTCGGCCCAGGAGGCGGTCAGCGAGGTCGACGAGCTGATCGTGACGGCGACCCGGCGCGACACGACGGTGCAGACGACGCCGCTGGCCATTACCGCCCTGGGCGAAACCGCCCTGGAGAACATGGGCGCCACCGGGCTGCAGGACATCACCTCCATGGTGCCCAGCCTGAAGATCGGCGGGGGTTCGGACGGGGGCGGCCGTATCACCCTGCGGGGCATCCAGGCGTCGGGCGAGGCGACCGTCGGCCTCTATTACGACGAGACGCCGCTCACCGGCCCCTCCGACACCAGCCAGAATTCCGGCGGCCGCTCCCAGGACGGCAACCTGTTCGATGTGGAGCGGATCGAGGTCCTGCGTGGACCCCAGGGCACCCTCTACGGCTCGGGCTCCATGGGCGGCACGGTCCGGGTCATCTTCAACAAGGCTGACACCCGGGAATTTTCCGGCGCCGTCGACGTCATGGGCTCGGCGATGGAGGAGGGCGAGGCCAGCTACTACGCCAAGGGCGTGGTCAATGTGCCGCTGATCGAGGACAAGCTCGGCGCCCGCCTGGTGCTCTACGAAGAACAGCGCGGCGGCTTCATCGACAACATCCGCTACGGCGCAGAGGACATCAACGACCGCATCACCACGGGCGGCCGCGTCATGGTCACGGCCCTGCCGCTGGACAATGTCTCCTGGCACGGCATGTTCATGCGCCAGAAGACCGACGCTCCCGGCGGCGGGTCGACCTGGTACCCGCTGCTCGGCGAAAAGGAATACAGCACCGATCGCTATGTCATCCCGATCAACCGCGACGAGATCACGCTCTATTCCAGCGACCTGGAATGGGACGTCGGATTCGCCGACATCTCCTGGGCGGCGGCCTATTATGAGTGGGATCAGGTCAACGCCAGCGACTACACCTATACGATGCTGCGCAACTCCACGAGCGTGGCCAACTGCACCAACTGGTTCAAGCTGTCGCTGGGCGTGCCGACCACGTCGTGCAACAGCCAGCAGCTCGCCCAGTTCACCGCCTTCGCCCTCTCGCAGACCCCGACCACGCTCTACAAGCCGGCCTGGCTGCACACCTTCAACAGCGAACTTCGCATCAGCTCCAAGGGTGACTCGAAGCTCAACTGGACCGTCGGCGCCTTCATCGAGAAGCGCGAGGACTATGTCGACAGCACGCTGGCCGTGGTCGACGCCAGCACCGGCGTGATCGGCATCCCGCCGACCATCTTCTTCCACCGGGACATCACCACCGAGACCGACCAGACGGCCCTGTTCGGCGATGTCTCCTACGAGTTGATCGACGGCCTGACCTTCAATGTCGGCCTGCGGCAGTTCAAGTACGACAAGACCACCTTCGGCCAGACCGACATGCCCAACTGGGTGTCGGGTTCGCTGGTCGAACCCTGGCGGAGCTCCAGCGCCGACGCCGAGGGCTGGCTCGAAAAGTACAGCGTCAACTATCAGTTCAATCCCGACATCATGCTCTACGCCACCGCGGCCGAAGGCTTCCGTCCGGGCGGGGCGAACAACACGCCGAACCTGGAGCCGGAACTGGTTCCCTATGGGCCGGACGCAGTGTGGAACTATGAGCTGGGCGTGAAGACGGCGTGGTTTGACCGCCGGCTGACGCTGAATGCGGCGCTCTATCAGATCGACTGGGATAATATCCAGACCTCGGCCCAGACCCTGAGCGGCTGCTGCAGCTTCATCGTCAACGCCGGCAAGGCGCGGATCCGGGGGGTCGAGTTCGAGTATATGGCGCGTCCGATGGCGGGTCTGTCGATCTCCGGCGGTCTCACCTTCTCCGAGCCCGAACTGCTGGAAGACCAGATCAACCCCAATATCCGCGACTCCACCTCGCTGGGGGACAAGGGCGACCAGATTCCCGACATCAGCAAGTTCTCGGCCTCGACCAGCGTCGACTATGTGTGGCCGGTTTCCGACGCCTTCGACGGGATGATGCGGCTGGACTACAGCTATATCGGCAAGTCCTATTCCCACTTCCGCCCGACGAACACCTATTACGAGAAGCAGGGCGACTTCGGCGTCGTGAACCTGCGCACCGGGCTCGAAGGGCCAGACTGGGGCGCCTATGTCTTCGTCCGCAACGTGTTCGACATCTACGGCGCCTACTCCGTGAGTTCGGGCGCAGGCTCCGAACAACTCGTCAACTCGACCCTGCCGCGGACGGTGGGCGTCAATCTTCGCAAGTCGTTCTAGCCCCCTCTCGAACGACAGGCGCGGCCGCCGCCAATCCGACTGGCGGCGGCCATGCGCTTCTTCTTTGCTCACGCGTCCCGGAGAGCGGCGCCCGCAATAGCGGCACATGAGCACGGCTTCTGAACTTCCAGGCCAGGACAGGGGCGAAAGCCCCGCAATCTGCTGGTCTCAACGCCAGGCCTGACGTCTCGTGAGTTCTACGCATGACCTCCCAGTATCAATGTCCCGTCATTTCCTGCTTCCCTCCATTGGCGACCTGACGGCCTTCGAGGCCGCCGCCCGCCATGGGAGCTTCACCCGGGCGGCGGTCGAGCTGAACCTGACCCAGAGCGCCATCAGCCGCGCCGTGCGCATGCTGGAGGACCGCATCGACGTCGTCCTGTTCGAGCGGGTTCGCCAGCGGGTGGTCTTGACGGCGGCGGGGGTCGCCTATCTGAAGGAAGTCCAGCGCATCCTCGCCGAACTGCGCCAGGCGACCCACAAGGTGATGGCGTTCACCGAGGCCACCACGACGCTGACGGTTGCGGTGCTGCCGACCTTCGCCACCCGCTGGCTGGTGCCGCGGCTGCCGACCTTCGTCGAGGCCCATCCCGACATCACCCTGAACTTCTCCGCCCGGCTCGAGCCGTTCGACTTCGAGAGCGAGATGTTCGATGCGGCGATCCACTACGGCGCCCCGACCTGGGCCTCGGCCCACTGCCACCACCTGATGAACGAGGTCACCGTGGTGGTGACGAGCCCGGAATATCGCGCCGCCCGCCGCCTTCGACAGCCGGAGGATCTGGAGCGCGCCACCCTGCTGCACCAGACCACGCGGGCCACCGCCTGGGCCGACTGGTGCGACGTGGCCGGCTTCGACCTACCCGGGGTCAACCGCGGCCCCCGCTACGAGCAGTTCGCCATGATCGCCCAGGCCGCGGCCGCCGGCCTGGGCGCGGCGATCCTGCCCAAGGTGCTGATCGAGGATGAGCTGACCTCGGGGCGTCTCGTGACCCTGTTCGAAGACCAGCCGCTGAGCCTCAACAAGGCCTATTACTGGGTCGTGCCGGAGAACCGGGGGGTGTCCGAAGGCCTGAGGGCCTTCACCAACTGGATCATCGCCCAGGCCCATAGCTGATCCCGCGACCCAGGCCGGCCCGGCGCGGAACGACGAACCCGCATGGGCTGATGAGAAACTATCGCTTTGTCAGCCTGAGCCGTGGGCGGAACATTCCATTTCAAGTGTTCAGTCGAGGTCGGGGTCTTCCATGTGGCGGGGCGTACTGCTTGCTCTTTCGATTAGTCTTGGCGCGCCAAGTATCGCCTCTGCCCATCACGGCTGGGGATCCTATGCGGCCAACCGCAGCATCACCCTCGATGGCGCGGTTCAGTCGACCCGCTGGCGCAACCCCCATGCGGAGATGGCCATCACGGTGGGCGACAAGGTCTGGACCGTCGTTCTGGGTCCGGTCGCCCGCGTCGCGGCGCGGGGGCTGAGCGCCAAGGACCTGCCGGCCGGCGCCAAGGTCAGGATCGTGGGCTACCCGCGGACCGATGGGACCCTGGAGGTTCGCGCCGAGCGCATCATGGTGGGTGGCAAGACCGTCGAGATGCGCTGAGATGGCGCTGCTTGAGACGTTCCAGGCGCTCGCGGTCGCCCTTGAGCAATCGCCCCTGGGCGAGGCGGCGCGCAGCGGCGGCGGGCTCTATCCGATCGCCAACCTCGCCCACCTGCTGGGGCTGATCCTGCTGATCGGTGGGATCGGCGCAGTCGATCTCAGGCTGCTGGGCTTCGCCCGGGCGCTGCCGCTGGAGCCCCTGTCGCGGTTCATGACGCCGCTGGCGGTCGTCGGGCTGGGCCTCTTCGTGATCAGCGGCCTTGTGGTGTTTTCCGCCGACGCCGGCCCCCTGGCGCAGAACAGGATCTTCCTCTGGAAGATGGCCGGCCTGGTCCTGGGCCTGGCCAACGCCCTGGCCTTCAACCTGATGTTCAAGAGCCGCCTGGCCGGTTGGGACGCCGCCCCGCCCCTGGCCGGGCGCCTCATGGCCGCCTCTTCCCTTCTTATCTGGCTGACGGTGGGCGGGCTTGGCCGCTTCATCGCCTACAGCGCCTAGGTCGAACGCCCATGCCCGCACGTTTCCGCGCCCTTGGCTCGGCCCTGATCGGGTCGGGGCTGGCCCTCGTCCTGGGGTCGTCGGCTGTGGCCCAGGAGGACGAGATCACCTTCTTCAGCGCCCCTGACTTCGCCGGCCAGAGCTTCACGACCCGGGATGATCTCGCCGACACCAGGGCCGCCATCCCCTTCCGGCCCCTGAGCGCCAAGGTGATCGGCTATTGGGACATCTGCGGCGCGCCGGAGTTCACCAATCCCTGCACCGTGCTTCGGCGCGACACGCCCAACTTCGACTATGTGCCCGAGCGGGTCGGGGCGGCCAGCTTCGAGGTCCGGTCGATCTTCGCCACCTATCGCGGGGTCGAGGGGGATGCGCCGGCCGAGCCGCTGCTGGAGCTCTACGCCCGCCGCGAGTTCATGGGGCTCCGGCTCTCGGTGTCTGAGGCCGCCCCTGACCTTGAGGCGCCCGGCGGGGGCGGCGCGCCCTTGAGCGCCCATGTGACCGGCCGCTGGCAGCTGTGCGAGGGCGTCGACTTCACGGGCCGCTGCGTGGTGCTCGAGGCCGACAGGATCGGTTTTGAGCCTGCGGAGCTGCCGCCGGTGATCCGCTCGGCGCGTCCGGCGCCCTGAGGTCCGGGCCCTCAGCGGAGGGCGGCGAAGTCCACGGCGCCGAGGGCTCGGTCAGCGAAGGCCGCCTGGACGCGGGCCGCCAGGCCTCGCACGGGGGCCGGCGTGAGGGCCTTGTACTGGGCGAGGTTCGCCCGGCCCAGGCCATGCTCGCCGCTGAAGCTGCCGCCGAACTGCAGGCAGGCGATCTCGTAGACCGCCGCGCGGAGCGCCGACAGCCGGTCGGCCGTGGGGGGCGCGTCGGGATCGCAGACCAGGTTGAAGTGGACGCCGCCGTCCCCGATGTGGCCGAAGTCGCAGAGCTCGAACTCGGGAAAATCCCCGGCCAGGCGTGCGGACGCCGCGCGACGGAAGGCCGCCAGGTCCGACCGACGGAAGGCGAGGTCGAAGCCGATCACACGGCCCTTGGCCCGCAGGCCTTCGGAAATGGCGTGGCGGATCGCCCAGAGCGGCTCTGGCGCGCCGGTCAGGATATCGATGACGCCGCCGCCCTCGTCGGTCTCCAGCCAGTCGGCCAGACTCTGCTCCAGCTGTTGGGCCAGGGGCGTCTCGCCGGGCCGCAGCGATCGCGTGGTGCTGAGTTCCACAAGCACCGCATAGGGCGGCAGGCCGCCTGCGAAGGGGTTTCGCAGCCCTGGCCCGTGAGTCAGCGCCGCGGCCAGGGCGGCCCGGGACATGCCCTCGAAGGCCGACAGGGTCTCGCCGCCTTCCCGTTCCATGTGCAGGAGGAGCGGCAGGGCGGTGTCGAGGTCCTCCAGCAGCACCAGGGCCGCTGCGGTCTGGGCGGGAAGGGGATGAGCCTCGAACTCCACGGCGGTGATGACGCCGAGCGCGCCGCCGGCCCCGATCACCACTTGGCGCAGGTCGAGGCCGGTATTGTCCTTCCGCAGGCCGCGGCGCAGTCGCACCACCGTTCCGGCCGCGTCGGCCAGGACCATCTCCAGGCCGAGCACCTGCCGGCGCATGTCGCCATAGCGGATGAAGCGGGCGCCGCCGGTGTTGGTCGCCGCCATGCCGCCGACGGTGGGGTCGGCGCCCAGGTCGATGGGTAGGAAGAGGCCGTGCGGCTGCAGGGCGGCGTTGACGGCCGAGAGGCGGACGCCGGCGCCGGCGCGGACGCTGCGGTTGATGGGGTCGATCTCCAGCGGCGCCTGCAGCCGCTCCAGGCTGAGCAGAACCTGACGGCCGCTGTCGTCCGCCGTCGAGGCGCCGACCAGGCCCGTATTGGCGCCCTGGACCGCCAGCGCCACCTGGTGGCTGACACACCAGGCGACGATCGCCGAGACGCCGGCCGGGGTGCGGGGCCGGACCACCACCGCGGCGCGGCCGCCCTCATAGCGCGCCGCCTGATCATAGGCCCGCAGGTCCTCCGGCGCCGTCAGCAGAGCGTCGTCGCCCACCAGTTTCGCAAGGTCGGCGGCGAGTTGGGCGTTCATGCCTCAGCGATCGGCGCCGGCCGCGGCGGTCATCTTGAAGATGCCCTGGGCGTTGGAGCTGTCAAAGGCGAGGTCCAGGCGCGGGCGGCCGGTCTTCTCGTCGGTCATCTGCAGGCGGGTGATGAACTCGTAGAAGGAGCCGGGCGCCGACCGCGTGACCGTGGCCCCGTCGGCGTCCACGAAGTCCCGCATCACCTGGGCGGCGCGGAAGGCGGTCTGCCGCACACGGCCCGAGCCCGAGACTTCGACCGTGTCCTTCATCGGCCGGCCCAGGGTCTTCTGGGCTTCGGCCACGGCCTCGACGTCGTCCACCCGGTCGGTGGCGTGGTTGAAGGCGTTCCCCTCGGTGGCGATCCAGGCCATTTCGGCCGACTCCGCCAGCAGGGCCTCGTAGTCGGCCCGGGCCGGCGCGTCGTGCTGGCGGTCAAAGCAGGCCGCCAGGACGGGCAGGACGGCGGCCGCCGCGGCGAGATCCACCTCGCCCTTGGCCTGGAATGTCGCCAGCACGGCCTTGGCCGCATCCGACAGCGGGTCGCGGGACGTGGCGGTGACGGCGCGGGCGGCCTTGACGAAGTCCGGCGAGAACCGGTCGGTGTGCAGCTCGCTGACGAAGAACTGGGCGATGTCCTCGGGATAGTCGAGATGGGCGTAGGAGCGCCCCGTCATCTTCAGGCGCTCCAGGGGATAGAGCCCGTTCTGCTGGTAGCCCAACGGCTTCAGCACGCGCACCACGGCGGCCTCGCCGGACGGCAGCGCGCCCATGCCGCTCATCACCACCGTGCGCACCGCGCCATGGTCATGGAAGATGGTCCGACCGTCCCGCAGGCAGTCGGCAGCATAGTCCGCCGCGGCCGGCACCCGAAGCAGCAGGTCGCTGAACAGCACCATGTTCAGGGCCTGGGCCATGACCGCGCGGCTGACTCCCTCGGCCGGGGCCATCAGGTCGGGATGCACGACCAGCAGCTGGAACATCTCATCGGAGCGGTCGGCGCCCAGCACGGTCTCGACCAGGTCTTGCAGCGGCGACACGCTCATCAGTTCTCTCCCACATGGTTTGAAGGAGGCTTGGAGCCGGGGGGGCGGACTGAAAAGCGATATGTTCTCAGGACTCCATGAGGCCCAAGAATGAGCTCTGACACGCCGGACGGGCCGACAGGTCGCCTTGTGGGCGGCTTAGCGGCGGGCCGGACGCGCCGCTTCGTCCGCCGCCGCGGCCGCCTGGGACCAGAAGGCCTCCGCCGCCGGGCTTTGCCGCGCGCGGGGGCGATACAGGCGGATGCTCATGGGGATGTCCCAGTCGCCGGAGGGCGCGCTGCGCACCAGGCGGCCGGCCTCCAGGTCCTGTCTCGTCAGGCTGAGCGGCAGCCAGGCCATGCCGCGTCCCTCCCGCGCCATGATCAGCAGCACCATGGCCAGGTGCGCGGTGAATACGGGGGTGAGCCAGGTCGCCGGCGCCCCGGCGCTCCGCGTGGCCGAGACGATGCGCCCCATGCCGGAGGCGGCGCTGAAGGCCAGATGCGCGGTGGGCGTCTCGGGCGACCCAGGCAGGGGATGCCGGGGCGCGGCGTCCCCCGGCCCCGCCGGCGCGCTCACCGGCGCCAGCACATCGGCGCCGATGTCCAGGGCGAGGAAGGCTGCGGAGTCGAGTTCCGTCGTGGTCGCCGGGTGATGGTGGCAGAGGATGAACTGCGCCTGGCCCTCGATCATCAGGCGCTCGCAGTCGGCCATGCTGTCGGTGACCAGGCTGATGTTCGAGGGCGCGGCGGCCTGTTCCAGGACCTGCAGCCAGGCGGGGAAGAAGGTCAGGGACAGGACATTGGTGCAGGCGATGCGCAGGCTGCTGGCCGACAGTTCGGCGACCTCCCGGACCCGTTCTCGGCCAAAGGCGATACGGCGCGCGATCTCCTCGGCGATGGGCAGGAATTCCGCCCCGGCCGCGGTCAGTTCCACGCGGTGGGTGTCGCGGTCGAAGAGCGGCGCCTGGAGCCAGTCCTCCAGCATGCGGACGCGGCGGCTGAAGGCCGGCTGCGATATGTGGCGGACCTCGGCGGCGCGCGAGAAGTTCCGCTCCCGGGCAAGCGCCAGAAAGTCCTCCAGCCAGGCCAGTTCCATCCGCCGTCTCCTCCGCCGCGCCCACCGGGCCTGGGCCGTGTAAGACTATCACCGGCCTCGACACCAGGGTCGGGAGGCGCTGCAATCTCTCCGCAGTGGTGTATCTGAGGCGCTCTCCCCCGGGGCGGGGAACTGGCGAAAGGACGGCTGGGATGACAGGTGAAGGATGGCTGGCGTCGTTCGGGGCGGCGAGTTCCGAGCCCTATACCGAGCCTGCGACCTACACCGTCCTGACCCACCTGCGCGAACAGATCGTCATGGGTCGTCTGCCGCCGGGCAGCAAGCTCCGGGCCGAGGCCCTGGCCACCGAGATGAACGTCTCGCGCACCCCGGTGCGCAGCGCCCTGGCGGTGCTCTCCGCCGAGGGCCTGGTCAGCTATGGGGTCAATCGCGGCTACACCGTCCAGAGCATGAAGCTCAGCGACATCCTCGATTCCATCGACGTGCGGGCGCAACTCGAGGGCCTGGGGGCCAGGCTCTCGGTGGAGATGGGCTGGACGGCTGATGCCCTGGCGGAGGTCGAGCGCATGGTGGAGCGCGGTGGGGCCATCCTGGCCGAGGGCCGCTGGTCCGAGGCCATCGAGCGGGACTGGTACGCCATCAACCGCCTGTTTCACCGGGCGATCCAGCTGGCGCCTCAGAACGGCGTCCTGCGCAACGCCATCCGCATGACGCTGCTCTATCCGTTGTTTGGGGATCCGGCCCGGCTGTGCCCGACCGTGGCCGACCATGTGCCCCTGCGCCTGCGCGAAGTGCCCGACACGCCGCCGGAATTCATCTGCGTCTCGCAAGCCGATCATGAGGCCATTCTGGAGGCCATCCGCGGCGGCGACAGCGCAGCGGCCGGCAGGCTCATGACCGAGCACGTGCTGCGGACCAAGGCGCGCCTGCACCGTATCGCCACCCGCTAAATCCCCGGCCTGCCAAGCCCTCGTCACCAGCCGCATAGGCTTATGCGCAAGCGGACTTGGCCCGCCGCGCCCGGCCTGGGTTACCGCAAGGGCGGTCACGGGAGGTGCAGGCATGGCGCTCAACAACAGGCGGGTCGTGGTGACCCAGCGGTTCTTCGACGAGGCTGCGATCGCCTATCTGGAGGCGGCCGGCTGCGACGTCGTCATCGCCGACCTGGCGCCGGGGGAGGCCGATGGCGACCTCGACCATGATCGCCTGGCCGCGATGCTGGTCGGCGCCCAGGGCTGGATCGTCGGCCATGCCAAGGTCACGCGCTTTCTGCTCATGGCCCTGCCACGCCTGGCGGTCATCGCGCGACGCGGGGTCGGCTATGAGCGGGTGGACCTCGAGGCCGCCACCGAGCTCGGGCGGGTGGTGACCATCGCGGCGGGCGGCAACGACGCCTCGGTCGCCGACCAGGCCATCGGCATGATGATCGCGCTCGGCCGTCGCTTCCGCGAGGCGAAGGCGCAGATGAACGCCGGCTCGTGGTCGATCCTGATGGGGTCCGACCTCTATCAAAAGACCGTCGGCCTGGTGGGCCTCGGGCGGATCGGGCGCAGCGTCGTCCAGCGCCTGAGCGGCTTCGAGGCCGAGGTGCTGGTGGCGACTTCGCGGACCGATCCCGAATACGCCGCCCGGACGGGCGTCCGCCATGTGGACCTCGACACCCTGCTGACGCAGAGCGACTACATCACCCTCCACGCCCCCCTGACGCCGGCCACCCGGCATATGATCGACGCCGCAGCGATCGATCGGATGCGGCCCGGCGCCTTCCTGATCAACACCGCCCGCGGCGGCCTGGTGTCGGACCGTGACCTGCTGGCCGCGCTGCAGGGCGGGCGCCTGGGCGGCGCCGGCCTCGACGTGTTCGAGAGCGAGAGCGATCCGGCCCTGCAGCCCGTCACCGACGCTCTGATCGCCCGGGCCGACGTCATCGCCGCGCCCCACGCCGGCGCCTCCACCCGTGAAGGCCTGGCGCGCACCAATATGATCGCCGCCCGCTGTGTGGTCGCCGTGTTGAACGGGGAGGATCCGCCGCCGGCCTGTATCGTCGCCGACGGGCGCCAGCCCCTGGACGTGGTGGACGCATGAGCCCGCCCCGGACCCTCTATGACAAGCTGGTGGACGACCACACCGTCGCCCGCCTGGACGAGGACGGCGCCACGGTGCTGCTCTACGTCGATCGCAGCGTCCTCAATGAATACACCAGCCCGCAGGCCTTCACCGGACTGCGCGACGCCGGCCGGAAGGTGTGGCGGCCCGAGCGCCTGCTGGGGGTGGTCGACCACGTCAACGCCACCGCGCCGATCCGCACCGCAAGCATGCCCGATCCCGGCGGGGCCGAGCAGGTGGCCTATTTCGGCCGCAACTGCCGCGACTTCGGCATCGAACTCTTCGACATCCTCCACCCCAACCAGGGGATCGAGCATGTGGTCGCCCCGGAACTCGGCCTGATCCTGCCGGGCATGGTGGTGGCCGCCGGCGACAGCCACACCACCACCTATGGCGCCTTCGGCGCCCTGGGATTCGGCATCGGCACGTCTGACATCGAGCACATGCTGGCCACCTCGACGGTGGTCTATCGCCGGCTCAAGCCCATCAAGGTGGAGGTGACCGGCCGCCTGCCGCTGGGCGTCACCGCCAAGGACGTGGTGATGGCCCTGATCGCCCGGATCGGCGCCGACGGGGCCACCGGCTGCGCCATCGAATTCTGCGGCGACACCCTGTCGGCGCTCAGCGTCGAGGGCCGCATGACCCTCTGCAACATGGCGGTGGAGTGCGGCGCCCGCGGCGCCCTGGTGGCCCCGGACGAGAAGGTGTTCGACTATCTTTCCGGTCTTCCCAGGGCGCCGAAGGGGGGCATGTGGGACGCCGCCGTGGCGTCATGGCGCGGGCTGAGGGCCGATCCCGGCGCCGTCTATGCCCGCCACGAGGTGCTGCGCGCCGAAGAGATCGAACCCATGGTGACCTGGGGCACCAGTCCCGACCAGGCCGTCTCGGTGCTGGGGCGCGTGCCCGATCCCGCGGCTGAGGCCACCCCGTCGCGGCGGCGCGATGCGGCCCGGGCGCTGGAATACATGGGCCTTGAGCCCGGCGCGCCGCTTGAAAGCGTGCGGATCGACCGGGCTTTCATCGGCTCGTGCACCAATGCGCGCATCGAGGATCTGCGTGACGCCGCTGCGGTCCTGCGGGGCCGGACGGTGGCGGCCGGCGTCCGCGCCATGGTGGTGCCCGGCTCCACCAGCGTCCGCCGTCAGGCCGAGGCCGAGGGGCTCGACCTGATCTTTCAGGCGGCCGGCTTCGAGTGGCGCCAGTCGGGCTGCTCCATGTGCCTGGCCATGAATGACGATGTCCTGGCGCCGGGAGAGCGATGCGCCTCGAGCACCAATCGCAACTTCGAGGGCCGCCAGGGCGCTGGCGGACGCACACACCTGATGAGCCCGGCCATGGTGGCCGCCGCGGCGGTTCGCGGGCGTCTCACCGATGTGCGCCAGATGGAGGATTAGGCCATGGAGCCGTTCCAGCGGGTCGAGGGGATCGCAGCGCCCCTGCCGGCCGCCAATATCGACACCGATGTCATCATGCCCAAGCAGTTCCTGAAGGGCATCGACCGCGCCGGCCTCGCCCGCGGCGCCTTTCACGACCTTCGCTTCGATGAGGCCGGCCAACCGCGAGCGGACTTCATCCTCAACCAACCGCCCTGGCGTGACGCCCGCTTCCTGGTGGTGGGGCCGAATTTCGGCTGCGGCTCAAGCCGTGAGCACGCGGTCTGGGGGCTCTCGCAACTGGGCGTTCGCGCCCTGATCGGGACCAGCTTCGCGGGCATCTTCTTCGACAACTGCGCCCGCAACGGCCTGCTGGCCGTGACCCTGCCGCCTGAGGAGGCCGAGGATCTGCTGGCCCTGGTGGCGCGGCCGGAGACCAGCCGGCTCACCCTGGACCTGGAAGCCCAGACTATTGAGGGCGCAGGCGGCGTCTGGCGGTTCGAGATCGATCCGTCGCGCCGGCACGCCCTGTTGAACGGCCTCGACGCCATTGGCGTGGCCCTGGCTCGCGCCGATGAAATCCGGGCGTTCGAGATGGCGCATTTGCAACGCCATCCCTGGCTGGCGATGGCCCCGATCTAGACTCTAGGTCTTGAGGGCCGCCGCCGTGGATCAGTCGAGCTCGACGTCGAGCAGGCGGACATATTGCTGGCCGCGGTGCATGTCCCGCTCGATCATGCCGCCCTGGGGTTCGGTGCGGGCATAGGAGATCTTGACCATGTTCAGGCTCGCCACCGGATAGCGCTGAACGAAGGCCGGGTCGGCCCCGAACAGGCGCGCAAAGAGCTGCGGCCCCAGGGCCGGCGCCTCGGCGTACTTCGCGAAACTCTCCTCGCCATCGAAGAAGAGGTCGAAGGTCACCCAGAACGGCCCGGCGTTCTTCGAGCGGACATGACGGCAGACGTCCTTAACGGTCGACATGGGCGGTCCCTTCCTCTGACAGGTCGATCCATTTCGTGCGCACAAGCTCCAGGGGGTCGTCGGTCTCGACCACGTGGTTCAGCTTGAACTCATAGATCGGTCCGCGTTCGACCTCGGCCGGCGTGAAGGCGAAGCCGTAGCTGGGCAGCTCCTTGTCGCGCAGCAGGGGGAAGTGGAAGAAGTAGGCGTTGCAGGTGTTGGCGATCTGGGTGGCCATGGCCTGGGTGTCGGCGGTGGCGATGAACAGCACGCCCACCTCGCGCGGCGCAGGGGTTCCCGGCGCCGGCTTGTCGCCCGAGACCGCGTTCCAGCCATAGATCCGCAGCGAGATGTGGAAGTCGCCGGCGGCCTCGCCGATGGTGCGGCGGGTGCGCTGATAGAGGGCGTGCAGCAGCTTGTCGTGGAACTCGTCCAGGCGCGACAGCACCTCCGGGTCCTGGATGCCGATCAGCATGAGGGTCTGGAACCGTCCGGCCGCGGCGCCTTCCAGCTTCATGGTGTAGGGCTGGGGCTCCCAGCGGGACCCGGTCACCCGCACGGTCCGCTCATTCACCAGCGTGTAGATGGACTCCGTGACGTCGAGGACGCCGCCCGGTTCAGTCAGCCGGAACGGATTGCTGTTCTCATAGAGCATGTGGGCCGAGACGCTGTGCGGGCTGCACTGGTTCGCAAGGCTGAGCGGCTCGACCTCGAAACCCTCGGCGCCGATCGAGATCAGCACGCCGGCGCCTTCGCCGGTGTTGACCGTGCACTGGGCGCCGCACTCGGCGACCTTGGCCGCGTGCCAGGTCGCCGCCGTATGGGCGCCGCGCCAGAGGGCGAAGGACCCGATGACCGCGGTGTCGGTGGTCCGGCCGCCCAGGATCAGGTCGGCGCCTTCCCGCAGGACGGCGATATAGGGCTCGGCGCCCATCGCCGCGACGATGTGGTCGCAGGCCTCGATGGTGGCGTCATCCAGGGGGCCGAGCGGGGGCAGGGGGCGGATCTTGCCGGCGGCGTTCTTGGCCTTCAGAACCGCCTTGTCCTGCTCGGAATAGAGCAGGGCGATCTTGGGCTTCAGGCCGAGCTCGGCGGCGATCTCCAGGGCGATGTCGCGGGTCCAGTCGAGGTTGCGGTCGCCGCCGGCCTGGCCGCAGGTGCCGACGATCACCGGGATGCCGGCCTCGGCGCCGGCCTTCATCAGCAGCGCCAGGTCCCGCTTCACCGAGCTGCGGTCATTCTTGGATTTTCCGAGCGCCAGATAGGCCGCGCCGCTGTCGGTGGAGCCGGCGTCGGTGGCGATCGCCTGCGCTCCCTGGGCGAGGCCGTACCGCAACTCCTCTTCCCGGACGCCTGCGCCCAGCGAACCCACCGGGACAAGTATCTTTATTGGGCCGTTTTCCATCCCAAACCCTCTTTGACCGTTTCCAAGCGGGCCGAGCCTTAGCGGGATCGGCCTCATTGCGTCAATAAATTGGATCCAAAATATTGACGTACTGCGTCCAACCCCAGTAAGCACCCTGGCAAAGCTGCACGCCAGCGAGAACAAGACGGGGAGTTGGAACGTGAGGGATCATCGAGGCCTATGGGCGGGCGGCGCAGCCGCGGCGGCCCTTCTCGCGGGCCAGGCGGCCACGGCCCAGGAGGCTCAGACTGCTGAGGTCAGCACGTTGGAGGAGGTGGTCGTCACCGCCCAGCGGCGCGCCCAGAGCCTGCAGGATGTCCCGGTCACCGTCACCGCCTTCGGCGCCGAGCAGGTGGAAGAGGCGCGCATCCGCGAGGTCCAGGACGTGGCGACGCTCACGCCGGGTCTGCAGTTCGACGCCTTCCCGTCCTCCCAACCGCGCATTGCGATCCGCGGCATTGGCTCCTCGGACCGCGGCGCGGCGGGCGACCCCAGCGCGGCCGTCTTCCTGGACGACATCTATATCGGCCGTCCTGCGGCCGTGGCCTTCGACGCCTTCGACGTGGAGCGCATCGAGGTCCTTAAAGGTCCGCAGGGCACGCTGTTCGGCCGCAACGTGGTCGGCGGGGCCATCAATGTCGTCACCCGCCGGCCCGACCTCGCGGGCTTCGACGCCGCCGCCGAGGCGACGGTGGGCAACTATGAGCGGCTGGAAGGCGCCGGCATGCTCAATGCGCCCTTCGCCGACGGAACCGCAGCGGTCCGCCTCAGCGGCGCCTGGCGCACCCATGACGGCTATGTCCGCAACACCTTCACCGGCGACCGGGTGGAAGACCAGGACACCCGTAGCGGCCGCATCTCCCTGCGCGCTGAGCCCCAGCCGGAACTCAGGTTCCTGGCCACCCTGGACGGGACCCGCAGTCGCGAGACCGGCCCGGCCCAGCATGTCCTCGACCTGGACGCCGGCGATCCGCTTTCGGCCTTCTGGACGATCGACCGGGATCGGGATGAGACCGCCGGCGCCTATGTCGGCTATCAGGATCGCGACACCTGGGGGGCGCGGCTGCAGGTCGAGCGCGACCTGCCGTTTGCGACCCTGATCTATCTCGGGTCGTACCGCGACCTGGACTATGCGGCCGCCTACGACTTCGACGGCGGCAATCCGACCACCAATCTGGTCGACATCTCCGGCGGCAACGAGGAGCAGTCGACCTTCTACAGTCACGAACTCCGGCTCAGCGCCCTGCCTGAGAGCGACGTCCAGTGGATCGCCGGCGCCTATCTCTTCCAGAGCGAGACCGATCGCCGGGACATCCTCGACCTCGACATCGCCGGCAGCGCCGGGCGGGAGGTCTATACCCAGGCCGCCGAGCTCTCGAGCTACGCCGTCTTCGCTGACGTCACCGCGCCGGTCACCGAGCAGCTCTCGGCGGTGGCCGGGGTCCGCTATACGCGCGACGAGAAGGACTACAGGATCGACAACCTCTCCAGCACCGAGCTCTTCCGGGCTGGCGAGCTGTTCGATGTCAGCGTCGCCGACGACTATGAGGCGGTCACCTGGCGCGCCGGCCTGACCTGGGCGGCCACCGACGACCATCTGCTCTACGGGATGATTTCCCGCGGCTTCAAGAGCGGCGGGTTCCAGGACACGCCGTCCAGCGCCGCCGATGCCGCCGACGGTTTCGAGCCCGAGTTCGCCACCCAGTACGAGATCGGCCAGAAGAGTGTCCTGCTGGGCGGGGCGGTGGTGTGGAACAACACCCTCTACATCATGAAATACGACGACCTGCAGACCCGGCGCACCCTGCCCAATCTGTCGGTGGTCACCGACAATGCCGGCCAGGCGACCATCAAGGGCTATGAGACCTATCTGCAGTGGCGGCCCTTCGCCGGCGCCAGCCTGGTGACCAGCTACGCCTATACCGACGCGCGCTTCGACGAATTCTCGCCGGAGCCTGGGGTGGACTATGCGGGCAACCGCATCTCGCGGACGCCGGAGCACAAGCTGGTGGTCTCGCCGTCCTACACCGCGGCCCTGGCCAGCGGCGCGGATCTGCGCTTCGCCCTCGACTACGCCTATGAGAGCCGCATCTTCGACGACAATTCCAACCTGCCGCCCGAGGTGCGCGACCCGACCCATTTCGTGGATGCGCGGGTGATCTTCACCGATCCCTCCCGCCACTGGACCGTCTCGCTGTGGGGCAAGAACCTGACGGACGAGGTCACGCGAACCTTCCAGTCGGTGTTCCTGGGGGCGAATTTCGGCGCCTACAACCCGCCGCGGACCTACGGCCTCAGCCTCAACTGGAAGTACTGACCGGCGTGGGCCGGCGCCTCGCCCTGGCGTCGGCCTCCGATCCGAAAGGGATCAGATGAACCTGTCTTTGTTGGGCTTCTCGGCGCTGGCGGTCTTCATGGCCCTGGTGCTCTCGCGGCGATTGTCGGCGGTCGCCGCGCTCATTCTCGTGCCCATCGTCTTTGGCCTCATCGCCGGATTCGGCGCGGGCCTGGGCGACATGATGCTGGAAGGGGTGACCGAGGTCGCGCCCACCGCCCTGATGCTGATCTTCGCGCTGCTCTATTTCGCGGTGATGATCGAGGCGGGGCTGTTCGAGCCGCTGGTGCGGAAGATCCTGCAGGTGACCGGCGACGATCCGGTCCGGGTGGTGGTGGGCAGCGCGGTCCTGGCCATGCTGGTCTCGCTGGACGGGGACGGGGCCACCAGCGCCATCGTCACCATCTCGGCCATGTACCCAGTCTATCGCCGGCTGGGGCTCAATCCCCTGATCCTGGCTGTGCTGCTCGGCCTCAGCAACACGCTGATGAACTGGCTGCCCTGGGGCGGACCTGCGGCTCGCGCCGCGCTCGCCCTGCGCATCGACGTCATGGACATCGTCGGACCCCTGCTGCCGGCGCTCGGCCTGTCGCTGCTGGCGGTGCTGGGTCTCGCCTACGTCATGGGACGGGCCGAGCGTCGCCGCCTGGCGAAGACCAGCGGTCCCACCCTCACCGAGGACGAGGCCGCAACCATCACGGTCGAGCCGAAGGCCACCCGGAACCTCTGGCTGAACCTCCTTCTGACCATCGGGCTGATGGTCGGGATGCTCACCGGGCTTGCGCCCTTGCCCGCCGTGGTGATGGGCGGGTTCGCCATTGCGGTGACTCTGAACTTCCCGCGGCTCTCCGAGCAGAAGGCGGCCCTGGCCCACCACGGCGAGACCATCCTGATGATGGTCTCGCTGATCTTCGCCGCCGGCGCCTTTACCGGCATCCTGTCGGGCACAGGGATGATCGACGCCATGGCCCAGAGCCTGGTCTCGACGATCCCCGAGCCGCTCGGCCCCTATATGGGTCCCATCACCGCGGTGCTCAGCATGCCGCTGCTGATGTTCATGTCCAACGACGCCTTCTTCTTCGGCATCGTGCCGGTCCTGGGCGCCACGGGGGCGGCCTATGGCGTTCCGCCCGAAGTGATCGCCAGGGCTTCGCTGATGGGCATGCCGCTGCATGCGCTCAGCCCCTTCATCGCGCCGATCTATCTGGTCGCCAGCCTGATCCGCGCCGATGTGGGCCAGCTCCAGCGGTTCGGCCTGCCGTGGGCGCTCCTGCTCTCCGTCTTCGCCACCCTGGCCGCCATGGCCACCGGAGCCATCATCATCCCTTAGTCCCGGCGGGACGATGCGCCGTCGCAGCTCAAGACCTGCGGCGGCGCATCAAACGCCTGCGGATCCGGCCTAGCTCGACCGACCGCCCACCAGGCCGAAGGCCGCGCCCTGGGGGTCGATGCAGTTCATGGAGAAGTCGCCGCCGGGAATCTCGTCGGGCCCTTGCACCACCTGACCGCCGGCGGCTTCCACCGCGGTCTTGGCGGCGTCGATGTCGGCGACCCGTAAATAGGTGTTCCAGTGGGGCGGACCCATGGCGGGATCAGCCTTCATCATGGCCCCGATCATGCCGCCGCGGCGGATGAACTGGTACTGGCCCATGGGACCCATATCCATGTCGCCATCGTGGCTCCAGCCGAACAGGTCGCCATAGAAGGCCCAGGCGCCGAGCTGGTCGGCGGTATGGAGCTCGTTCCAGGCGGCATGGCCGACCCGGGGCCGGTCATAGGCGAAGGCCATGCTCTTGCCGCTCCCCGAGGGCTTCATGATGTAGAGCGGCGCGCCCTGCGGATCGGCGACCATGGCGATCCGGCCGACCATGGGAACGTCCATGGCGGGCATCTGCACGGCGCCGCCCTTTTGCTCGATCGCCGCGATCGACTGATCCACATCGTCCACCGCCAGATAGGAGAGCCAGACGGGGCGGGCGCCATGCTCGGCCATCTCGGGGGTGATGGCCATCAGGCCGGCGACATCATGCTCCGGCGCCCGAATGATGCGGTAGTCCATGTCGGCCTGGCCGGAATCATTGAACGTCCAGGGCAGAACCTTGGCGTAGAAGGCCTGGGCCGCGTCGGCGTCGGTGGTGAGCAGTTCGTACCAGATGAAGTCGCCCTGGCTGTCAGACTGCGCGGCTTCCACGGTGACGACCGGGGTGAACCCGCCAAAGATCATGCGGGCTCCGTCGAAGGGCATG
Organism: uncultured Phenylobacterium sp.; assembly: GCA_964515365.1. Lineage (GTDB taxonomy): Bacteria > Pseudomonadota > Alphaproteobacteria > Caulobacterales > Caulobacteraceae > Phenylobacterium. The sequence continues at coordinate 64,836 of CAZERE010000001.1, read as the reverse complement.
GGATTTTGCTCGGGGCTCATCCGCGGATCGGTCTTCACCATCTCTTCCATGCGCGCCATGGCGGCGTCGCGGGTCGCCTTGTCGGGCCACTCGATCCAGGAGAAGACCACGGTCTCGTCCGCCGTGGCCTGCACGGCGCGGCGGAAATCAGTCTGCTTGCCCTCGGGCACGTCGTCGCCCCAGCATTCCAGGATGCGCACGGCGCCCAGCTCCATGAAGACGCTGTCGCCAGTGTTGGCGTGGTCGATGAACTTCTGGCGGTTGGCTGTGGGCACTGCGATCACGAAGCCGTCGATATAGGTCATGGTCTAGCTCCTGGGCTTTGCATGGCGGCCGATGCGGCGCCGGGCGAGCATAGGACGCCTCGGCGACAAGCCATCCGACATGGGCGGAAATTTTTCCTCGCCTTTTTGGACGTCCGCCCCCCGAGCCCGCAGGTCTCTTCACAGGTTGAAACCCCGGGCTCGCCTTTGGGACCTGCCGATTTCATGAGCTTTCTGCGGGATCAGCCGGGCCGGCGGCTGGCGAAGCTTCTTCGCCGGCCCGCGAGGTCGCCTCGTCAGGCGGCCTGATCCGGCGCACCTGTCCCGGATCCACGCCCCCCACAGGGCGCGTCGTGCGTTGGGTCTGCAGGACCAGCAACGGCACGCGGCGCCTCCGGCCATGGAGGCCGTGAGCGTGCCTGTCGCAGAGGGAAGGCGCTTTTGACCGAATATCCGCTCGACCAGGCCTATGAGGCGATCGTCGTCGGCGCCGGCCCTGCGGGCCTGACAGCGGCTGTCTATCTTGCGAGGTTTCGGCGGCGGGTGCTGGTGCTCGACGGCGGACCTTCGCGGGCGGCGTGGATTCCCGAAAGCCACAACACGCCGGGCTTCCCGGCGGGTATCTCCGGGACCGCGCTGTTGCAGCGCCTTCGCGACCAGGCCGAGGAGTATGGGGCCGTCATTCGAACAGCCAGGGCCGACAGGCTCGAGCAAATCCCTGATGGCTTCAGGCTTCATATCGGCGACGACTGTCTTGAAGCCCCCACCGTGCTTCTGGCCACCGGGCTGGTCGATCGTCTGCCGGCGATCCCAGGGGTGGAGGCCGCCCTGGCCGAGAGCCTGGCGCGGGTCTGCCCAATCTGCGACGCCTATGAAGCCATCGACGCCAGGCTGGCCGTGCTCGGCGACGGGCCCCTGGCCCTGCGGGAGGCCGAGTTCCTGCGCACCTACAGCCAGGATGTCACCGTCCTGATGCTGGGCGAGGATGTGGCGGACTCCGCCGGTGTCCTGCCGGTCGTGCAGAGCGACATCCGGTTCGAGGACCGCAAGGTTCTTCTCGCACGCCAGGGCCTGGCCGAGCAGCGCTTCGACTATCTCTACCTCGCCCTGGGCTGCACGATCCAAGCCGATCTCGCCACCCGCCTCGGCGCCCGGCAGGACGACACCGGCAAACTGCTGGCCGACGCCCACCAGATGACGACGGTGGAAGGGCTCTATGTGGCCGGCGACGTGGTCCTGGGCCTGAACCAGATCGCCGTCGCCACCGGGGAGGCGGCCATCGCCGCCACCGCCATGCACAATCGCCTCCGCAAGGCCTGATCACGGCGCTTCGGCCACGGGACAGGAACCGTCTTTCGGCTCGAACGTCTCTGCCTGGGGAGTCGCCATGGCCGCGCCACGCAAGCTCAAGGTCTTTCAAGCCCAGATCGGCTTCTACGACACGGTGGTGGCGGCCTCGAGCCAGCCAGCCGCTCTGCGCGCCTGGGGCATGCGCCAGGACCTCTTCGCATCGGGCCATGCAAGGCTCGCCGACGACCCTCAGGCCATCGAGGCGGCCCGCGCCCATCCGGAGACGCCGCTGAAGCGGGCCGTGGGATCGACAGATGCGTTTGCGGTGGAAGCGGCTCACCTGCCCGAGGTCCCCGCCGCGCCCGCCCGTCGCAAGGCTCGGACGGCCGGTTCGACAAAGGCGCCGCTGAAGACCAGGCCTGCGAAATCCGCTCCGCCCAAGGCCAAGCCGAAACCCAAGCCGAAACCCGACCGGCGCCCGCTTGAGGCGGCTGAAGACAGGCTCCGCGCCGTCGAGGCCGAACGCCAGGAGGAGGAGGCCGCGTTCGCGCGTCGGAGGGCGAGCCTGGAGAAAGAGATTTCCCAGGCCAAGGCCGCGTTCGCCAGGACCCGCAAGGCGGCCGCGGCCGATGTCGCCCAGGCCCTCGCCGCCTACCGAAAGGCGGGCGGCGAAGACTAGAGGCCTAGGCCAGCCGCGGCGCCTGGCCCGAAGCGGCGCGGGAGGAGCCGGCGCCAGACGCCTTGCCGGCTGGCGAACCATGGGCGTGGCCACAGATCGGCGCCACGGGCACATCGCCCGCCCGCGACCAGAAGCGTTCGTGGATCGCGAAGGCGAAGGTCTGCACGATAGGCTCGACGAGGCCGACGGCGAGCGCCACCCGCCAGTCGCGGGTGAGGGCGAAGGTCACGGCCACCGCCACGGTCAGGTGCATCAGACCGTAGGTGGTGGTCTTGAGCAGCACGCGGTTCATGACCTTCGCCCCCGGATCACTTGGCGACCGGCGTCGTGGAGCCGGCGCCGGGGCCGGCGCCCAGATCCGCGCCGGTGATCGGGTCGCCCTCAGGCGCGGACTCGGTCCGCTTGGCCAGATTGGCCAGCACCTTGGTGTCCTTGGCCGGCAGCTTGACCGAGGCCAGACCATCGCCGCCATCGACCGCGGCCTGGTCTTCCCGCTCGCTGACCACCTGCCAGTTGTCGCCGGAGTTCCACGGACCCGTGGCGTCGCCGTCGCCCTGGGACATGTTGTAATAGACGTCGGCGAACTTGGGATCGGCCGGCAGCTTGCCGGTGGGGAAGTTGGGCTCGATGGCGTAGAGCGCCTTTTCGAACGATTTCTGGTGGGCGACCTCGCGGGTCATCAGGAAGCCCAGGGCGTCCTTGATGCCCGGATCATCGGTGATGTTGATCAGCCGCTCATAGATGACCTTGGCGCGGCTTTCGGCGGCGATGTTGGACCGAAGATCGGCCGTCGGTTCGCCGCGGCTGTCCACATAGGCCGCCGTCCACGGCACGCCCGACGAATTGGTCAGGGCCGGGCCGCCGCCATAGAGCAGGGCCTGGGTGTGGCTGTCGCCCCCCCGGGTCAGGGACATGTAGAGGTCGGCTTCAGAGAGGGCGGCCTCGGCCAGCTGACCTTTGGCGCCCTTGTTGAGCATGGCGACGATGCTGCCGATCACCTCCAGGTGGCTCAGCTCTTCGGTCGCGATGTCAAGCAGAAGGTCCTTCCGGCCTGGGTCTTCTTCGGCCAGACCTTGAGTAAAATATCGCATCGCTGCAGCCAGTTCGCCGTCAGGTCCGCCAAATTGCTCAAGAAGCAGGCTGGCCAGAACGGGGTTCGGCTCAGATACACGCACAGTGTACTGAAGCCTCTTGTTGTGCATGAACATGGATCATCCTTCACCGTGCGCTAAAACTAGCGACCTGGTGACAGAAGCCCTGCGAATGCCATGCGTTCCTATAGTGAAGGCTCAATTGTTAGAAATCATAGGAAGTGTCGACAACCAGACTGTTGAACAGGTCGGGATTACAACAGAGCGTCCTTTGCCGCGGAGGGAACGGCGAACGTGACGGCTCCGTGAAGTTTGAATGAAAACAACTGTCACACACTGAGGGGTTGCTCGGCCCTGTCGTTGAGGGGGCGGGGGGCAAGGGCCGGACACGCATGTTCGGTTCCCCGCCGTCGCAACATCGACACGCGGAGAAATTCAGTGAACAGAATGAATCACAACCTCGGCCGAGGCCGCGCGCGCCGCGCCGCCGGGCTGATGACCAGCTGCGCCGCCATCGGCCTCCTCGCCGCCACCGGCGCCCAGGCCCAGGACGGGGCCACCGAGGTGGACGAACTCATCGTCACCGGCAGCTATCAGCGCAGCCTTCAGCAGGCCGTGGAGCTGAAGCGCGAAAACGTCGGCTTCTCGGACTCCATCGTCGCCACCGACGTCGCCAACTTCCCCGAACAGAACCTGGCCGAGGCGCTGCAGCGCATGCCCGGCGTGACCATCGAGCGGAACAAGGGCCTGGGCACCCGGGTCATGGTGCGCGGCCTGCCCAGCGAGTTCACCTTCGTCACCATCAATGACCTGGCCACCGCCTCGGGCAGCGGCGGCCGCGACGTCGAGTTCGACATCTTCGCCTCGGAGATCATCCAGCAGGTCACCGTCCAGAAGTCGCCGACCGCGGCCGACGAGGAAGGCGGCATCGCCGGCTCGATCAACATCTCGACCGCCCGGCCGTTCGACTATGACGGCCCCCGCCTGGTCGCCTCCGCCGAGGGCGCCTACAACTCCATCTCCGAGGAGATCGATCCCAAGCTGTCCTTCCTGGCCAGCAACACCTGGGGCGACTTCGGCGCGCTGGTCTCGGTCTCCACGGCCAAGCGGACCAACCGCACCGACTCCAATTCCGGCATCAATTTCCGCCCGGCCTTCCGCTTCCTGGAAGCCTCGGGCACGCGGGGGACCCAGGCCCAGAGCGTGCTGGCCCGCGACGCCGGCGTGGTCGTCACCAACCGTTCGGACCGCGACCAGACCAGCCGCATCATCTTCCAGGACAAGGTCGGCGACCGGGTCTATCTGAATGAGCAGGACCAGTGGGGCGCGACCCTGTCGCTGCAGTACCAGCCGTCTTCGAACTTCAGCCTGGCCTTCGACGGCATGATCGGCAGCTACGACGCCACCGAGGACGAGTACGACGCCGCGGCCTATTCGGCCTCCAGCCGCAGCACCTTCGAGACCATCCACGAATATGACGACACGACGCTCGCAGACTACGGCATGGTGGCGCTCCGCGACGTCTCCTACACCGCCACCCAGCACGAGTTCCTGAGCAAGGAGCGGATCAGCAAGACCGACTATGCGCAGTTCGGGACCGAGCTGAACTGGAGCGGCGACACCTGGGAATTCAACGCCCTGGCCGGCTATTCCGGCGCGGAAAAGACCATCGACTTCGCCAATCTGAAGCATGTGGCCTACGCCCCCTCGCGCACCCGCTGGACGGCCGATGGCGGCGAGACGATCCTGAGCGCCAACCCGGCCTCCATCGACATGTACAACTCGCCGACGCGCTACCTGTTCGAGGCCTATGAGACCAACCTCGAGGCGATCACCGACGACAAGTACGCCGCCCAGGCCGACTTCACGCGCCACTTCGATTTCGCAGCCTTCCCGGCGCTCAGCAGCGTCCAGGTCGGCGCCCGCTACACCGACAAGTCCAAGGAGCGCCAGTACGGCTCCCTGAACATCCAGGGCCCGGGGCCGGGCGATTCCTCCTGGGCCAACAAGCGCACCCTGGCCGACAGCGTTCTGACGCCCATCGCCGATCTCGTGCCCGGCGGCGACTACAGCGCCCGGGACCTGACCTGGAGCCAGATCTCCAACGCCTACGCCCGTGACACCTTCCGCTATGCGGGCTTCGTCACCCCCTTTGACGACGGCCAGTATTACGAAGTCACCGAGGAGACCCTCAGCCTCTACGCCATGGCCGATTTCGATTTCGAGATCGCCCGCGTGCCGGTGTTCGTGAACGGCGGCGCCCGCTATGTGGACACCACGGTGCAATCGTCCGGCTTCCACCAGATCCAGAATCCGAACGGAACCACGGGCTACACCCCCGATCCGGTGTCGAGCGAAGGCGGGTATGACAAGGTCCTGCCCAGCCTGAACATCAACGCCGAGCTGACCGACAGCATCGTCCTGCGCGGCGCGGCCTCGAAAACTCTGATCCGGCCGGCGCTCAGCGACCTCGCCTACAAGCGCACCGCCAGCTGGAACTCGTTCCGGTTCACCGACGGCAACCCCAACCTGCAGCCGACCTACGCCAAGCAGTGGGAAGTCGGCCTCGAAAAGTACCTGGCCGAGGGTGGCCTGCTGTCGGTCTCGTACTTCTGGAAGGAGATCGAGGGCGTCGTCCGCAGCGAGCTGACCGGGACCGTCCCGAACGTCACCAAGTACAACGCCAACGGCACGGTCGACGGGGTCTACGACTTCGACGTCTATCAGCCGGTCAACGCCGATGGCTCCTATGAGGTCAGCGGCGTGGAGCTGGTGGCCGTGGTGCCGCTGAGCCTCCTCTATGCGCCGCTGGAAGGCTTCGGCGTCAACGCCAACTACACCCTGCTGGACAGCTCGCTGACCGGCGAGTCCGATCTGGGCATTCCGACGCCGCCGGTGGGTCTGGCCGACAAGACCTACAACGTCACCCTCTATTACGAGAACGACCGCTTCCAGGCCCGCGCGTCCTATAACTACAAGGACAAGTACGTCGAAGGGATCGGCTACGAGATGTATCCGATCTGGCGCGACGCCTACGGCCAGACCGACATCTCGGTCAGCTACGATGTGAACGATCGCATCCAGCTCAGCCTGGAGGGGATCAACATCACCGACGAGGAGACCAAGGGCTACACCATGCATCCCTCCTTCCCGACCATGTACGAGCTTTCCGGGCGCCGCTTCAGCCTGGGCGTGCGCATGGAGTGGTGAGCCCGCGTTGATCGCGACAGCCATCGAGATAGCCGGTGGAGCGCACAGTCCCCCTGCGTTCCACCGCGCGACGCGCCCCCTCCGACGGAGGGGGCGTCTTTGCGCCCGCATGGGCGGACGGCAGGCGGCGCATGGGGACTGAGTTCGACGTCAACGGCCTGCGCGCCGATCTGGTCGCCTATCTCCGCCGCAAGGACCGGGGCGGGGAGGAGGCCGAGGACGTGGCGCAGGAGGCCTTCGCCCGGTTCCACCGCGCCGGCCACGAGCTGACGGCGGCCGATGCGCGGCCGCTGCTGTTCGTCATCGCGAAGAACATCCAGCTCGACCGCTGGAAGGCCGCCGCGCGGGAGACCCGCCGGAGCCTGCCTGATGACGTCTATGACCTGGACTCCGGTCCCTACGCCCTGGCCAGCGCGGCGCCGCGGGCCGATCAGCAGTTGATCGATCGCCAGAACCTGGCCGCCGCCGCCGCGGCCATCCGCGCCCTGCCGCCCAAGACGCGGGACGCCTTCCTGCTGCACAGGTTCGAAAACCTGACCTACCGGCAGATCGCCGCGCGGCTGGGAATCTCGGTCAGCATGGTCGAAAAACACATCGCCGAGGCGCTGCGGCAGTTGAAGATGTCGCGGGGCGATTGAGGTGTTGGTCCCGTGCATCGTTGTCTTTGGTGACGCCCGCGGCGACGCTGGCCACGCCGTCCAGAGGAAGTCCCTGCGCTGATGCTCAATCGTCTCGCCGCCCTGTTCGCCGCCCGGCCCGTGACGGCCGAGGCCTGGCTGGCCCGTATGGGGCGGCCGGGGGTGAGCGCGCGCGACCAGGCGGCGCTCGAAGCCTGGTTCGACGCCGACCCCGATCATCTGCGCCAGTACGAGGCGCTGAAGGCGGCGAACGCCGAACTGGCGGACCTGCGGATGGCCTTTGAGGGCGATCTCGCCCGTCTGCGGCGCGGCGGCGCGCGGCGATCGGGCGCGCCGAAGGGGCTGCTCCTTGGCGGTGGTCTCGCCGCCATGGCCGCTGTGGTGGCCGCGCTCGCCTTACTGCCCATGCTGCGGGCCGCGCCCGAGAGCCAGCTTTTCGAAAGCGCACCGGGCCAGATCGTCGACCTGACCCTGGACGACGGCTCGCGGGTGACCCTGGACGCCGACTCCGCCATCCGCGTGGCCTTCGCCAAGGACGTGCGCCGCCTGACCCTGGAGCGGGGCTCGGCCTATTTCGAGGTGACGCACGACGCGGCCCACCCCTTCCAGGTGGCGGTGGCCGATCGTCAGGTGATCGTCACGGGCACGCGCTTCGTGACGGCGATCACCGGCGACAGCGCGCAGATCTCGGTCCTCCAGGGCCGGGTGGCGATCGGGCGCCGCGATGCGGCCCGGGCCGATGCGCTGGAGGGCGCGCTGGGGGTCACGGCCGGCGAACGCGCCGTCTTCCGATCCGGCGCGCCTCAGATCGTGAAGACCCGCGCCGACGTGGAGGCGGCGACGGCCTGGCGCCAGCGCCGCCTGGTTTTCCGCAATGCGCCCCTGTCCGACGTGATCAGGGCCGCGGCCCGCTATTCCAGCGCGCCGCTGGTCGTCGCCGACCCGGCCCTGGATCGCATGTTCATCACCACGGTCCTGCCCCTGGAGGGGGACGGCGCTTTGGCCGATCGCATGGCCGCGCTGCTGCCCATACGGGCCGAGCACGCCGCCGACGGCCGCGTCCTGATCCGCGCCGAATAGGCGGCCATCGCAGAGCTGTCACGCCCGTAGGTTAGGGCGGCTAGGCATGGTCTATCCACGGCGCAGCTCTTTGAACCTGTCCGCCACGTTGTCGAGCGCAAGCTTGCGATGGGGTGTGGTCGGGGCTCTGACTCTGGCCGTCACCCTGGCGCTGGCGGCGGCCCAGCCGGCCCAGGCCCAGAGCGGGCGCCCGATCGCCTTTGACATCCCGGCCCAGGACGCCTCCTCGGCGCTGCTCCAGCTCTGCCTGGCGGCCGATTGCGAGCTGGCCTTCACCCCCCGGCCCGGCCACAGGGCTCGCACCAAGGCGGTGCGGGGGGCGATGGGCTGGCGGACGGCCCTGGCCCAGATGCTGGACGGCACCGATCTGCGCTACCGCTTCGTGGGCGCCAGGGGCGTGCGGGTCTGGGTCGCCGCCCCAGCGCCGCCCCCGCCGCCCGAGGCGATCGGGCCGGTCGAGGTGCGGGCCGTGGAGGTCGTCGGGCGTCTCTCGGACCAGATCGATGTGGGGCTGAGCCGCAAGCGCGCCGCCGACGTTATATCCGATGTCGTCGCTTCGGACCGGATCGGCGACCTGCCAGCGGCCAACCTGGCCGAGGCCCTGCAGCGGGTGCCGGGCGTGGCCATCGAGCGCGAGGTGGGCGAGGGGCAGTTCGTCAGCGTCCGGGGCCTTGGGCCGCTGTTCCAGTCGGTGACGCTGAACGGCGCGCCGGTGGCCTTCAACGAGAACATCCGCAACTCCACCCAGAGCGGCCGCCAGTTCCGCTTCCGCGCCCTGTCGGTGGATCTGCTGGCCGGGGCGCGCCTGACCAAGTCCTCGACGCCGGACCTGATCGACGGCGGCATCGGGTCCAATATCGATATCGAGACCGCCGGCGGCCTCGATGGCGACCCCTTCCTGTCCCTGCGGCTGGGCGCCGAGACGAGCGCGCGATCAGACGATCTCGGGGCCGACCTCTCCGTGGCCGGACGGATGGTGTCGGCCAATGGCGAGATGGGCCTGATCGCCGGGGTGTCCCAGGAGACGCGGAGCGTCCGCTATGACCGCTTCCAGATCATGCGCTATGGCCAGACGGTCATCGACGGCGAGCTGCTGGTCACCCCGAATGATGTCCGCACCACCGTGGAGCAGGAAGAGCGCCGGCGACGCAGCCTGTTCGTCGGCGCCGACTGGAGGCCGTCCCCCGATGTGCGGTTCGATTTCGACGGGCTGGTCTCCACCTTCGACAACACCATTCGCGAGGATCGGCTGGTGTTTGGCCTGGGCGCCGTGCTGGCCGAGCCGGGCGCGGTGGTGCGCGCTGAAAACGGCGTGGTCACCGCCGCCAGCGTCACCGACGGCCAGATCGACAACAACACCGAGTTCTCCGACCAGTCGCACCTGAACGTGCTGGTCTCGGTAGGGGCCGACGTCGCCCTGGGCGACTGGCGCCTGACCCCGCGCCTCAGCGCCTCCCAGGCGGACTCCGTGCTGGATACGCCCCTGGAGCGGTTCTCCACGGAGTCGCCCGAGGGGGTCGCCTACGCCTTCGATCTGGGGGATGCGGCCAGCTCGCGCCGGGCCGCCCGCTTGACCACCGACTTCGGCCTCCTCAACCCCGCCAGCCTGACCCTGGGCCAGCTGAGCATTCGCGCCGTGGAGTCCCGGGACATCGATGTGACGGCGATCTTCGACGCCGAGCGCCGTCTCGACCACAGCTGGGCGGGCGTCAGCCTCTCGACGCTTCGGCTGGGCGTCCAGATCAGCGACCGGAGCCGGGACTATGATCGCCGGGATCGGCGCGCCATCCCCCTGGCGGAAGACGCCGGTGTGGCGGGCTTTTTCACCGGCGCCACGCCGACCGATGTGTTCAGCGACCTGGTCGCCGTGCGCGCGACGCCCTGGGCCACGGCCGATTTCGCGCGCCTGCGGCCGGCCTTTCGCATTTCAGATCCGGCCGCCGACATCGTCTTCCAGCCCGGCGATGTCGCGCCGACCGGCGCCGACCAGCAGAACTCCTATGAGGTGGGCGAACAGGTGGCGGCGGCCTATCTGCGCCTGGATTTCGAAGGTCGGGTCCTGGCGCGTCGGGTCTTCGGCAATCTCGGCGTCCGCGCCATCGAGACCCGCACCCATGTGGAAGGCGCCCGCGTGGAGCGGGTCGGGGGGCTCGCCCAGGTTCGACCCGTGACCTTCGACGGCGACCATCGGGCGGCCTTGCCGAGCCTGAATCTGGCCGTCGATCTGGATGAGGCCTCGATCCTGCGGGTGGCGGCGTCGCGCTCGATCACCCGGCCGTCCCTGGCCGATCTGCGGGCCTCCACCGTCCCGGCGAGCGTCCTGGTGTCGGCCATCTACGAGGATGGCGAGGCGGCGGTCACCGACCCGGAAGACGGCCTCATCTTCAGCGGCGTCGGCGGCAACCCCGCCCTGACCCCGTATGTCTCGACCAATTTCGACCTCTCCTATGAGGTCACCGGTCGTCGCACCAGCATCTCCATCGCCTATTTCCACAAGACCATCGACGACTTCATTGAGACGGTGGCGGCCCCGGAGGTGCTGATTTTCGAAACCCAGGCCGGTCCCTCGGTCGAGGCCGAGGTCCTGATGAGCCGGCCGCACAATGTCGGGCGCGCCACCATCGACGGGGTGGAGCTGGGTCTGCATCAGCGCCTGGCCCATGGCCTGGGCCTCTGGGCCAGCGCCACCTGGACCCATTCGCGGCTGGACGGCGGCGGGCGGCTGACCGGGGTCTCGGACTGGGCCTGGTCCATCAGTCCCTATCTGGAGCGCGGGCCCTTAAGCGTGAACCTGTCCTGGTCCTGGCGTTCCCCCTTCCGGTCCGAGGCCGACATGCAGGGCGGCGGGGTTTCGGACTTCACCGTCGGCGCGGCGGGCTATCTCGACGCCCAGGCGATCTATGAGCTTTCCGCCCAGGCCGAACTGGTCCTCTCGGCCACCAACCTCACCGACACCCGCGAACTCGCCTATGAAGGCTCCAAGGATCGCCTGCTCCAACTCGGATCGGTCGGCCGCCAGGCCTCCGTCGGCGTCCGCTGGGTCTGGTGAGGCGGCGGGGGCGCTGGGACGCACAGGTGTCACAACAGCCCACTAGTCATGGCGCATGGCTGATCGCGCGACGCCCAATCTTCCAGCCCGTGACTTTGACGAGACGGCCCGGTTCTATGAGGCCCTCGGCTTCTCGCAGACCTGGCGTGACCCGGCCTGGATGATCCTGGTCCGGGGGGCTCTTCAGCTGGAATTCTTCCCCCACCCAGACCTCGACCCGAGCGCAAGCTGGTTCGGCAGCTGTTTGCGGCTTTCAGACCCTGCCCGGTTCTATGAAGCCTGCCTGGCGGCTGGGGTCCCTGAGGCCCGCGCCGGGATTCCCAGGCTCGTCCCCCGCGCCGAAGGCGACACAGGTCCGCTCGTCGGCGCGCTCATCGACCCCAATGGGTCGCTCCTCAGGTTGATCCAGGACCAGTCAGACAGCTGAGCTCGCCGCGAGCTGGCTCCAAACCTTTGGGCGTCTGGTCCAGAAGCATGGAGGCTTGGCCTTGCGCATTGAAACCGTGATCACCCTCTATTCCGGCCTGCTGACTGTCGGCGTCCAGACCTGGCTGGATGGGGGTTGGGGCGTCGATGCTCTGCTGGGTGAGCAGACGCGGGAGCATTCCGACCTCGACATCGTCGTGCAGGAGAAGGACCTGCCGGCCATGAGCGCCTTCCTGGCCGACCAGGGCTTTGCGCCCTATCCGCGGGACGACACCCGAGCCTGGAACTATGTGCTGGCGAACGCCCGCCAGGAGCTGATCGATGTCCACGTCATCAGCATCGACAGGCGCGGCGACGGAATCTATGGCCCCGCCGAGAATGGCCAGTTCTATCCGGCCTCAGCCTTGGCCGGGCGCGGCCGCGTGGGCGACCTGCCCGTCTTTTGCCTATCGCCGGAGTACCAATTGGAAAGCCATCGGGGCTATCGACCGCGCGAGAAGGATCACCGAGACGTCCGCGCCCTGGTCCGAAGGTTCGACCTGATCGCGCCGCCGGAGTATGGGCAGGCCGACACCTAGGACGATCCGGCCTTCGATCCTATTGTAGCGCTCGGCGGGATCGAAAGCCCGGCTGTGGGGTTGAGGAGGGACATGCTCAGCACGCTCCCCTACTGGCAGCAGCTGGCGCTCTATGCGCTGGCGGGCGCCGCCATCATGACCCTGCTGTTCCGGATTCCCTATGTGGGTCCGGCGCTGCGCACAGCCGTGTCGTTCGGCGCCTTGGCGCTTTGCCTCTTCATCCTGTTGCAGCATGCGCCCTATCAGCCCTGGCTGGCCCAGATCGTCGAGCGCACCGGGCTGGACCGGCAGGAGGTTGTGGGCGAGGAGGTTCGCATCCCCATGTCGGCCGACGGGCACTTCTGGGCCAAGGCGACGCTGAACGGACAGGAGGTCCGCATGCTGGTCGACAGCGGCGCGACCCTGACGGCCATATCCACCGAAACCGCCGCCCGCGCCGGCATTCGCCCAGAGCCTGGCCTCACGCCGATCCTGGCGCGGACGGCCAATGGCGTCGTCCAGGCGCGGCCGGCCTCGGTTGACGAATTCCAGCTCGGCGGCGTCCGGGCGGCCGATTTGCAGGTGGCCATCTCAGGGGCGTTGGGGCCGGTGGATGTCCTGGGCATGAACTTTCTGACGCGGCTGGCCAGCTGGCGCGTCGAGGGCCGGACCATGATCCTGACGCCTCGTCCGGGCGCGGCGGCTGGCGCTGATCTGGACGGCGAAGCCCTCTAGCCGCGCGGTTCGAGGGCCAGCAGGGCGACCGGCAGGCGCTCGAACAGCCTGGCGGCGGGCACGGCGCCCGCCACGTGGGCCTGCTCGCTCAGATGGTCGTGGAGTGTGATCTCCGGATCGGCCTCAAGCTGCACGACAGTGTCGCCCCACCATTCCGCATCGGGCAGGGGAAGCCCCCGGGCGAAGTCGGCCGGCGAGGCGATCACCGCCGCGGCGATCACCGTGTCCGTTGCCGTCCGGCGGGCGAAGGCGACGATCGCCTCTTGCCGGCGGCCCTGCACCCGCAGCGGCGCGTAGGCGCCTTGGGCGAAGACATCGGGCCTGGCCCTGCGAAGATTGAGCGTGCGGCCGATCACCATCTGCTTCACCGCCCCGGTGCGCCAATCGGCCAGGGGGTCCCCAGGCGAGGTCTGGCGCAGCATCTCCTGGCGCAGGGCGAAGTCCACCGGGCGGCGATTGTCGGGGTCCACCAGGCTGAAGTCCCAGAGTTCGGTCCCCTGATAGGTGTCGGGCGCGCCCGGGCTTGCGCAGCGCAGCAGCGCCTGGGCCAGGCCCTTGACGGCGCCGGCGGGCGCGATCTCTTCCACCAGATCCGAAAGGGCCGCGCGATAGGCCTCATCCCCAAGGCAGTGGTCGAGATAGGCGAGGCAGGCGCGCTCATAGTCGGCGTTCGGAACCGCCCAGGAGGACCGCAGCTTGCCCTCCCGCAGGGCCTTGGTGAACCAGCCGGCCACCCGCTCGCCAAAGACCTTCAGCCCCGCCGCATCACCCATGTCCAAGTCGAGGGGCAGGGCGCCCGCCAGGGTCTGGTGCATCTGATAGGCGTCGGCGGGATCGATCTCCGCCGGCGCGTCGCCGAGCCAGGGGCGCACCCTGGCCGCCCAGGCCTCCGGGCGCTCGCTGAGCACGGCCAGCCGGGCGCGCACGTCTTCGCCCCGCTTGTGGTCGTGGGTGGCGGTGGTGAGCAGACTGCCGGGCCAGGCTGCGGCCCGGGCGAGGTTGGCGGCGTGGAATTCGTCCGCGTCACCAGCTAGGTGGCCAGGATAGGAGCCCACCTCGTTTCGCGAGATGAGCCGCAGATAGCGGTAGAAGGCGGTGTCTTCCGCCGACTTGGCCGCCACCGGGGCGCTGAGCTGATGGAACCGCTGCAGCGCCCGGCGCCGGGCGTTCGGCGCGCCCGGTCCGCCGCCGGTCAGCCAGGTCTCGATCTGATTGAGCGCCGGGCGGTCAGCGGGCGCAATGGCCGCCTGCGCCCTGGCCATGGCCTGCGCCAGGATGCCGGCCTCGCCCTGGGAAAGGGCCTCACCCTCCCCATAGAGCCTGTAGGCGGAAAAGCCGGTGAGCAGCTGGGTGATCGCGCGGCGCAGGGCGCCCTGCGTCAGGTCGCGGGTCTTAAGATCATCTCGGGCCAGGTCGTGAAAGGCGCCGGCGACGGCGTCGACCTGGCCGGCGAAGCCGTGGGTGAGGATTTCAAGCCGGGCGGCGTGCTCCTCATCTTCATAGTCGCCATCGCGGCCGCTGATCTCTTGCCAGAGCGCGGCGAGGGGCGCGGCGCCTTCCGGCTCATGGAGGAGGGCGGAGACGCCGTCCATGAACTCATAGCCGGTGGTCCCGTCGCAGGCCCAGTCGCGGCTCAGGGCCTCGCCCTCGGCGAGGATCTTCTCCACCACCAGATAGGCCGGGCCGGGGCTCGACCCGGCGGGCCTGGCGGATTCAAGCTTCGCCAGCTCGGCCCGCAGGCGGGTGAGGTATCCGGCCGGGTCGGCCAGGCCGTCGATGTGGTCGATGCGTAGGCCATCGATCAGGCCCTCGGCATAGAGGCGAAGCGGCAGGGCGTGGATGCGCTCGAAGACCGCGGGGACTTCCACGCGGACGCCGGCCAGCTCGGTGATGTCGAAGAAGCGCCGCCAGTTGATCTCGTCGCCCGCGGTCTGCCACCAGGCCAGGCGATAGGCCTGGCGCTCAAGCAGGTCGTGAAGCCGCGCGCGGCCGGGCTCTCTGGCCGGGTCGTAGGCTTCAAGGCCAAGATCGAAGACCTCGGCCCGATCGGCCGCGCGGATGGGAAACTTGTGATGCCCATAGGCCATCGCCCACAGCGATCCGTCAGGGCCAGTTTCCAACCGGATGTTCCCGCCGGCCAGGGCCTCGCCATAGGGCGCGCCCAGGAAGGGGGCCAGGACCTTGCCCTGCAGGGCGGAATCGCGGGGCCGCCAGTCGATGTCGAACAGGCCCGCAAAGGCGCTGGCCTCGCCCTTTTCCAGGACGTCCAGCCACCAGGCGTTGTCCGAGCCGCCGACCGCGAGGTGGTTGGGGACGATGTCGAGGATGATCCCCAGGCCCGCAGCCTTGAGCGTCGCCGCCATCTGGCGGAAGCCGTCCTCCCCGCCGAGCGCCGGATTGATGGCGGTGGGATCGACCACGTCATAGCCGTGCGTGGAGCCGGCGCGGGCCACGGCGATGGGCGAGGCGTAGACATGGCTGACCCCCAGGTCGCGAAGATAGTTCGCCAGCCCCGCGCCGTCGGCGAAGGTGAAGCCGGCGTGGAACTGCAGCCGGTAGGTCGCCGTGGGAGTCATCGCGGCCGCTCTTTGTTCAGGCTCGCAATCCGGCCGGCCGGACCTGGCGCATCGAACAGCGCCTCGGCCGGCCCCGCCAGGCGTCGCCGCCAATTGGGGTGTTCGGTGGTGGTGCCGGGCAGGTTGGGCTGCGCCTCCAGGCCCAGCAGGTCCTCGATGGGCAGGATGGCGAGTTCGGAGCGCGTCCTGGCCAGGAAGCCGATCGCGGCGTCGACGACGGGGTCGGTCTGTTCTGCGGGCGGGCGATCGCCCTCGGCGCAGCCGGCCTGACAGAAGGCGGCCCACAGGGCGGTCCGCTGCGCCTCGCGCTCCGACCGCAAGGCCAGCGCCTGTTCGCCCTCGATGTCAGGCTCCAGTCGGACGCGCCAGTCGATGTCGGTCCCGCGCCACCAGCCGGCGATGGGGGGCAGGTCATGGGTGGTGGTCATGGCGCAGGCCCGGGGCGACCATTGCTCCGGCGGCTTGAACGCGCCTGTCTCGTCCTGCTCGAAGAGCAGCACCTGCATGCCGCGCACGCCGCCCTCGTCCAGGGTTTCGCGCAGGCCCGCCGGCACCGTGCCCAGGTCTTCGCCCACCACCAGGACGCCGTGGCGGTGGGACTCGATGGCGATCAGCCGCATCAGGTCCTGCATGGGATAGGTGAGGTAGGCGCCCTCGGTCGGCCCCGCCCCATGGGGCACGACCCAGAGACGTCGCAGGCCCAGGATGTGATCGATCCTCACCCCGCCGGCATGGCGCATGGCCGAGCGCAGGGTGGCGAGGAAGCCCTCATAGCCGCTGGCGGCGAGCGCGCGGGGCGAGAAGGTGGTGACCCCCCAGTCCTGGCCATTGGCCTGGAAGGCGTCCGGCGGCGCGCCGATATTGAGGCCGGCCAGCAGATCCTGCGGCCGCGACCAGGCGTGGCTGCCGCCGGGATCCATGCCGACCGCGACATCGGTGATCAGGCCCACCGGCATGCCGGCGGCCCGGGCGGCCGTCTGGGCGCGGGCCAGGCTCCGGTCGGCGAGCCATTGGACAAAGATGTGAAAGGCCACCTCGTCGGCGTGCTCGGCGGCGAAGGCGGCCACGGCCGGACTTGCCGCATCATGGAAGGCCTGCGGCCATTCCGGCCAGCCCCGGGCGCCGTCGCGGGTGAAGAACGTCCCATGGATCGCCTCGAACCGGGCATGACCGCGCAGATCCCCGCCGCCCTCGGCTTCGAAGCTCAGCAGATCGGCCTTCAGATCGGCGGGGGCTGAGGCCCTGAACCGCGCATGGACTCGACGCAGGGCGGCCACGCGCTGCGGGATGGCGGTCGACCATCCCACCAGATCGCCGTCGGCCGGCTGAGGCCCCAGGTCGCCAAGCTCCTCGCCCAGGACTGCGGCGGGATCGGCATAGAGGCCGTTCAGGAACAGGCGGCTGGAGGGGGCATAGGGACTGAACCGTTCGGCGTCGGCGGCGAACAGAGCATGGACCGGGCTGATGGCCAGGGCCGCGGCGCCGCGGCGCCCGGCGGCGTCGCCGAAGCCGGCGAGATCGCCGAAGTCGCCGAACGGTCGCGGGCTGCGGCCACGCAGGGAATAGAGCTGCACCGCCAGACCCCAGAGGCGCCGGTCGGGCGCCAGATCGTCCAGACCAAAGGCCTGCGCCGGGGCTACGGCGACGGTGATCTCCCGGCCGGCGATCTCCAGGCGGTGATAGCCAGGAATGTCTACGCCTTGGCGTGTGAAGCCGGTCTCCGGGTCAAGGGCGAGGTCTACGATCTCGCCGTCTTCGCTCAGAAGCCGGGCGCGCTCGCCACACGGAACGCCAAGGGGCTGGAAGGGCTGGCCCACCTGCGCGGTGATAAAGTCCGGCGGCGGCGCCGAGGACAGAAGCCGGCGGCTATCCTGGAGTTCGGCCGCGGTGGAGGCGGGCAGGCCAAGAGCCGCCAGCACGGCGCGCAGGGTCTCGGGCGGCGTGCGCCTTGGCGCCCCATGGACGTCTTCCCACTCGATAAGGACGCCGGCCTCGGTCGCGAAGGCCTCAAGCTCCGCCTCGCTCACCGCCGCGGCTCCAGCCAGGCCATGAGGCTGCCAGGCGCCAGGGCGCCGTCGTCGTCCAGGCCGTCACCGACCGTGGCGGCCGCTACCCGCCGGGGGGCGTCAGCCATCTCTACGGGCTCGGAGCCGAGATTGAGCGCCAGGGTCCAGCGGGATCCATCCCCGAGACGCCAGCTTGCCTTGACCGCGGCCGGGCCGATGGCGCTGGCCCCAAGGCTGTGGGCGCCCTTCAGTCGGGGGATCAGATCCCTGGCGCGGATCTGGAGCAGGTCCCGGTAGAGATGGCGCCAGTCCGCGGCGTCGGGGCCCGGCTCGGGATGGGAGACCTCGTAGGTCTCGGGATCGTTGGGATCTGGGATCTGCGCCCGGGCTTTGGGGTCGGCGAAGGCCGGGAAGTGGGCGAACTCCGACCGTCGGCCCTCGCGGACCGCCTTGGCCAGGTCCTCATTGTGGTCGGTGAAATAGAGGAAAGGCGTACGGCTGCCGACCTCTTCGCCCATGAACACCATCGGGATCTGGGGCGCGAGCAGGAGGAGGGCGGTGGCGGCCTTCAAGGCCTTGGGATCGGCCAGGGCGGCCAGGCGCTCGCCCAGGGCCCGGTTGCCGATCTGGTCGTGGTTCTGGATGAAGTTGACGAAGGCCGTAGGGGGCAGGCTGGCGCTTGGGCCGCCCCGGGGGGCGCCGTCCCGCAGGGGGAAGGGCTCGCCCTGATAGACGAAGCCTTCGGCCAGGCTTCGGGCCAGGGCCTTGGCCGGAGCCTCGGCATAGGCCGCGTAATAGCCCTCTGTCTCGCCGGTCAGCATCACGTGCAGAACGTGGTGGGCGTCGTCATTCCACTGGGCGTCAAAGGCGCCGCTGAGGTGCTCGGGAACATTGTCGTCGTTCTCGAGAATCAGGTGGATATGCCGGTCGCGGCCGGCGGCGGCCCTGACCGCCTCGCCCATCTCGTCGATCCAGTCGCGCTCGCTGATGGCGTGGACCGCGTCGAAGCGGAGACCGTCGAAGCGATACTCGTTGATCCAGTAGATGGCGTTCTCGGTGAAGAAGCGCCGGACCTCGGGCCGCCGGAAGTCGATGGCCGCCCCCCAGGGGGTCTGGATGTCGTCGCGGAAGAATTGGGGGGCGTAGGCGCCCAGCGCGTTTCCGTCGGGTCCGAAGTGATTATAGACCACGTCGAGAAAGACCATCATCCCAAGCTCGTGGGCGCGGTCAATCATCGCCTTAAGCTCATCCGGCGACCCGTAGGCGGCGTCGGGAGCGAAGGGCAGAACGCCGTCATAGCCCCAGTTCCTCTGGCCCGGGAAATCGGCGATCGGCATCAGTTCGATGGCTGTGAAGCCCAGGTCCTTGAGGTCCGCCAATTGCTCGGCGACCCCAGCGAAGCCGTCCATCAGACCCGGATGAAGTTCGTAGATCACCGCCTCTTCCCAGGGCCGTCCCATCCAGTCGGCCGTCCGCCAGCGATAGGCGGCGGGGTCGATCACCAGGCTGGCGTCGTGGACATCGCCATTCTGGCGGCGGGAAGCCGGATCGGGCACGCAGACGTCTTCGCTGACGCGGTACTTGTAGAGTGATCCCGGGCCGCAGGGCGCTTCTGCCTCGAACCATCCATCTTCGACGGCGGTCATAGGCTGTCCCGGCAGACCCTCGACCTCCAGGGTCACCGCCTCGCAGGCCGGCGCCCAGAGGCGGAACCGCGTCCGGTCCTCGGCCAGGACGGTGGCCCCGAAGGGCAGTTCGTGCACCCAGCGTCCGGCGCCGCCCGCGCCCTCGACCACAGAGTGAAGGAGCACCGCGCTGTGGGCGCCGACCTCGACCTGGGTGCCGGTAAGTGGCTGTTCGCCCATTCCCGGGTGAGCGCTGTCCAGCAGCAGGGTGGGGGCGCCCATGGGCTCGGGCAGGTGAAAGGTGATGGGATCGTCGCTGGCGTTGTTCAGTAGGGTGATGAGTTCGACCCGACCATCGTCCATGGGCGCGGCGCGCCGCATGGCCAGGGCTGAGGCGTGGGGGTTCTGCCAGTCCTCTGCGGACAGGCCGCGCCCGTGCTCGTCGAACCAGTCGACGTCGAGCACGCCGGGCGCATATTCGTTCTGGCCGTGCAGGAACTGATTGGGTCGCAGCGTTCCATAGGTCTTGCGAAGGGCGATCAGCCGGGACACGAAGTCGATCTGGGCCTGGCCCTCGGGCGACTCCAGGTGGCGCCAGTCGAACCAGGAAATCTCATTGTCCTGGCAATAGGCGTTATTGTTGCCCTTCTGGGTGCGACCAAATTCGTCGCCGCCGAGCAGCATCGGCGTGCCTGAAGAGGCGAACAGGGTCATCAGCATGGCGCGCATCACCCGGCCCCGGGTGCGCTGGATGTCGACGTCGGCGGTCGGCCCCTCGACGCCCCAGTTGCGAGACAGGTTCTCGCTGTGGCCGTCGCGATTGTCCTCCCCATTGGCCTCGTTGTGCCGCTCCTCGTAGCTCACCAGGTCGGCGAGGGTGAAGCCGTCGTGGGAGGCCAGGAAGTTCACCGAGGCCCAGGGCCGTCGGGCCCGACGGTCGAATATGTCGCCGGACCCAGACAGCCGTGCGGCAAGCTCTGGGCGGCGACCTTCGTCGTCCCGCCAGTAGCCGCGCACATCATCGCGGAACCGATCGTTCCACTCGGCGAAGCCGGGCGGATGGTGGCCCAGCTGGTAGCCGCCCGGACCGATGTCCCACGGCTCTGAGATCAGCTTGATCCCCTGCAGCATGGGGTCCTGCCGCAGCACGTCAAAGAAGCCCGCCCCGGGATCGAAGCCGTGCTTTTCCCGCCCCAGGGTCACCCCCAGATCGAAGCGAAAACCATCGATGCCATAGGACTGTGTCCAGTAGCGAAGGGAGTCGGCCACCATCTGGACCACGCGGGCCTTGGACATGTTGACGGTGTTGCCGGTGCCGGTGTCGTTGACGCAGAACCTCCGATCGCCTTCGACAAGGGTGTAATAGCTGGCGTTATCCAGGCCTCGGAACGAGAGGGTTGGACCGCGCTCACTGCCCTCGGCGGTGTGGTTGAACACCACATCAAGGATCACTTCGAGGCCCGCGGCGTGCAGCTTGCGCACAGCCATCCGCAGCTCGTTCTGGTCGCCGCCGGAGAGATAGCTGCGTTCGGGGGTGAAGTAGTTGAGGCTGCTATAGCCCCAGTAGTTGGTCAGCCCCTTCTCCTGCAGGAAGCGGTCCTGCACGAAGGCGTGGACCGGCAACAGCTCCACGGCGGTCACGCCCAGGCGCTTCAGGTGATCGATCACCTTGGGGTGGGTCAGGGCCGCGAAGGTCCCCCGGGCGGGCGGGCGCACCTCCTCCATCAGCATGGTCAGGCCACGCACGTGGGCCTCATAGATGACGGTGTCGGACCAGGGCGTATTGGGCCGGCGGTCGCCGCTCCAGTCGAAAGGGTCGGCGGTCACCATCGACTTGGGCATGGCTGGCGCGCTGTCGCGACGGTCGAAGGTGAGGTCGGCCCGGGCCGAATTCACCCGATAGCCGAAAAGCGCATCGGTCCAGCGCAGATCGCCGGACAGGCTGCGGGCATAGGGGTCAATCAGCAGCTTGTTCGGGTTGAACCGGTGACCTTCCTGGGGCGCATAGGGCCCATGGGCGCGGTAGCCGTAGAGCAGGCCCGGCTTGGCGTCGGGCAGATAGCCGTGCCAGACCTCGTCGGTCCATTCGGGCAGGGGCAGCCGCGCGATCTCCCGCCGGCCGGTCTCCTCGAACACGCAGAGTTCGATCTTCTCCGCATGGGCGGAATAGACGGCGAAGTTCACCCCCAGGCCGTCGAAGGTCGCGCCGAGGGGATAGGGCAGGCCGCCCTCGAGACGGTCCGGAAGCAGGATCAAGCGACGGTTCCTTGATGGCGCAGCATGACGGCGCCGAGAGGGGGAAGGGTCAGGGTCAGGGTCTGGGCGAGCCCATGGCTGCGGGCGGGCTCGGTGCGAACCTCGCCCCCATTGCCGATGTTTCCGCCGCCATAGCGCGCGGCGTCGGTGTTCAGGACTTCGGCCCACATGCCGGCCGCCGGCGCCCCAAGGCGATAGTCGCGCTTCGGCTCGGGCGTCATGTTGACGGCGAAGATCACCGGGGCGGCGTCACGGCCGGCCTGGCGGCGGAAGGCGAAGACGCCGGACTCCGCGTCGGTGCAGATCCAGGCGAAGCCCTCGGGATCGGCGTCGCTCCGGTGCAGGGCGGCTTCGCGGCCATAGATGGCGTTGAGATCCCGCACCAGCATCTGCATTCCGGCGTGGTCGGGTTGCTGCAGCAGCTCCCAAGGTATGGCGCCGTCATGGTTCCATTCGGTGGGCTGGGCCAGCTCACAGCCCATGAACAGCAGCTTCTTGCCCGGATGGGCCCACATGAAGGCCAGATAGGCGCGCAGGTTCGCAAACTGTCGCCACCGGTCGCCGGGCATCTTGCCGAGCAGCGAGCCTTTGCCGTGCACCACTTCGTCGTGGGAGATCGGCAGGACGAACCGTTCGGTGAAGGCATAGAGCAGGCCGAAGGTCAGCTCGTTCTGGTGCCAGCTGCGATAGACGGGGTCGCGCTGCATATAGCTCAGGGTGTCGTGCATCCACCCCATGTTCCATTTGTAGTCGAACCCCAGTCCGCCCTGCGCCACGGGGCTGGAGACGCCCGGCCAGGCGGTGGATTCCTCGGCGATGGTCACGGCGCCGGGGCAGCGGCTGGCCACCGTTTCGTTGAGCCGGCGCAGGAAGGCGATGGATTCCAGGTTTTCCCGTCCGCCATGGACGTTGGGCACCCATTCCCCGGGCTGGCGGCTGTAGTCGCGATAGAGCATGGAGGCCACCGCATCGACCCGCAGGCCGTCGATGTGGAAGGTCTCCAGCCAGTAGAGGGCGCTGGCGATCAGGAAGCCCTGCACCTCCCGCCGGCCGAGATTGAAGATCAGGGTGTTCCAGTCCTGGTGGAAGCCTTCGCGCGGATCGGCGTGCTCGTAGAGCTGCGTCCCGTCGAAGTTGGCCAGGCCATAGGTGTCGGTGGGGAAGTGGGCCGGCACCCAGTCCAGGATGACGCCGACGCCCAGCCGGTGGCAGGCGTCCACGAACCGGGCCAGGCCTTCGGGTGAGCCGAACCGCGCGCTGGGGGCGAACTGCGACAGGGGCTGGTAGCCCCAGGAGCCGCCGAACGGATGCTCCATGATCGGCAACAGCTCCACATGGGTGAAGCCCAGATCGGCCACATAGGGCGCCAGCCGGTCGGCCAGACCATCCCAGTCGAGGTTGGGGCTATCGCTGTCGGGTCTCAGCCAGGAGGCGGCGTGGACCTCATAGACAGAGATGGGCGCGTCGGGCTTCTGGCGACGGGTCCGCTCGGCCATCCAGTCGGAGTCGCTCCAGGCGAACGCCGCGGCGGGCGCGACGATGGAAGACTGGCCGGGGGGAAGCTCGGTCATCCGCGCCAGCGGGTCGGCCTTGAGCGGCAGCAACTCGCCAGTCGCGCCGACCAGTTCGTACTTGTAGCGCTCGCCCGGACCCAGGCGGGGGACGAACAGCTCCCACACCCCGGCCGGATGGCGCAGGCGCATGGGATGGCGACGGCCGTCCCAGCTGTTGAAATCGCCGACCACCGACACCCGCCGGGCATTGGGCGCCCAGACGGAGAAGCCGACGCCCTCGACGCCTTCGAACGTCTGCGGCTGGGCCCCCATCTTCTGGCCGAGCTCCCAATGGGCGCCCTCCATGAACAGGTGGAGGTCCAGATCCCCGAGGAGAAGGCCGAAGGCATAGGGGTCTTCGGTTTCCTGGGTCGCCGAGCCCCAGTCGATGCTCAGGCGATAACCGCCCTTGCCCGTCAGACGCCCGGCGAACAGGCCCGGCGCGACCTCTTCCAGGGACGCGGGGCCCGCCCCCTCCTGAAGAGCCGACACTGCAATGGCGCCGGGCTGGAAGGTGCGGACGACGGTTCCGCCCTCGGCCTCATGCGGACCCAGAAAGACGAAGGGATCGGTCAGCCGCCCCTCCATCAGGGCGGACGTCAGGGTGTGGGTCAGGGTCAGGTCCTCGTGGCTCATTGGTCGCCACCCAGCAGCCGATCCACCGTCACGGCCAGGCCCTGAAGGGGCGTGCCCAGCCAGGCCGGGCGGTTGGCCGCCTCGTAGCTGACCTCGTAGGCCGCCTTTTCCAGGAGGAAGAGGTCGAGCAGTTCGGCCGGGAACGCGCCGGCCACCTCGCCGTAGCCCTCCAGGAAGGCCTGGCTGGCGACGGACTCGAACTGGCCCACCACATCGACCGCGCGATCCTGAACGCCCTGGGCCACATTGGCCGCGGCGACGGCCCCCAGCGCTGCGGCATAGTCGAAGGACCGCAGCATGCCGGCCACATCGCGCAGGGGGCTGGCCTTGGCGCGGCGGACCTCCAGGGGTTTTGCGGGCTCACCCTCGAAGTCGATGAAGGTGACGCCGCCGCCGGTGACCAGCACCTGGCCGAGGTGAAGATCCCCATGGATGCGGGTGCGCACCTGGCCTGCGGCGGCGCGGGAAAGGCGGCTAACGGCCTCACCCAGTTCGCTGCGGCGCTGCAGGATGGCCTCGGCGGTTTGACCAAGGTTTTCGGTCCAATCGCCGCCCTTTCCCAGCACGGCCAGGGCGCCGTCGACCTGCGCCATGACGCTGGCGCGCACCGCGTCGACGGCCTCGGCGTCCATGATCTCAGGCGCGAAGGCCGGGTCGTCGCAGGGCTGGGCCAGGACCTCATGCATCTCGGCCAGGCTGCGGCCCAGAATACGGGCGAACTCGGCATAGGAGGCGAAGTCCGGGGCGGTGTTCTGGTCGTTGGCCAGGACCAGATCGTCGATCACACGGTGGAGGTAGTCCTGCGTCCAGTCCCAGCCATCTCCCTGACTGTAGATGAAGGCCTGAGCAACCATCAGGGTGTGCGGCGCGCCATCGGGGGCGATGCGCCGAACCTCGCCCACAAAGGCCGGCACGTGGGGATAGCCCCGCGCGCTGAGCACGCGGGTCATCTCGGCTTCGGGATGAACGCCGGGCGTCACCTTGCGCAGCAGTTTCAGGACGATTTCGCGGCCGATGATCACCGAGCTGTTGCTCTGCTCGGCTGACGACCATTCGATCTCGGCGTCGTCCCCGGCCTCGAACGCCGCCGAGGTGAACTCGATGTCGCCGAAGGGGGAGGCGAGCCTGGCGTTGGTCCGCAGGCCGGCCATGACCGAGCGGACGAACTCCGTCGTCAGGAAGCCGTCGGTCAGATCGCCGACCCGGGCGCCCCGGCGCACGCGCGCCATGGCGAAGCTGTGGGCGTAGGGGTCGCCGACATCGTCTTCCCAGGCCACGCCCAGGGGGACGAGATAGGCGGAGGCCCCGGTGGAGGTCTCGACCTCAAGCTCAGCCAGGATCTGGTTCGACGCCCCGGGCAGGGGGGAGAAGCCCTTCACGCGGGTGGCGATCAGCTCGGCGTCCTTGCCTTGGAACCAGCGTCGGCCGCTCATCCAGTTCGGCAGCACCTCGGACTCCAGCACCGCCCGGTGAGGCGGCTCCACCAGGGTGGCCACATCGCCCCGGAGGACGAAGGTGTGCTGTTCGGCCTGGATGCCGCTGGGCGCCGTGCTCCAGCTTGGCCCCTCGGTCCCTTCGCAGAGCTGGAACCAGTGGAAGCCGTATGGGGGCAGGGTCAGCAGATAGGTGAGATGGCCGATGGGCGGGAAGGGCGTGCTGCCCGACATCTCCATCGGCGTCCAACCGGCGAACTCCGAGAGATCGAGCTCGACCGCCTGGGCGGTGCGGGCCAGGTTTGCGACGCACAGGATGGTGTCCCCGTCGTGCTCGCGCAGATAGGCCATGACCTTGCGGTTCTGCGGCCGCAGGAAACGCAGCGTCCCGCGCCCAAAGGCGCTGTGGCGCTGGCGGACCGCCAGCATCCGGCGCAGCCAGTTCAGCAGCGAGTGGCTGTCGCGGCTCTGGGCCTCGACATTGATCGCCTGGAAGCCATAGAGCGGGTCCATGATCGCCGGCAGGACGAGGCTGGCCGGGTCGGCGCGGGAGAAGCCGCCGTTGCGGTCGGGCGACCATTGCATGGGCGTGCGCACGCCATCGCGGTCGCCCAGATAGATGTTGTCGCCCATGCCGAGCTCGTCGCCGTAATAGATCACCGGCGTGCCGGGCATGGTCAGCAGCATGCAGTTCATGAGCTCGACGCGGCGGCGATCGCGCTCCATCAGGGGCGCAAGGCGGCGGCGGATGCCGAGATTGATCCGCGCGCGGCTCTCCGAGGCGTAGACGCTCCAGAGGTAGTCCCGCTCCTTGTTGGTGACCATTTCGAGGGTCAGCTCGTCATGGTTGCGCAGGAAGATCGCCCACTGGCAGGCCTCCGGAATGTCCGGGGTCTGGCGCATGATGTCGGTGATCGGGAAGCGATCCTCCTGGGCGATGGCCATGTACATGCGCGGCATCAGGGGGAAGTGGAACGCCATGTGGCATTCGTCGCCGTCGCCGAAATACTGCTGGGTGTCCTCCGGCCACTGGTTGGCCTCGGCCAGGAGCATGCGGTCGTCGAAGTGCTCGTCCAGATGGGCGCGGATGGCCTTCAGGACGTCGTGGGTCTCGGGCAGGTTCTCGTTGTTGGTGCCCTCCCGCTCGATCAGATAGGGGATGGCGTCGAGCCGCAGGCCGTCGACCCCGGCCTCCAGCCAGTAGCGCATGACCGAAAGGATCTCTTCCAGGACCTTGGGATTGTCGAAGTTCAGGTCCGGCTGATGACTGTAGAACCGGTGCCAGTAATAGGCGCCGGCCACCGGGTCCCAGCTCCAGTTGGAGCTCTCGGTGTCCAGGAAGATGATCCGCGTGCCGCTGTAGTCGGCGTCGTTGTCGGACCAGACATAGAAGTCCCGCTCCGGCGAGCCCGGCGGCGCGCGCCGGGCGGCCTGGAACCAGGGGTGCTGGTCGGAGGTGTGGTTGATCACCAGTTCGGTGATGACCCTCATCCCGCGGCCGTGCGCCTCGTCGATGAAGCGCTTCACGTCGTCGAAGTCGCCGTATTCCGGGTGGACGCCGCGATAGTCGGCGATGTCATAGCCATCGTCCCGGCGCGGGGACGGATAAAAGGGCAGCAGCCAGATGGCGGTGACGCCGAGGCTGGCGATATAGTCGAGCTTGGCCGACAGGCCCGCAAAGTCGCCGACGCCGTCATCATTGGCGTCGAAGAACGACTTCACATGCAGCTGGTAGATGACCGCATCCTTGTACCACTGGGGGTCGGCGGTCTGGGCGGGATCGGCCGCGTGATCGTCAGCGAGATAGGCGACGCTCATCGCGGGGCCTCCATACGAAAAATGAGATAGGGCTGGTCGGGATCAAGGGCGATGCGTCGCCACTTGCCCTGCCAGGCGAAGCCCTGGCCGGTGAGCAGGTTGTCCACCTGGGCGGTGGCGTCATCGGCCAGGCCGAGCATCCAGAATGGCGCCTCCACATCGGCCTCGTGGGCGCCGTGGGGATCGAGATTAATGGCGACCAGGATGAGGTCGCCGCCGCCCGGACTGGTCTTGGCGTAGAACAGAATGTTGTCGTTGGTCGCCGGCAGGAACGTGACGTTCAGATGGGTCTGCAGGGCCGGGTGGCTCTTGCGCAGGCGGTTCAGCTGGCTGATCTGCGGGATGATGCCCGGCGCGCTCCAGTCGCGCGGCCGGATCTCGTACTTCTCGGAGTCCTTGTATTCCTCCTTGCCGGGGACGGGCTCGCCCTCCAGCAGTTCGAAACCGGAATAGACCCCCCACAGGCCCGACAGGGTGGCAGCCAGGGCCGCACGGATCAGGAATCCCGCCCGGCCCGAGCTCTGCAGGAAGTAGGGATTGATGTCGGGCGTGTTGACGAAGAAGTTGGGCCGGAAGAACTCCTTCGGCTCCGTCGTGGTCAGCTCCGTCAGATAGTCGGTGAACTCCGCCTTGGTGTGGCGCCAGGTGAAGTAGGTGTAGGACTGCGAGAAGCCGATCTTGGCCAGCCGGTACATGACCCGCGGGCGGGTGAAGGCCTCCGACAGGAAGATGACGTCGGGATGGGCGGTGCGCACCTCACGGATCATCCACTCCCAGAAGGCGAAGGGCTTGGTGTGGGGGTTGTCGACGCGGAAGGTGCGGACGCCCTCGCGCACCCAGAGCAGCACCACGTCGCGCAGGGCGAGCCACAGGTCGGGGATCGCCTCGGACCTGTAGAAGTCCACATTGACGATGTCCTGGTACTTCTTGGGCGGGTTCTCGGCGTACTTGATGGTCCCGTCCGAGCGCCAGTCGAACCAGCCCGGGTGATCTTTGATCCAGGGATGGTCGGGGGAGCACTGGATGGCGAAGTCGAGCGCGATCTCCAGCCCATGGTCATGGGCCGCGGCGATCAGCCGGCGGAAGTCGTCGAAGGTCCCGAGTTCGGGGTGAATGGCGTCGTGCCCGCCCTCGGCGGCGCCGATGGCGTAGGGGCTGCCCGGATCGTCGGGGCCAGCGGTCAGGCTGTTGTTCTTGCCCTTGCGATGGCGCTGGCCGATCGGATGGATCGGCGGGAAGTAAAGCACGTCGAAGCCCATGGCCCGGATGGCCGGCAGGCGGGCGATGACATCGTCGAAGGTTCCGTGGCGAGCCGGGTCGTCGGTCTGCGAGCGGGGGAAGAGCTCGTACCAGCTGGCGAACAGGGCCTCGCGCCGCTCGGCGTCGATACAGTAGGCCTCGCTCTTGCAGGCGAAGGCCCGATCCTGGGCCTGATCCATCAGGCGCGAGGTCTCGGGATCGAGCAGAAGCTGGCCGGCCGCGTCGGGGTCGAGGGTCGAGAGCTTTTCAGCGATCTTGGCCAGTGTGCCCGTGCCGTCGCCCTTGGCGGCTTCGGCGATCAGCTGGCGGCCTTCGTCCAGATCGACCCCCTGCGCCACGCCGGCCTCGATCTTCTTCTCCAGGCCGTGATGGTAGGAGCCGTACCGGTCGATCCAGGCCTCGATGACGAACTGGTGGCGGCCCATGCGCTCCAGCGGGAAGCGCCCGCTCCACTCGTCGTTGCCGAGCTCGGTCATGCGGGTCGAGGACCAGGCCTCGCCGTCTGTGGCCCGCCAGCGGAGTTCGACCGCGAGCTCTTCGTGCCCATCGCCATAGATGGCGGCGCCGACCTCGACGGTCTCGCCGACGATGCGCTTGGCGGCGAAGGGGCCGCCGCTGACCCGGGGGGACACCTCTTCGATCACCAGCCGCGGCGCCTTGGCCGCGGTCTTCGCGCCCTGGCGGCCGGCGCGGCTCTGGACGCGAATGGGGGGGCTGCGCCTGGCGCCCAGCAGACGAACTTCGCCGGGGGCGAGGGGCTCGAAGGGTTCTTCCCGGCCGTCCATCGCCTCGAAGGGGCCGAACGCCCCGGCCGCGGGCAGGATCTCTCCGCGGTCGAGGTCGACCGTCTCGGCAAGCGACCTGTTGATCAGCACCAGAACAGCGCCTTCGGCGGTGCGCAGGTCAGAGCCGCTGGCGCGCAGCAGGGCCGTGGCGGGCGCGCCAGGACCGGTCAGCATCCGCATCTCGCCCTCGAATGGCGCAAGCTCGGCCACCAGGCGGTTGGCGGCGCGCACCTCCGGGGCCAGGTCGCCCTCGTCCGCGGGGAGCGGCGTCGCGCTTCCCAACGGCATGCGCTCGGCCGATTCAAAGCCCATGGGCAGCAGCAGGCCCGAGCCGGTGGCGGCCGCCAGCCGCAGCGCCCGAACATAGCCAGAGCGGGTGTCGGCCTCGGCCGGCAGGCGTGTGGCCAGGCGCGGGCCAAAGGGCGCTTCGGGCTGGGCGATCAGCGGCGCGATGAGGCGCAGGTCCTCGTGCTCTTCGACGAGCCATGGCGCGCGGCCGTCCCACCAGGCGACCGAGGAGATCAGGGCGTCGAAACCACAGGGCGCCAGGGCGAGGGCCGCCTCGCGGTCCATGCCCGGCGTGTCGGCGATGAGGATCAGGTCTGGTCTGACCTTGCGCAGCCGGGCGATAAGGCGGGTCCAGACCTCCGGCGGCGCCTGCCTGAGCTCCAGCAGGCGGAAGCCGTCCAGGCCGGCCTCGATCCAGGCTTCGGCGCGGCCTGCGATCCAGTCGATCACGGCTTCGCAGGCGGCTGGCTCCCGCAATCGGGCCAGGGCCACGCCCTGGGGCGGCGAGGCGACCCGCGGATCGATGGGCCGGTCGGCGGGCGCTTCCCGTCGCAGGGTGAAGGCGTCCGGCTGGGCCGCCACCAGCGGGTGCTCGGCGTCGAACCGCACCAGGTCCAGGTCCATCAGCAACCGCAATCCGTGCGGCTGACAGGCCGCCGCCAGATCAGCGATTGCGGCGGCTGTCGGGACGTCCCCGAGACTGGAAACGTCATGATTGCGAGGCCGGAAGACATCGCCGCCCTGCTGGAAGCCGCCCTGCTGGAAGATGGGCGCGATCAGAAGGTGGTCGAAGCCGAGATCAGCGGCCCTCTCGGCCACCTGCGCGGCCGGTCCGTCGCCATGAATCGCAAGAGGGTGGACGTAGTAGATGCGCGGCGGAGCAGCGCGCGAAGATTGTGCGGGGGTCATCGTCCCTCTGGGAATGGCATGCCATCACAACAGGCGCCCCCCCGCTTCGTTCCTATGGCTCAGGTTGCGAGGGGCCATTTATTGCGGCGGCGCCCGCCTGGGCCGCACATGCCCTCTCACGCCCCAGCTGTCGGTGGGGGCGCCTGGAGGCGGATGGCGTCCGTCCCGATGGGAGGACGAAACGGCGCCCGTTCCGACAGGCCGCTGGCATCGGCGTCGTGGGCCGCTGATCAGCCCTAGTCGCTTCGCTGGGACCGCTGTGGGACCGCCTCGTCATCCTCTTCGACCGCGGCGATCTGATTGTGGACCACCGAGACGATCGTGCCTGGATGGGCGTTGGCCACCTGGACCCGGGCGTCGAGCTGGTGGGCCAGGGCGTCGACGATACTGGTGCCAAGCCCCGGGGTGGCGCTGGCCTTGTCCTTGGGCATGCCGACGCCGTTGTCGGCCACGGACAGGGTCCAGTTGGGGCCGCGGGAGTTGTAGCCCACCTCGATCTTGCCCAGCCGGCCGCCCGGAAAGGCGTGCTTCAGACAGTTGATCACCAGCTCGGTCACGATCAGGCCAAGGCTGACGGACACGTCGGCCTCGCTCGTGCTGTCATCGACCTGGACCTCCAGAACCAGCTGATCGTGGTCGTGGATCATCGACACGCCAATGCTGTCGCAGAGCTTGCGGAAATAGCTGCGCAGCTCAACCTGGCCGAGCCGGGCGGCGGAAAGTTCGTGTTGCAGGGCGGCGACGGACATGACCCGGTTGTGCGCGTCGGTCAGGTGGAGCCGGGTCTCGTCGGAGCTGACCTTGCGGGCGCTCTGCAGGATGACGCTGGCGATGATCTGCAGGCTGTTGGCGACCCGATGCTGCACCTCCTGCAGCAGGATCGCCTTTTCCCGCAGAAGGTCGTCCTTCAGCTTCGCCGCCAGCCGCGCGTCGGTGACGTCGGCGACCGACAGCAGGATGTAGCCGTGGTCCTCGTCGCCATAGGCCAGTTTCTGGGCGTTGAGGACCAGACGTCGCGGTTCGCCATGATGGCTTTTGAGATCCATCTCGTAGGCCTCGATCTCGGCGTCCCCGGCGGCCGTAGCCCGCAGCAGGGAGCGGAGCTGGGGGATGTTCCACTCGCCGTCGCCGATGTCGAAAATGGGCTGGCCGCGCCCGCTGACGGGTTTGATGTGAAACGCGCGGTAGAAGCTCGTGCTGGCGCCCAGGACGCGAAGATCGCCATCAAGCAGGACGAGGGGCGAGGTTGCGGAAGCGACGACCGCAAGGGCCAGGCCCTGGGTCGGATCGGGGTGGACCGCCAATAGCCGTCCTTTCATGGGTCCCCGCGGGCTCAGGGTGCGAGGCCACAGCCGGGTAGATTGCAACGCGGAGCCGTGGCTGGCTGAGGCTGCAACCTCTACTTTAATGCCTACCACATTTCGTCGGGGCCAGTGGAAGTAACTCGGCGCGGGCGCGCCATGTTCCGTCAGATCGCCCGGGCGCGGCCTTCCCAATAGGGGGCGCGGACCTTGTTGCGCTGGATCTTGCCCGCCTCGCTACGGGGCAGCCGCGGCACGAAGTCCACGCCGCGGGGGATCTTGTACTTGGCCACCGCGGTGCGGGCATAGGCCAGGATCTCGTCCTTCAGCGCCTCGGACGGGGCATAGCCGGCGGCCAGTTCGATCACCGCCCGAACCTCCTCGCCATACTCCTCGTGGGGCACGCCGACCGTGCAGGAATCGGCCACGGCGGGATGCTTGATCAGTTCGTTGTCGATCTCCTGCGGATAGATGTTCACCCCGCCGACGATGATCGTCTCGGCGCTGCGGCCGGTCAGGAACAGG
Source organism: uncultured Phenylobacterium sp. (assembly GCA_964515365.1). Lineage (GTDB taxonomy): Bacteria > Pseudomonadota > Alphaproteobacteria > Caulobacterales > Caulobacteraceae > Phenylobacterium. Next base: position 32,847 of record CAZERE010000001.1, on the reverse strand, counting down.
TAGCCGTCCTCGTCGAAATAGCCGACGTCGCCCATGGTGAAATAGCCGTCGCGGCGGCCGGAGTCGGTCTTGGCGCTGTCCTTGAAATATTCGAACCCGCCCTGGTCGGCGAGGCGCATATAGATCGTCCCGGCCTGGCCAGGGGGCAGCTCGTTCCCGGCTTCGTCGAGGATCTTCGCCGCCTCCGGATCGGGCCGCCGGCCCACCGTGCCGGGCTTCTTCAGCCAGTCCTGGGAGGTGATCCAGAAGCCGACCCCGCCCTCGGAGCCGGCATAGTATTCAAACAGCACCGGGCCCAGCCATTCGATCATGGCCTGCTTGACCTCCGGCGGGCAGGGGGCCGCGCCGTGGGAGATGCGTCGCAGGGAGCTGAGATCGTACCTGGCGCGTACATCCTCGGGCAGGGCGAGCAGGCGCTGGAACATGATCGGCACGAAGTGGCTGCGGGTGACCCGGCGGGCCTCGATGGTGGCCAGCACCGTCTCATTGTCCCAGCGGTCCAGCAGCACCGTCGGCACGCCATTCACCAGGGCCTTGCGCACATCCCCGGCCATGGGCGAGGCGTGATAGGCCGGCCCGGTGCAGAAGTGGACGTCGTCGTCCTGATAGGCCGGGTCATAGGTCGGGATCGGGGCGTTGGGCTTGTAGACGCCCTTGGGCCGGCCGGTGGTGCCCGACGAATAGAGCATGGTGTGGCCGCGCACCGGATCGTCGATGTCGGCGCCGGAATAGGGGCCGAGGGCGTCCTCATAGTCCAGGAAGCCGGGCAGCGGCCCGCCGATGGCGATCTTCAGGACCAGACCCGGGCACTGCGCGGCGGCGTCGGCCGCGCCGGCCACCGCAGCGTCGGCGAACAGGGCGCGGGCCTCGCAGTTGTCGATGACATAGGCGATCTCTTCGGGCGTCAGGTGCCAGTTCACCGGCGTCATGCGCAGGCCGCAGCGCTGGGTGGCGAACAGCACGTCGACGAATTCGGCCCGGTTGGGGCAGAGCAGGGCGACAGAGTCCCCGGGCTTCAGCCCCTGATCCCGCAGCAGCCGGGCGATGCGGTTCGCATTGGCGTTGAGCGCCTCGAAGGTGCGGGTCGGCCCCGACATCTCGAAGATGGCGACCTTGTCGGGCTGGCGGGCGGCCCAGAAGGCCGGAGCCATGCCAAGCTCGGCGGCGGCCTTCAGGTCGTTTGCGGAATCGTCGTCGAGCCGTCCAGCCATAGGGCCTCCCTGCCGGCCGCGACGCTCTCGATGGCGTCTTCATGAATGGCCTAGCCCGCGCAATATGGATCACTAATGGTGCGAATGTCACTAGACGGCGTGGCCTTCCGCACAGCGGAACTTGCCTAGGCGCCAGACGCGGCCCACAAATCCCCCATGAGGTCCGAAACGGCGCAGAGGGGTGGCCGCGCCCGGCTTTCCCCTGAGGTGCGGCGGGGCCAGATCCTCGACGCCGCCGAGGCCCTGCTGATCGCCCATGGCGGGCTGCCCTTGCCCCTGGAGGACCTGGCGCGGGACGCCCAGGTCAGCAAGGCGCTGATCTACGCCTATTTTCCCAACCAGCACGACCTGGCCAACGCGCTTCTGGCCCGCCGGATCGCCGCGCTGCTGGCGGCGGGGCTGGAGGATGCGGCGGCTCTTGCGGACCTGTTCGACGCCGCCCAGGCTTGCGCGGGGCTCTACTTCGAAGAGGTGGCCCAGGTGGGGCCGGCGGCGCATATCGTCCTGCGCGATCCCTTCATGGCGGGCAAGATCGATCCCGCGCTCGCCGCCATCCGCGACCGTGTCGCCCGGCGGCTGGCGCGCGCCGGCCGCGCAACCCTGCGCCTGTCGCCCAAGGAAGCCGTGGCGGCGCTCAGTCTGATGACCACCATCCCGGAGGAGGCCGGTCGCCTGGTCCATGCCGGCGATCTGACCCGCGAGCGGGGGCGCGAGCTCACCACGCGCCTGATGGGGTCTTCCCTGCGGGCCCTGACGCCGGACGTCTAGCTAGCTGCGGCCTTCGCGGACGATCTCGCGGTTGCCGCCGGTGACGATGGCCAGGCTCAACCGCTCGGCCATGGACAGGGGGATCTTCTTCTCCGCCAGCAGCCGGCCGGCCCGCAGGCAGACGGCCGTCAGCACCACGGTCGCGCCGCGCGCCAGATCGGCCTCGACGCCGTAGCGGGTCTGCAGACGCTCGGTCATGCGCCGCCGGGAATAGCCGCTCTGGGCTTCCCGCTCGGCCCGCAGGCCGGCGCGCACCTCGGGACTGTTGAGCAGCCGCTGGATCAGGGCGCCGCGTTCTTCCACCTGGCGCAGATAGGCCAGGGTCGAAAGGGTCACCCGGGTCAGATTGTCCTGTCCCCGTTCGATCTCGGCCTGGCGCTCGTCATTCATGGCCGCCAGCTCCCGCCGGGCGAGCGCGGTCAACAGATCGGCGCGCCGGGGAAAGAGGTTGTGGGCCTGGGCCTCGCTCAGGCCCGTCTCACGGGCGACGCGCTTCATGGTCGCCGCATGCAGGCCCTCGGCCGTGATGATGGTCGCGGCGGCGGCCATCAGCTGATCCTGGCGGGCGTCCGGTGAGAGCCGGGTCCGGTCGCGGCGGGCGCGGCCGGCCCGCGCCGACAGGTCGATCACCGCCTCGATCCCTGCAGGCGCCGGCGGCAGGGGCGGGCGCTGGGCCTTCCGCGCATTCCAGTAGCCGCGCCCGGGATAGGGCACCATCAGCCGGTCGCAGATCTTGGCCAGGCCGCTACGGCTGATGCCCCACCGGACCGCCAGGGTCGATAGCGGCGTCGTCCAGACCTGATCGTACAGGGCTTCCCGCGTCAGGCGCGGCGGGGAAGATGTCTCGGCGGGGTGTCGCGGGGCGGCCATGGGGCCAAGGCTTACCTCCTCAGGCCGACTTGGCCCAGAGGGGGGAGGAGGCCTTCATGAAGCGGATCATGAAGGTGACCGTGGCCACGTCCTTGCCCGTTGCGGCGTCGGCGATATCGACATCGTACCAGGCGTTTTCGGTCTTTGGGCTTTCGGTGAGTTTCAGCATGGTGGTCCGCCCGACATAGTCGCGACCGGCCTTGAGCGGCCCGTCCATGATGCGGATCTCCAGGGCCCCGAACAGACCCACCGACTGGTTCACCTTGGCCAGAACCGTCGGGCGGCTCATATGGGCGAGCTTGATGAGGTGAGAGGGCGGCAGAACCCCCTCGTCGTACAGCGCCAGCTTTTCGGTGATGCGGCCCAACGCCTTTTCCAGCGCCTCGGCTTCGACGCGCATGGGGATGTCGGTGTTGACGTCGCCGACCTTGTAGCCCGCCAGTATGCGAAGCGCCCCAGGCGACGCCAGAGCCTGGGTGGCCATGCGGCGGGCCATCTCCGACTCCGCGTCACGGGTCTCGCCGCTGGCGGTGCCCACGCAGACCTGGTCGCCCTCGCGGTTGAACATGGTCAGGCGTGAGCGCGGGCTGGCCGCCGCCATCACAGCCTTGACCTCCTCGCGGTCCACCGTCGCCTGGGTGAAGTGCAGGGACATGTTCCCGCGGGCGAACCAGTCGGCGCCATAGGTCTCCACCAGCATGGGGGCGAACTGGTCCATGTGCACCGAGCCCGGCACCGTGCCGCCCTTGAAGCCGAGCTTTGAGGCCACCTCGTCATTGTGGATCGAGCCCGGCGCCTGCTGGAAGCCGTTATGGGGCGTGCGAAATTCGCCCTCGATGATCTTGCCCTGGATGGTGTCGGCCATGGGTGTCTCCCTGTCGCAGGCGCTCTAGAACGCGCCCATCATCTCTTCGAAATTGCGGCTGTAGAACCGCTCGCGATCGTCCTCGCTGAGGCCTTCGAAGGTCCGCTCGAACCGGCCGATGGGATCGGTGGTGCCTTCGGGGTGCGGATAGTCGCTGGAAAACAGGAAGAGGTCAGCGCCGGCGTCGGCGATCAGGTGGCCCACATCCTCGCCCGGGAAGGGGGTGAACTTGACGTGCTTGCGCATGTATTCCGACGGCTTCATGGCCAGGGCCTTGAGCTGCGGGTCGGTCTTGGAAAAGCTGCGATAGCCCAGGTCGATCTGGCGCAGGAAGCCCGGAACCCAGGCCGCCCCGAACTCGATCACCCCGCCCCGCAGGTCCGGTACGCGATCGAACAGCCCATCATAGACCATGGCCGCCAGGAACATCTGGGCCGAGAAGGGCAGGACGATGAAGTCCTGGAAGCGCAGGTTCTCGCCGCCGCCGTGCAGGTCGGGCGAGCGCGGCTTGCCGTTGTTGTTGTAGGCCTTGGGCAGGACCCGCGACCCCTGGCCGATGTGCAGCATGAAGGGGATGCGCTTCTCCGCCAGCAGCGACCAGAAGGGGTCGAGGTCGGGATGGCCCGGCGAGCGCTCGCCGGCCGGGGTGGAGGGCACCCAGAAGGCGCCGCAGCCGAGCTCGATGGCCTCCTTGGCGATCTCCACGGCCCTTTGGGGATCATCGAGCGGCACGAAGCCGACGCCGATCAGGCGCGGATCGGCGCAGAAGGCGGCCATGGCCCGGTTGTGCGCCCGGGCGCCGGCGAACAGCACCTCGGGATCCTCGGCGCCGCGGAAGTGGGCCAGGGATGAGGTGGCGAACACCAGCTGTCGGGAAAAGCCGAGCTCGTCGAGGGCGCGCTTGCGCTCCTGCGCGTCGAAGGCGCCATAGGCGATCCAGCCCTTGGGGCCATCGACCAGCTTCTCTGCGGCCTTGCGGGCGGCTTCCGGATCATCAGCACGGGCGCGGGCGGCGGCGACCTGAGTCTCGACCCGCTCGGCCGACTTTCGCTTTTTCAGGTGGTCGAGCAGGGCGCCTTGCGCATGGGGGACCAGCCAGTCGCCGGGCTCCATCACATGGCTATCGGCGTCATGAAAGACGCGGCCGCTGGCATAGGGGGCCATGGGGTTTCCTCTCGGCGTGTTCTTTTTGACGAAGACACCAATACATAAGATCGGCGGGTTCGCAACCGGGGCGCCGGCGCGGTTCGCGGGGATGGGTCTGGCCTCATTGTTGACGGTCGCACCAATCAGACCTACCCAGGACGCCATGACTGAGCTCGACGAACTCCGCGTCGCCGTCCGCGCCTGGGTGGCCGACAACTTCCCCCGGGAATTGGCCGGCCGCGCGCCTGTCATGGGACAGCCGGCCGCCGGCGACGCCGAAGCGCTGGAAACCTGGAAGACTCGCCTGTGCGCCAAGGGTTGGGGCGCGCCCACCTGGCCGGCGGCGTATGGCGGCGGCGGGCTCACGCCGGCCGAGGCCCGCGTGGTCCGGGAGGAGATCCGCAGGGCGGGCGGCTGGAACCCTATCGGCTGGTCCATGGGGGTGCGGATGTTCGGCCCCACCCTGCTGGAATACGGAACCGAGGCCCAGAAGCAGCGCCACATTCCGCCCATCGCCCGCGGCGAGACCCGCTGGTGCCAGGGCTATTCGGAGCCGGGCGCCGGCTCTGACCTCGCCTCGCTGCAGACGCGGGCGCAGGACGCCGGCGACCACTTCGTCGTCAACGGCCAGAAGATCTGGACCTCCGGCGCCCAGTACGCCGACTGGTGCTTCTGCCTGGTGCGCACCGACACGACACGCAAGCATGAGGGCATCAGCTTCCTGATGATCGACATGGCCTCGCCCGGGATTGAGGTGCGGCCGATCCGGCTGATCTCGGGTTCCTCGCCCTTCTGCGAGACCTTTTTCACCGATGTGAAGGTGCCCAAGGAAAACCTGCTGGGGCCGCTCAACGGCGGCTGGACGGTGGGCAAGCGCCTGCTGCAGTACGAGCGCCAGCGCAGCGAGGACGCGCCGGCCCGCCCGGGGGAGGGCCGGCCCTTGAACGAGGTCGCGGTCGAAAACCTCGGTATCGACGCCTCCGGACGCCTGGCCGACACAGACATTCGCCGCCGGCTGACCGAGCACCTGATGGAGCGCAGGCTGCTGCGGCTGACCATGGATCGCGCCGCCGCAGAGTCCAAGGGGGCGGGACCCAGTGCGGCGACCTCGATCCTGAAGAACGTGTCTTCGGTGGTGAACCAGACCCGGGCCGAGCTGCTGCTGGAGATCTATGGCCTGGGCGGGCTGGGCTGGGAGGGCGAAGGTTTCGGTCCCGACGCCCTGGCCAACACCCGCGAATGGCTCTCGGGCAAGGCCTCGACCATCTATGCCGGCTCCTACGAGATCCAGAACAACATCATCTCCAAGCGCATCCTGGGTCTGCCCGATCCGGCCGGCGCGGCGGCTTAGGCAAGAGGGAAGAGCCATATGGACTTCATCGGCGAGAAGACCGAGGACGGCGTCACGCGGCGGGAGTTCCGTCTCGAGGTCGGCGGCGACACGGTGCCGGGCTGCGTCTGGACGCCGGAAGGCGCCAAGGGCTCGCGGCCCCTGATCCTGCTGGGCCACGGGGGCTCGCAGCACAAGAAGGCGGCCAACATCGCCGGCGCCGCCGTCACCCACGCCCAGACGCTGGGCTATGCCACCGTGGCCATAGATGCGCCGGGCCATGGGGACCGCATCAGCCGCGAGGCCGCTGAAAAGGGCCGCGCCGCAGCCCTGGCCGCCGGCCGCGCCGCCCAGGAGGGCAGGCGCCCCGATGCGGGCGAGCGGCCGAAGCTCTCCCGCGACCCCGAGACCGTCGCCAAGGTGACCGCTGAATGGAAGGCCACTCTGGACGCCGTCCAGGGCCTGGACTTCGTCGGCTCAGACCACAGGGTCGGCTATTGGGGCGTCTCCATGGGCACGCGCTTCGGCGTGCCGTTTGTCGCCGAGGAGCCTCGGATCGCCTGCGCCATCTTCGGCCTGTTCGGCGTCTTTCCGGGGCTCGAAGATCACAAGGCCGCCGCCGAGCAGATCAAGATCCCGCTGATGTTCGTCTACCAGTGGGAGGATGAGCTGATGAAGCGCGACCAGGGGATCGCCCTGTTCGACGCCTTCGGCTCGACGGAGAAGACGCTGCACGTCAATCCGGGCCGCCACGTCGAGATCCCCGCCCACGAGCGCGACTCCTGGCTGCCCTTCTGGAAGCGTCATCTGGGCCAGGCCTGAGCCGGTGCGTCAAGCGGCTGCAGCGCCCGTCTGCGCCATGGCCCGGGCGACGGCTTCAGCGACCTTGATGCCGTCGACGGCGGCCGAGAAGATGCCGCCTGCATAGCCGGCGCCTTCGCCAGCCGGGAACAGGCCGCGCACGTTCAGACTCTGGAAGCCGGCGTCGCGGGTGATGCGGATGGGCGAGGATGTGCGGGTCTCGACCCCGGTCAGCAGGGCCTCGGGGTCGTCATAGCGCGGGATCCTGCGGCCAAAGACCGGCAGGGCCTCGCGCATGGCCTCGATCACATAGTCGGGCATCAGGGCGGCCAGGTCGGTCGCCCGGACGCCGGGCTTGTAGCTGGGCTCCACCACGCCGAGGCTGGTGGAGGCCTGGCCCGCCAGGAAGTCGCCGACCCGCTGGCCCGGCGCGAAATAGTCGCCGCCGCCGGCTGTGAAGGCCCGGCCTTCCAGCTCCCGCTGCAGCTCGATCCCGGCCAGGGGATGGTCGCTGGGATAGTCGGCCGGCGAGACGCCGACCACGAAGCCGGCGTTGGCGTTGCGCTCATTGCGCGAATACTGGCTCATGCCGTTGGTCACCAGACGGCCGGGTTCGGACGCCGCGGCCACCACCGTGCCCCCTGGACACATGCAGAAGGAATAGGCGGTCCGGCCATTGGCGCAGGGGTGCGACAGGGAATAGGCCGCCGCCCCCAGGTCCGGATGACCGGCGCAGGGGCCGAACATGGCCTGATCGATCCAGGACTGCGGATGTTCGATGCGGAAGCCGATGGAGAAGGGCTTGGCCTCGATATGGACGCCCCGGTCATAGAGCGCCTGGAAGGTGTCGCGGGAGGAATGGCCGACGGCCAGGACCACCTGATCGGCCTCCAGGAACTCGCCGGTGTGCAGGTGGACGCCGCGCAGCCGGTGGCCGCCGTCCGGGCCGCGGTCCAGCTCCAGATCGGTGACCCGCTGCTGGAAACGGTACTCCCCGCCCAGGGCCTCGATCTTGGCGCGCATGGCCTCGACCATGGTCACCAGCCGGAAGGTGCCGATATGGGGGTGGGCCTCGGTCAGGATCTCGGGCGGGGCGCCGGCGGCGACGAACTCGGTCAGCACCTTGCGGCCGAGAAAGCGCGGATCCTTGATCTGACTGTAGAGCTTGCCGTCGGAAAAGGTGCCGGCGCCGCCCTCGCCATACTGGACGTTGGACTCCGGGTTCAGCTCGCTCCGACGCCACAGGGCCCAGGTGTCCTTGGTCCGCTCGCGCACCACCTTGCCGCGGTCGAGGATGATCGGCCGAAAGCCCATCTCCGCCAGGATCAGGCCAGCGAACAGGCCGCAGGGACCGGCTCCGATCACCACCGGCCGCAGTCGTCCAGGCGGCGGGGAGGTCGCCACCGGGTGATAGGCGGTGTCTGGGGTCGGCCGCACATGCGGGTCGCCGGCCAGGCGCTGGCTGACGGCCGCCTCGTCCCGAACCTCGGCGTCGACGATGTAGACCTTGAGGATCGCCGACTTGCGCCGCGCATCGTGCGCCCGCTTCCACACAGACCAGCTCAGCAGGTCGCCTTGGCTGACGCCCAGGCGCCCGGCGATGGCCGCCGGCAAGGCGTCCGGGGCGTGGTCCAGGGACAGTTTGAGTTCGGAGATCCGCAGCATCGCGCCCTCTCTAGCCTCACATGTCGCGCCGCGCGAGGTCGCCATGGGGCGAGGGCCGCAGGGAACCACCCGCCCGCACGCGGATTCGACTTCCAGGAAGGAGACCTCCCATGGCCAACAAACGTGAACTGATCGAGCCCACCCCTGGCGACAAGCGCTACGTCCGCCGGGACGAAGAGGGGCGATTCAAGAAGGTGGTGGACGTTGGCAAATCGCTCGCCGCCGACCAGCGGCAGAGCGCCAAGACCAAGGTCGAACCTGGCCAGGGCGACAAGGGCGACCGCTAGGCGCGCCTAGGCCCTCACGCCCAGCGAGGAGGCGAGGGCGCGCTCGACCCGCGCAACCACCCCGTCGTCGGCCCCTTCGGCCCAGGCGGCATAGACGCTGGCCAGGGAGGCGGCATGGTGCTCCTGCAGGCGGACGCCTGCCGCGTCATAGGCCCGCCGCACCGCCGACTTGAATCGCTCTTCCAAGGTCACGTCATCTCTACCCATGGGGAGAGGCGTGGTGCGCTTTGCCAAACAGCAGGTTAATTTGCAGCGGGGTTTTTAGCCCCCTGAGGCTTTGCGGCGGTCCCGGGTGAAGCCGCCCTCACCGTGCTTGCCGATGCTGACGAACTCGGCGTCGCCGGCCTTGTGGACGAACTGTTCGGCCACCAGCCAGGCCTTGACCGGCCGAAGCGTGCCCAGGCACCCGCCGATCATGGCCGGGAAGGCCACGGCGAGCTGCGCCCAGATCGGCGGTTGGGCCATCACCGCCCAAATGGCCCAGAGCGTGGTGACGATGACGCCGACGCCGCTCATCACAAAGAAGGCCGGGCCGTCGGCGGGATCGGCGAAGCCGTAGTCCAGGCCGCAGTGATCGCAGCCCTCGGCCAGGGTCAGGTAGCCCTTGAACAGCTTGCCCTGGCCGCAGTTCGGACAGCGGCAGCGAAGGCCGGCGCTGAGGCTCGAGGGGTGATCGAAGGATTCCGCCATCCTGGTGGCTCCATACAAAGCGAGCTTGTATCCATACAATTGTGATCTAATGTATGGATATCGGCTCGGGACTTCAATCCACCATGACAATCCGCCACATCCCCTGGCTCCGTCATGCGCCCAAGGGCGGCGGCGCGCCGATCTATCTCGCCCTCGCCGAAGCCCTGGAAACCGCCATCCGGACCGGGGAGTTGCAGCCGGGCGACCAGTTGCCGCCGCAACGGACTGTGGCCGCCCTGATGGGCGTTGATCTCACCACCGTGACCCGGGCCTATGGCGTGGCGCGGCGCCGAGGCCTGGTGGATGGCGCTGTAGGCCGGGGCACCTTCGTCCGACGTCTGGCGAAGGAGGACGAGGTCGGCCTCGTCGATCTTGGCATGAACCTGCCGCCCCCGCCCCGGGGCCTGTCCATCGCGGCCAGCCTCAAGGCGACGACGGCGGAAGTGCTGCAGAGGACCGATGCGGCGACCCTGATGGCCTATCACCCCGGCCTAGGCGCCCTGGGCCAGCGGGCGGCCGGCGCCGCCTGGCTCGCGCCGGTGCTGGGGGCGGTGGCGCCCGAGCGGGTTCAGGTCTGTCCCGGCGCCCAGGCGGCGCTGTCGGCCCTGGTCTGGAGCCTGGTGGGCCACGGCGGAACCCTGGTGGTCGAGCCCCTGACCTATCCCGGCATGCTCGCCATCGCAGATCAGCTCGGGGTTCGGCTGATCGCCTGCCCGACGGACGCCGAGGGGCTTGCGCCAGACGCCCTGGCGTCGATCTGCCGCCGGGAGCGTCCCGCCGCGCTCTATGTCATCCCGACCATGCAGAACCCCACCGGGGTCACCATGCCGCTGACCAGGCGCCAGGAGATCGCCCAGATCGCGACGGACCACGACCTCTGGATCATCGAGGATGACCCCTATAGCCGCTTGATGGCCGATCCTCCTCCAGGCCTTGCGACCCTGGCGCCGGAGCGCAGTTTCCACATCGCCACCCTGTCCAAGTGCCTGGCCCCTGGCCTGCGTCTCGCCTTCCTGGTGGCTCCCGAAGGCGATCGGGGGGCGCCGGCGGTCGAGGCGGTGCGCAGCCTGGCGGGCATGCCTGCGCCGCTGATGTCGGCGGTGGCGGCCAGCTGGATCCGGGACGGGACGGCCGAGGCCCTGCTGGCCGGGGTCCGGGCCGAGGCGGCTGACCGCCGCGCCCTGGCTGCGGCGCGCCTGCCGGCGGCGCAGGGCTCTCCTGAGGCCATCCATGTCTGGCTGCCTCTGCCGGCCGACTGGAGCGCTGTGCGCCTGCGGGCGGCGGCGAAGGCGCGCGGCCTCGCCCTGGTCAGCGCCGAGGCTTTCGCGGTGGGGCCGGCGGCCGCCAATGGCGTCCGCATCTCCCTGGGCGCGCCCGGTCGGCAGGAGGTGTTGGCCGAGGCCTTGGCGGGGATCGCAGGCCTGCTGGGCGAGGCGCGCTAGACCAGGAGCCCCGCGCCGTGCAGGGCCAGGCCGGCCAGGGCGCAGCCCAGCATCAGGGGGATGACGCCCAGCTTGAACCCGAAGGCGGCCACCGCTGCGGCCAACGTCAGGAGGACGCTCGGCGTGTCCACGGAGCCTAGGACGGGCAGGTCGACCGTCAGGCCTACGAGGCTGACCGCACGAACCTCGTTGAAGAGGACGTGCATGCCGAACCAGAGGGCCAGGTTGAGGATCACCCCGACCACGGCGGCTGTGATCGCTTGCAGAGCCGCATTGAGGGCGCCGGCTCCCCGAAGCCTTTCCACGAATGGCGCCCCGAGGAAGATCCACAGGAAGCAGGGGGTGAAGGTGACCCAGGTCGTCAATACGCCGCCCAAGACTCCAGCCCAAAGCGGATCAAGGCCAGACGCGCCGCGGGCCGCGCCCATGAAACCGACGAACTGGGTGACCATGATCAGCGGACCGGGCGTCGTCTCGGCCATGCCCAGCCCATCCAGCATCTCGCCCGGCGCCAGCCAGCCGAAGGTCTGCACCGCCTCCTGCGCCACATAGGCCAGGACGGCATAGGCGCCGCCGAAGGTGACCACGGCCATCTTGCTGAAGAAGACGGCGATCTGGGTGAAGACGTTGTCCCAACCGAGGCCCAGGCCAAGCGCCAGGACCGGAGCAAGCCAGAGCGCCAGGAGCACCCCGGCCACCCGTAGCGCCCAGGCGAGGTTGGGGCGGGTATGTGCCGGCGAGGTCTCACCGAGCACCGTGTCCATATCGGCGACGCCGCTCCCGCTCGGCCCCTGGGACACCTTCGGAACGAAGCCGCCAAGGCCCGCCCGGCCGCCGGCGAAACCGATGAGGCCGGCCAAGAGGATGATGAGCGGGAACGGGAGGCCGAGGACGAAGATTCCCACGAAGGCGGCCGCAGCGATCGCCAGGAGCGCGCCGTGATGAAGGATGCGGCCGCCGAGCCGGGCCACCGCCTGGACCACCACCACCAGCACGGCGGCCTTGAGCCCAAAGAACAGCGCGGCCACCGGGCCGGTGTCGCCCAGCATCATGTAGACGATGCTGAGGCCCATGATGGCGACGAAGCCGGGCAGGATGAACAACAGCCCCGCCATCAGCCCGCCCAGGGTCCGATGCATCAGCCAGCCGATATAGATGGCCAGCTGCTGGGCCTCCGGACCGGGAAGCAGCATGCAGTAGTTCAGCGCGTGCAGGAAACGCTGCTCGCCCAGCCAGCGCTTCTCCTCGACCAGGATGCGGTGCATCACCGCGATCTGGCCGGCCGGTCCGCCGAAGGACAGCGCCGCGATGCGCGCCCAGACGATGACGGCCTCGCCGAAGCTCGGCGCTGGGGGAGAGGCGGGATTTTGGCTCAAGACCTGACCTGACGAGATGCGCGGCGGCGGCAGGCCAACTTGCTAAGGCGCACGTCGAGTCTTGGCGAGAGGATCGCGCCTACCGGCTGCGGCGAACGCGGCCCCAGATGATCGCCGCCACGGGCACGCTCAGCGCGGCCCATGAAATCCAGTCACCCAGGCCATTGGCCACCAGGGCGGCCACCAGGCCGATGATGCTGGCGGCCAGGATCAGCAGCGGGGCGGCGAAGGTGCGCCACAGATTGGCGCGGCTCGAGGCGCGGCTCATGCTCATTCGGCCGGCGCCAGGGCCGGCCGATCGCGAAGCTGGGCGACCACCGGATCGGTGGCCGGCGCGCGCCGACGGCTGAGCCACAGGTAAAGGCCGCTGACCAGGACCACGATGGTGGCGATGTCGAGCAGGGCCCAGAGGATCTTCAGCGGCAGGCCGCCATAGTCGCCGAAGTGCAGCGGCCCCGACAGCAGCAGGGCCTGGGCGTACCAGGGCATCGGCCGGATGGCGCTCAGCTCGCCGGTGCGCGCGTCGATCAGGGCCGGGGTCAGCAGGTGTTTGGTGAGCGGCGTCGCCCCCTGCATGAAGACCGCGTAGTGGTGCTCGGTGGAATAGGCCACGCCCGGGAAGGCGACGAACTGCACACGCATGCCGGGCGCGGCGGCCAGGGCGGTGTCCACCGCCTCCTGGATGGAGGCCTCGGCGCGCGCCGGCGGCAGGCCCCTATAGGGCGCCGTCATCTCCGACAGCTGGTCGGCCTGCCAGAGCTCGATGATCGGCGTCGACAGGGTGTTGATGGCGCCGGTCAGGGTCACGACGCTGAGCCAGGCCACCGTCACCACGCCCAGCAGGTTGTGATAGTCGAGCCATTTGACCCGCGAAGACCGGGTGACCCGCACGACCCCGAAGTCCAGCTTGCGCATGAAGGGCGCATACAGAACGACCCCGGAGACGATGGCGGCGAACACCACCAGCCCCATGAAGCCCAGGAACAGCATGCCCGGCAGGCCCAGGAACATGTCGGTGTGCAGCTTCAGGATGAAGTCCATCACCCCGCCCTCGGGGTGGGGCGGCAGGGCTGTGGCGCTGGTCCAGTCGAAGGACGCGAAATGCATCGCCTTGTCGGTGGCGTCCGGCTGAGGGCCGGTGGTGAAGTTCACCACAGGCCGGTCTTCGTCGAAGCTCAGATAGAGCGGCACTTCATCGCCGCGGTCGGCCAGGGCCGTGGCCAGCATGGTGTCCAGGCTGAGCGTCGGCGTGCCCAGCGGCGGCGCCTCATAGGTTCCGTGGGTCCCCAGGGCGTCATCGATCTCGTGATGGAAGATCAGCGGCAGGCCGGTGACGCAAAGCATCAGCATGAAGGCCGTCGAGACGAGGCTGGTCCATTTGTGGACGACAGACCAGGCGCGGACGGTGTTGCGAGTCATGCGGGAACGGCTTGGCGGACGGGGATGCGGTTGAGAATTGCTTTCAACTAAGCCCTTCTGCGTCGGGACGCAACGAACCATGCCGTCGCGCCCCGCAGACTACGGCCTGATGATCAGAAATCGACCGAGGCCGACACGATGAAGGTGCGCGGCGCGCCTAGCACCAGATAGTTGGCCCCGGGATAGCCGCCGGCCGACAGCCAGTCGTTCTCGTCGGTGACGTTCTCCACCCGGGCGCGCAGGGTGACCGGCCTGCCCGAGACGTCCAGGCTGTAGCGGGCGCCCAGGTCCAGGCGGGTCCAGGCGTCCAGGCTCACCGTGTTGGCGGCGTTCACATATTGCGAGCCGGTGTGGACGATCCGTCCATCGACCGTCAGGCCGGGAACGGCGGGCAGGTCGTATTCGACATTGAGGTTGGCCTGGAAGTCCGGGACGCCGATGGCCGTCTTGCCGTCGAAGGCGCCACCCTCGGTGCGCTTGCGCTCGGCGTCGACGAAGGTCGCCCCGCCCAGCACCCGCAGGCCCGGGGCCGGTTCGCCATAGGCGCTGAGCTCGATCCCCTGGTTGACCTGCTCGCCATCGACCACGAAGAGCAGATTGTCGACGATGGCGCTGGGCTGGCTGATGCTGAACAGGGACACCGTGCCGCCGAAGGTCCCGCCGTCATACTTCACGCCGGCTTCGTACTGCTTGCTGCGGAAGGGGGCGGTGATGTCCCCGGGATTGAGGATCGGGACGCCGCCCACCGTGCCGGGCGCGATCTGGCCCGGCGTCAGGGCCTCGGCATAGTTGGCGTAGACCGAGATCGCGTCGGACGGCTTGAACACCAGGCCGACGGCCGGGGTGATGGCGTCGTCGGCATACTGAGAATCCAGCGCGCCGGTGTCGTAGTTGAACGTGGTGGTTTCGATCTCCTGGTAACGGGCGCCCAGGGTGGCGATCAGGCGACCGTCCATCAGGGTGACCATGTCGGCGATGGCCAGGCTGCGGTTCTCGACCTTTTCGGTGACATTGGGATCGGACAGCACGCCGCCGACGAAGAAGTCCGGAGTCGGCGGCGCGACGGCCACGGGATTGTAGAGGTCGCCGGCGAAGCCCGCGAAGTTGGAGAAGGCGTAGGCGTTGCGCGACTTCGACTGGATGGCCGAGGCCGAGACGACGACGCGATGCTCCAGGCCGCCGGTGGCGAAGTCGGCCCGGACGCCCGCATCGGCCGAGATGATCTCGTCCTCGCGGCGATTGTCGAAGCGGTAGGCGCTGGTGGTCCCGTCCGCCGCGGCGTTGGGATTGGCCAGCACATTCTCCTCCTCGCCGTCCCGGCCGCCCAGGGCGGCCCACAGGGAGACATTGGCGTTCAGGTCGAACTCGCCGCGCACCACGCCAAACAGCTGGCGCTCGTCGGTGAAGGTCCAGGGCTGGGCGAAGTTGGCGTCCGCCGAGGGGGCGGCGGGCACGGCGCCGTTGGGCGTCACGCTGGGGCGCGGGGCGTCGATGCGGTGATCCTGGAACCCAAGGTCGGCGGAAAAGCGCAGGCGCTCGCCCTCATAATCCAGGCCCAGGGCCGCCACCGACAGGTCGCGATCCTGATCGGCGACCGAGGTCTCGCCGTCCCGCTTGACCAGGTTCAGCCGCACGCCGAAGTCCTCGGTCGCGCCGAAGCGGCGGGCCACGTCCAGGGCGCCATAGAGGGCGCCCTCGTTCTCGTAGCCGACCGTGGCCCGGGTCAGCGGGCCTTGCGGCGCGCGCTTGGGCACCAGGTTGAAGGCCCCGCCAATGCCGCTGCCGCCGGGCGCCGCGCCGTTCAGGAAGGAGTTGGCGCCGCGGAAGACCTCCAGCCGCTCGATCAGCTCGGCGGCCACGAACTGCCGGGGCAGGACGCCGTAGACGCCGTTATAGGTCATGTCGTCGGAATAGACCGGGAAACCACGGACGACGTAGAGCTCCTGGAAGTTGCCGAACCCCTTGGCGACGCGGACGGTGGGCTCGTTCTTCAGCACGTCGCCGACGCCGGTGGCCTGCTGATTGCGCACCAGTTCTTCGGTGTAGTTGGTGGCCGAGAAGGGGGTGTCCATCACGTCCAGGGCGCCGAACAGGCCCACCCGCCCGCCGCGGGCCACCTGACCGCCGGCATAGACGGGCGCCAGTTCGACCTGGGAGCCGGTGACCACCAGTTCGTCCACCTCGACCCCCTGGGCCAGGGCAGCCGGGGCGCCGGCGAGAACGAAGGCCAGGGCGCTGGCGCCGGAAAGAAGGGTCTTGATGGCGGACATGAGAGGAGCCTTGGGAGTCGCGAGCGATTATGAAAGTCGTTCGCAATAGCAGTCGAAGGCGTCACGGCAAAGCCTTTCCGGCGAGGCGGATTCCGCGACGCAGGTCCTGTGGCTTCGGCGCCATTTCGTCTGTATAGGGAGGAATGCCCTGCAAGATTCCATCGATCCTTGGGACAGGTCTGGTCCTGGGTCTGTCGCCCGTGGCCACCGCCGTCGCCTCTGCGTCCGAAGGACCGAACCTGAGGGGCCGGGCGCAGTTCGACGCCCTGGCGGCAAACAATGACGAGGGCTCCACCCTCACCGGCGGAGAGCTGCGCAGGCTCTATCTGGGCGTCGAGGGCGACCTCTCGGAGGCCGTGTCATACGTGGTGGAAGCCGACTTCAGCGGGCCCGAGGTGGTGCTCCAGGACGTCACCCTGGCCTATCAGGCGACGCCTTCGCTCGAGCTCGTCGTGGGCCACTTCAAGGCGCCGGTCACCAACGAGGATCTGACCTCGGACACCCAGACCCTGTTCCTGGAACGCTCGTCCTTCGTCGGCGCCTTCGCGCCGGGGCGGCGGGTGGGGGTAGCCGCCAACTATGCGCGGGAGCGCTGGGGTCTGCAGGGCGGCGTGTTCGGCGAGGCCGAGGACAGCGCTGTTGACGGGGAAGCTGGCGGGGCTCGGCTGTTGGCCCTGCGCGCCTATGGCGATCTGCTGCCTGGCGAGGCGGCGCTGCATCTGGGCGCATCGACTTATCACCTGGACACCTCGTCCCAGGACCCCACCGTGCGTCTCTCGCAGCGGCCCGAGACCGGTCGGGTTCCGCGCGCCCTGGACACCGGCAGGTTCGCGGCCGACGAGGCGCGGTTTCTCGGCCTGGAGGCCGGCTTCGGTCTCGGACCGCTGACCCTGCAGGGCGAGGGCGGCGCCATGGATTACGACGGACCGGAGGTCAGCCCGCGCTTCTCCGGCTGGTCGGCCCAGGTCGCCTGGCGTTGGACCGGCGAGGCGCGGTCCTATGACGTCGCCTCGGGCACGTTCGGCCGGGTGCGCCCCGATCGGCCCTGGGGCCAGGGTGGCTTCGGCGCCCTGGAGACCGGCCTGAGGGCCAGCCGCCTCGACCTCGACGACGGAGGGATCGCCGGCGGCGAGATGACCACCTATGGGGCGGTGATCAACTGGCTGCCGGTCACCCGCCTGCGCCTCTCGGCCAACCTGATCCAGGCCAGGGTCGAGGACGCCTCAGCCGGCGTCACAGATGAGACCCTGCTGACCCTGCGCGCCGCCGTCGACTGGTAGGCCAGCGCCCCTCGGTCCTCAGCGTCTGGCCGACCGCATCTGCTGCAGGCGCGCCTTGGCGCCATCCCTCTCGGCGGCGGTCAGAACCCCGTCGTCATTGGCGTCGGCCATGGCGAAGGCGACCGGCGGCGAGGCCAGCATCTCCTGCCGGGTCAGGGCGCCGTCGCGATTGCGGTCGGCGGCCGAGATCATGCGTTCCAGATCCGCGCCACGGTCGCCCCGGTGGGCGATCCGGGGGAAGTCCTGCATGCGGATGACGCCATCCCGGTCGCGGTCAAGGCGGTCGAACCGGGCCGCGCGACTGGCCTGGTACTCCGCGATGGTGATCTGGCCGTCACGGTTGATGTCCGCATCGGCGAAAGGGTCCTGGCCCCGCATCTGGGCGAGGGCGGGGGTGGCCAGCACGGCGAAGCCGAGGGCGAGCAGGGTGAGGCGCTTCATGGGCGGGTCCTTTGATGGTCGTGGGGCGATCTGGGGATGATCTTGCGATGGCCGATGGCTATTGCGGCGGCCGCTGGACGGTCCCGGTCACCGTCGAGGTTTGGCCCTGAAGGCCGGTGCGGGCGCGGGCGTAGCTGATCGAGCCGTCCCCATTGTCCTGGACGGTGGTGGAACGACCGGCCGAGGCGCCGTTGTTGAAGGTGTGGCTGGCCCCGCCCTGATAGAGGCCATCCGCCCAGGCGGCGTTGCGGCTATGGGCGGCGCCATAGCCGCCATGGGTCTGGATGCTTTTCTGCACGCTGACCGCGCCAGGCTGGCGGCTCACCTGGCGCGACTGAACATAGCCGGCGCCGTACGGCCCTTGAACGGCGCGGGTGCGCCCATGCTGGCCGGCTTCGGCGGGGAGGGCGACCAGCAAGGCGGCCAGGCTGGTCCAGGCGCCGGCGGCGAGGATGGTGTTGCGGGTGAACATGTTGGGCTCCTTCGATGAGGGGGACGGGTGTCCGTCGATGGCCCCATCAGAAGGTGGCTCCGAAACCCCCCTGTGACCGACCCGTGGCCTTGCGTGACGAAGTGTAACGCCTGCGTCTTGGGCCTAGGCGGCGGCGCTCTCGTCGGGCAGCGTGGACCTCACCGTCATGAGCCAAGACAACACCTTCATCGCCGTCGTCGAGGACGACTCCGAGATCCGCGACCTGACCGTCGGCCTGCTGGCGCGCGAGGGGTACGAGGTGGGCGCCTGCCCCGACGTGCCGGCCTATGATCGCCTGGCGGCCCGGCGGCGGATCGACCTGGTCCTGCTCGATCTCATGCTGCCGGGGGAGGACGGCCTGTCGCTCTGCCGCCGTCTGCGCGCCCAAGGCGAAACCGCCATCCTGATGGTCACCGCCCGGTCCGACGACATCGACCGGGTTGTAGGGCTGGAGATCGGCGCCGACGACTATCTGGGCAAGCCGTTCAACCCGCGGGAGCTGGTCGCCCGGGTCAAGGCCATCCTGCGGCGGACCCGCGGCGAGCCGGCGCGAAGCTCTCAGGCCAGGGGCGCCGAGGTCTACCTCTTCCAGGGCTGGCGGCTGGACTCCGGCAGCCGTGATCTGACCGCGCCTGACGGCCGTGAGGTGGCGTTGAGCGGCGGGGAGTTCGACCTGCTCATGTGCCTGGTCACCCATCCTCAGCGGGTGCTCAGCCGGGACCAGCTGCTGGACTGGACGCGGGGCCGCAACGCCGCCCCCTATGACCGGACCATTGATGTCCAGCTCAGCCGTCTGCGGCGCAAGCTTGGCGACCCGGCCGGCGGCGGGGGGCTGATCCGCACCATCCGAGGCGGAGGCTACATGCTGAGCGCGCCGGTGGAGCGGGAGGGCGGCCGGTGATCCTGGCCGACAGCCTCTCCACCCGCATCAGCGGCATCCTGCTGGCCGGGGCCGCCGCCGTCCTGGCCGTGGTCGCCCTGGCCCTGGCCTGGCCTGCGCCGGAGGGCGGCGTCGGCTTCTTCAGGCTGCCCCTGCCGTCGGAGTCCGCCGCGATCGTGGCCGCCGTAGAGGCCAGCCAGGGCGAGGCCCGCCCCGCGGTGATCGGCGGCCTGGACGCCGTGGGCGTCGGCGTTCGCCTGTCGGCAGGGTTTCCGAGGCCGCTGGCGGGCGCCCGCCTGGTGGACCCTGAGGATGATCGATATCAGAGCTATGTTGCGGCCCTGGGCGATCGGACCTTCCAGATCGAGGAGCGCCGCCTGCTCCGACAGGCTTCCGGCGGTCGGCCGCGGGCCGTTGTGCGGCTCTCCGTGCGCCTGGCCAGCGGCGAGGTCCTGGTGATCCAACGGCGGGCGCCGGCCGCGGCGAAAGGCCGGTTGGTCCGGGGCGCCCTGGCCCTGAGTCTGGTCTCGCTCCTGATGCTGGTCATGCTGGCCCTGGCGGTGCGTCAGACCGCCCGCCCGGTCGCCGACCTCGCCCAGGCGGCCCGGCGGTTCGGGGATGACCTGCAGACCGCCGACCTTCCCCTGCGCGGCCCGCGGGAGCTGCGCGATCTCGCCGAGGCCTTCAACACCATGCAGGCCCGCATCCGCGGTCTGGTGGATGATCGCACGCGCGTTCTGGCGGCCATCGCCCACGACCTGCGGACCTATCTCACGCGCCTGCGGCTCCGCGCGGAATTCATCGCCGATCCCGACCAGCAGGCCCGGGCGATCGGCGACCTGGACGAGATGAGCGCCCTCCTGGACGACACCCTGCTGTTCGCCGCCGGTCAGGAGCGGACGCCTGCGCCGCTGAGCGATCTGCGCGCCGAGCTGGAGGCCCTGGTCGTCCTGCGGCAGGAAATGGGCCAGGCCGTGCGTCTGACCGATGGGGCGACGGCCTTCGCCAGGGTGTCGCCCCTGGCGCTGCGACGCATGGTGGGAAACCTGGTGGACAACGCCATCCGCTATGGCGGCGAAACCGAGGTGAGTCTGGAGCGGACGGAGGATCAGGCCGTGATCATCGTGGCCGACCGCGGACCAGGCGTGGCCCCGGAAAACCTCGCGCAGATTCTGGAGCCGTTCACCCGCCTGGAAGTCTCCCGCAGCCGTGACACCGGCGGCGCGGGGCTGGGCCTGGCCATTGTGCGCGGCCTGGCCGAGGCCATCGGCGGACGGCTGGCGCTCGGCGCCCGCCCGGGCGGCGGCCTCCGCGCCGAGCTCCGCCTCCCCATCGCCAGCTAGCGGAACCCCTTGATCCGCAAGCCCGTTGGTCTGGCAAGGAGAACGCCATGATCAATCTGAGTTGGGAACTGCTCTATGCCGTCGGCGCTGCGTTGCTGGCCGCGGCCATCATCTTTGGCCTGGTTCGCTATTACCGCCGGGACCGTCGGAACGACGCGGTCACCGAAGCGGCCACCCATGAGGAATACCAGCATCCCGATCGTTATGACCGGTCGGAGGACGAGTTCCGCGACAAGGTCCGCCCCACCTAGGGCTAGCCGTTAACCTTGACCATAAACCGCATCTCAAGTCCTGCCCCACATGATCTGGGCAGGACGGGGATGGGGAAATCATGCGGCGCAAGCTACCCAGCGCGAATCTCACGGCGGAAGACCTGGGCGGTCTGAAGGCGCTAGTGGTCGATGACCATGCCAACACCGTCCGTCTCATGGTCGATGTGCTGCGCGCCGCGGGCGTCGGTCAGGTCTATTCCGCCCACGACGGCCTGAGCGCCCGCCAGATGCTGACCCGGCGCGATCCCGACCTGATCTTCACCGACTGGCGCATGCCCCTGATGGACGGCCTGGAGTTCACCCGGTCGATCCGCATGGCCGCCGTCAACCCCGATCCCTATGTGCCCGACCCCGAGGTCCCGGTGATCATGGTCACCGGGCACCGGAGCGCCCGCGAGGTCGAACTGGCCCGGGAGGCCGGGGTCAATGAGTTCGTGGTCAAGCCCTTCACGCCCGCCGCGCTTCTGTCGCGTATCCAGCTGGTGCTCAGCCAGCCTCGGCATTTCATCGTCAGCAACGGCTATGTGGGTCCCGATCGCCGCCGCAAGACCGAGCTGGCCTATGCCGGCCCGTTGCGTCGGACCAATGACCCGGACGAGGTGATCGACATTGTCGAGCGGCAGGCCGCGCGGGATACGATCAGCGTCGAGCTTGAGGCCATGCGCCGGCTGATCGCGGCCCGCGGCGGCGTGGACCGCGCCACGCTCCAGATGACCTATCGCGTCATGCAGCACACCCGTTTCCGCGCCCGCCAGGTGCGCGACAAGATGCTGGAGCGGGCCTCCGACGCCCTGCTGTCCTACGCCAGCGAGGTGGGCGGCATGGAGCATTGCGAGGCCGATGTGGTCGAGGCCCATCTGACCGTGCTGGGCCAGATCCTC
The DNA here is from genome assembly GCA_964515365.1 of uncultured Phenylobacterium sp. Taxonomy (GTDB): domain Bacteria; phylum Pseudomonadota; class Alphaproteobacteria; order Caulobacterales; family Caulobacteraceae; genus Phenylobacterium. The sequence continues at coordinate 11,138 of CAZERE010000001.1, read as the reverse complement.
GAAGCCGATGACCACGACGCCGTGGGCGCGGCCAAACGTGTCCGCGGTCTCGAAGCCCTGATCCGCCGCAAGCGCGCCGCCCGCCAGGCCCTGGCGGCCTGAGGCGCCCCTTCGCTCGTTTTGACGTCTCGTCCGGCGTTCCGAGATGAGCTAGGAACCGGCCATGGCTGAAGCATTCAACGACCTCATCCTGCCCACCGAAAAGGCCGCGCGCTACGCCGTGCTGGTCGAGGAGGTCGCCGCCGTGTTGGAGGGCGAACCCAACCTGACGGCGCGTATGGCGACGGTGGCGTCGATGCTGGCCTCCAGCTTCGACCACTTCTTCTGGACCGGCTTCTATGTGGTCGATCCCGACAAGGGCGATGAGCTGGTGGTCGGACCCTATCAGGGCAGCCTCGGCTGCATGCGCATCGCCTTTGGCCGCGGGGTCTGCGGGACCGCGGCGGCGACCGGCCAGTCCCAGGTGGTTGATGACGTCCACGCCTTCCCGGGCCACATCGCCTGTGACGCCCGGTCGGCCAGTGAGATCGTCGTCCCCGTCTTCGACGCCGAAGGAACCCTGATCGCCGTGCTCGACATCGATTCCGAGCAGCCGGCGGCCTTCGACTCAAATGATGACCTCTGGTTGAAAACCCTTATGGCACAGGTGTTTGCGGGCGGACGACCGGCCTGAGGCTTGCAGCAGCTCCGTCAGCTGATCCCGCGCCGGGACAGCGAGACGAAAGAGCTGAACGTGGACGTCGAAATCCTTCATCCGGCCGCGCTTGAGCCCCGAGACCTTGTCTCGTGGCGGCACATGATCGCGACGCAGCCGGCCTTCGCCTCGCCCCTGATGGGGCCGGAGTTCGCCCAGGCCGTCGGCGCGGTGCGCCCGGACGCCCGGGTGGCGATCTGGCGACGAGACGGGCGTCCGGTGGGCTTCCTGGCGCATCACCTGCGGCCGAGCGGCCTAGCCCGTCCCATCGGGGCGCCGCTATCGGACTATCACGCCCTCGTCGCCGCCGAGCCCTTCGATGTCCGCGCCGCCCTGGCCGAGGCCGGGCTGGGCGCCCTGCGGTTCCGCGGCCTGGTCGATCCGCTGGGCATGTTCGGGGAGGGGGCGCACACGACCCATGAGGCCTATGTCATCGCGCTGGACGACGGGGCCGACGCCTATCTCGAAGCCCTGCGCGCCCAGAGCGCCAAGCGGTTCAAGAATTACCGCCGGCTGGAGCACAAGATCGAGCGCGAACTCGGCGCCCTGAGCGTGGTCGCGCCGGACCACGACCAGGCCGCTTTCGACCAGATCATCGCCTGGAAGCGCGAACAGCTGACGCGCACGGGGATGCACGACTTCCTGGCCCCGGCCTGGACGAGCCAACTGATGCGTAACCTGTTTGCGGCCCGGGAGGGGGACTTCCAGGGGCTGATGATCACCCTGCGGATCGACGGCCGGCTGGTGGCGGGCCATTTCGGCGTCCGCCAGGGCTCGGTCTATCATCCCTGGATCGCCTCCACCGACCCGGAGATGGGCGCCTATTCGATCGGCCAGCTCTTCCTGATCAAGGCCATCGCGGCCATGCCGGACCTGGGCCTGACCACCTATGACCTCGGGCCTGGGCACGATCACTACAAGGCGCCCTACGCGCTGCAGCGGCGCACGATCGGCGAGGGGACCCTCACCGCCGCCGGTCCGTCCGGCTGGCGGGTGCGGTTGGGGGAGGGCGCCTGGCGCGTGGCGGGGGCGAGCGGCGGGCCGCTGGTCGGCCGGGTGCGGCGCCGTTTCGAAACCATCTCCGACGTAGAACTGACTCTCGGCGGCCGCGTGCGCGGCATGGCCGTCGCGGTCGCCGGCAAGGCGCGGCGCAGCGGGGCGGCGAGCGAAGGGTGAGGTCTGTCATGTCCGAACGGGTCAGCATCGTCATTCCAACCCAGAGACGTCCGGCTGGGCTGATGACGGCGGCCAGGTCGGCCCTAACCCAGGAGGGCGTCGATCCGGCGCGGCTGGAGCTGGTGGTGGTGGACAATGACCAGTCCCCGTCGGCGCAGGCCAGCGTCCAAGCCCTGGCGGCCGAGGCGCCCTTTCCCGTCATCTATGTGCACGAGCCCGAACCTGGTGTCGCCAACGCCCGCAACGCCGCCCTGGCCAAGGCCGGCGGCGACTTCATCGCCTTTCTGGATGATGACGAGGAGGCGCCGGCCGGCTGGCTGGCCGAACTCCTGGCGGTCCAGGCGCGCCTGGACGCCGATGTGGTGTTTGGTCCCGTCCGGGGTCGGGCGCCGGCCGATGTTCGCGCGCACCGGGACTATCTGGAAACCTTCTTCTCCCGCCTGGGGCCGGCGGAAACCGGGGTGATTGAGGACTATTATGGCTGTGGCAACAGCCTGCTGCGCCGGGCCGCGCTGCGTGAACCAAAGCAGCCCTTCTCGGCGGTGCGCAACCATATCGGCGGCGAGGACGACCTGCTGTTTGGCCAGATGAAGGCCGACGGCGCGCGCTTCGCCTGGGCCGCCGAGGCCTTCGTCTGGGAAGACCCGGTCCCGGCGCGGCTGACGCTGGACTACACGATCCGTCGCGCCTTCGCCTATGGCCAGGGGCCCTCGGCCGCCTGCGCCGCCGCAGATCCCCCCAACCATGCCGGCCTCGTCTTCTGGATGGCCCAGGGCCTGGTCCAGGCGAGCGTCTTTGGCCTGCTGGCCGGTCTGAAATGGATCGTTCGGGCCCCCAGCTTCGCCGCCACCCTCGACCGCGCGGCCCGCGGCCTGGGCAAGACCCTGTGGTGGGGACCTTTCAAAATCGAATTCTACGGCCGAAGCGCCGTCTGACGGGAAGAAGACCCCCATGATCATCCAGGACTGGACCCCGGAAAAGGCCAAGGCCTTCGGCAAGCAGACCCTGTCGTTCGCCCATAACCTGCATGAGCGGCCGCTGTTCAGCGACGACGGGCTGGCCCAGGCCCTCGAGGCCTATCCCCGCAGCCGCCTCGGGGTCTTCACCATGGGCGAGGATCCCCGGGACTGGACCACCTGGCGGAAGGGCTCGGCCGATCAGCTCTCGGGCGCCCAGCTGCTGGAGGGCGCCATGGCCGGCCGCATCTGGCTGAACCTCCGCGAGGCCAACCTCTATCTGAAGCCCTATGCCGAGCTGGCCGACGAGGTGTTCGCCGAGAAGGAGGCGATGGCGCCGGGCCTGAGGACCTTCAAGCGCGATCTGGGTGTGCTGATCTCATCGGCCAACGCCCAGGTCTTCTACCATCTCGACGTGCCCCTGGTGTCGCTGTGGCAGGTCCGTGGGACCAAGCGGGTCTGGGTCTATCCGCCCAAGGCGCCGTTCGTGGGCGAGGAAGCCCTGGAGCGCATCGTGCTGCGCGAAAGCGCCGAGCAGTTCGCCTTCGATCCCGAGTGGGATCAGGGCGCCGAGCAGATCGAGCTGACGCCGGGGCGCATGGCCACCTGGGCCCAGAATGCCCCGCACCGGATCGAGAACGGGCCGATGCTGAATGTCTCGCTCTCGATGGAGTTCATGACGCCCAAGGCCCTGCTGCGCGCCAATGTGATCTACGCCAATGGCGTTCTGCGTCGCCGGGCCGGCATGGCGCCGCGGCTGGTCGACGGCGCCGGCCCGGCCAACCTGGGCAAGCTCGTCCTGGCCCGCGGAGCCAAGGCCCTGAAGCTGCAGACCGCGCATGAGCGCGTGCTGCCGGCCACCTTCCGGCTGGACGCCGCCCAGCCCGGCGCCGTCCTGCCGATCTGAGGTGACAAGAGGCCAGTTGGCTTACCTCGCGGCGCCTGCCTAGACTTCCTCAACGATGCGCCAGAGGGCGCTGAAACCAGGGAGCGGAACAATGGGCGAAGCCTATATCGTCGCGGCCGCGCGGACGGCCGGTGGTCGTAAGAACGGCAAGCTGAAGGACTGGCATCCGGTGGATCTGGGCGCCGTCGTTCTCAACGAACTCGTCGATCGCACGGGCATGGACCCGGCCCGCGTCGAGGACGTGATCATGGGCTGCGTCATGCAGGTGGGCGAGCAGGCCATCAATGTGGCGCGCAACGCCGTCATGGCCTCCAAGCTTCCGGAAAGCGTCCCGGGCACCTCGATCGACCGCCAGTGCGGCTCCTCGCAACAGGCCCTGCAGTTCGCCGCCCAGGCGGTGATGAGCGGCACCCAGGACGTGGTGATCGCCGCGGGCGTCGAGAGCATGACCCGGGTGCCCATGGGCTCCTCGGCCGCGCTCGCCGCCAAGGCCGGCATGGGCCAGTACAAGAGCCCGCGGATGGAGGAGCGCTACCCCAACATCCAGTTTTCCCAGTTCATGGGCGCCGAGATGATGGCCAAGAAGTACGGCCTGACCAAGGACCAGCTGGACGAGTACGCCTATCACAGCCACCAGCGCGCCATCGCCGCCACCCAGGCCGGCGCCTTCAAGGACGAGATCGTCGCCCTGAAGGTGAAGGACGAGGCCGGCGCTGAGAGCGAGCATACGGTCGATGAGGGCATCCGCTTCGACGCCAGCCTCGACGGCATCCGCAGCGTCAAGCTGCTGGTCGAGGGCGGCGCGATCACGGCGGCCACCTCCAGCCAGATCTGCGACGGCGCCTCGGGCGTGATGATCGTGTCGGAAAAGGCGCTGAAGGAGTTCGGCCTGACGCCGCTCGCCCGCATCCACCACCTGTCGGTGATGGGCCATGATCCGGTGATCATGCTGGAAGCCCCGCTGCCCGCCACCCAGCGGGCCCTGGAAAAGGCCGGCATGAAGATCGACGACATCGATCTCTTCGAGGTCAACGAGGCCTTCGCCTCGGTGCCCGTGGCCTGGCTGCAGGCGACCGGCGCCAATCCGGAAAACATGAACGTCAACGGCGGCGCCATCGCGCTCGGCCACCCCCTGGGCGCCTCGGGCACCAAGCTGATGACCACCCTGGTCCACGGCCTGAAGGCGCGGAACAAGCGCTATGGCCTGCAGACCATGTGCGAAGGCGGCGG
>CAZERE010000001.1:0-6165 GCA_964515365.1 uncultured Phenylobacterium sp. | reverse complement strand
TGGAGCGGCTCTAGCCGCCTTCAGGGTTCAGGGCGCGATCCCGTGTTTGCGCGGGGTCGCGTGCTGGCCTTGCGCGCCGCTCGGGCGAATCCAGCGGAACGTCGGCGTGGCCCGCGCGTTCCCTAGGCCTTACCGGCAAATTTTTCGCCGGCCGCGGTAACCGGAGGCCCAGCGCCCATGAAGCTTTCCCGAACGACCGTCGACGATGGTTTGGTGATGTACGCCGGCGTGATCGAGAAGGTAGGCTACGAAATCCGCAGCGACGAGAAGATGAAGATCGGCAAGGGCGAGCTGATCGGCTCGCCTGAACTCATGCGCGACGCCTTCCGCCATGGCCGGCTGACCCTGAAGCTCGCCGAAGGCTCCGACATCCGCATCCTGATGGTCGCCCACACCGAGGGCGGCGAGCGCGCCTATTTCGAAATCGAGACCTAGGGCTTTCCTGGGCGGGGCTCCTCCGCCGCTAATCCTTCTGGTCCCGCCCCCAGATTCCGGCCAAGCTGTCAAAAAACAATAAGACAGCCCGGGGAGGGGACAGGACATGATCCTGACAATCGTGGCCGCAAGCGCGGCCGCCGCGGCGCAGCCTGCGCCGGCCGCGGCGGAGCGCGCCGTCATCGCCTATCCGCCCAGCCACTTTGCCGAGGCGGCTCCCGACACCGCCTATGACATGATCCTGCGCCTGCCGGGCTTCGCCTTCGATAAGGGCGCGACCGTGCGCGGCCTGGCGGGGTCCGGGGGCAATGTGCTGATCGACGGCCAGCCGCCGGTCTCCAAGAACGACGCCCTGGACGAACTGCTCAAGCGCATTCCGGCCGCCGCCGTCGCGCGCATCGAGCTGATCCGCGGCGGCGCCCCAGGCATTGACATGCAGGGCCGCTCGGTGATCGCCAATGTGGTGCGCAACCGCACCGACGGGGTCCGCGGCGCGGTGATGACCTCGGCCCATTTCATCAATGACGGCCGGGTGCTGACCAGCCTGCGGGCCGAGAGCCAGGCTGAGTGGCGGGGGCGGCGGTTCGAAGCCTCCCTCGTCTATGGCAAGGGGCCCGACGACCTGCTGGGCGACGGCCCGCGCACCCGTTTCGGCCCAGGCGGCGAGGTGTTGATCGCCTCGGTGGTGGACGCCGACGCCGGGGGCCTGCGCGCCTGGACTACCGGCGCCTTCGAGACGCCCCTGGCGGGCGGTCGCCTGCGGCTCAACGGCGCCTATATGCGCACCCCGGCCAGCGGCGAGATCACCGACCGCATCAGCCCGGCGGGGCGGGAGTACGAGTACTATACCAATGTCCGCCTGCAACGGGAGCTGGGCGCGCGCTACGCCCGGCCGGTCGGGCCGCAGACCTCGCTGGAGGCGGTCGCCTTCCAGCAGTGGAACGACGTGGAGACCCTGGCCGATTTCGAGGCGCCGGGCCTGCGCCGGGACTTCGACCTGGACAAGGCCGTCACCGAGACCGTCGGCCGCCTCACCCTGCGCCACACCCTGAGCCCGGCCCTGACCGCCGAGGTGGGCGGGGAGGGCGCGCTGAACCGGCTGGAGAGCCAGACCGCCTTCACCCTCAACGGCAATGTCGTGCCCCTGCCGGCCGCCGACGTCGAGGTGGAGGAGACCCGCGGCGAGGCCTTCGCCACCCTGACCTGGCGGGCGAATCCGCGGCTGAGCGTCGAGGCCGGCCTGCGCCAGGAGACCTCATCCATCTCCTCGGCCGGCGATGTGGTGCTGGAGAAATCCCTGAACTTCACCAAGCCGCGGCTGGCGGTGGCCTGGTCGCCCGGGGGCGGCCGGCAGGTGCGGTTCCGACTGGAGCGGGAGGTGGGCCAGCTGAACTTCGATGACTTCGTCGCCGCCTCCTCGGCGGTCAGCACCGGCGCGGTCCTGGCGGGCAATCCCGACCTCAGCCCGCAGCAGGCCTGGGTGGGGGAGGCGACCTTCGAGCAGCGCTTTGATGGCGGCGCCGTCCTGGTGGCGACCGTGCGCCGCGCCGCCCTGACCGATGTGATCGACCGGGCGCCGCTGTTTGTCGGCGGCGTGGCGGTGGCCGACGCCCCGGGCAATCTGGGGGATGGGACCAAGGACGAGGCGATCCTCAACCTCACCCTGCCGCTGGACCGCCTGGGCCTGCGCGGCGGCCAACTGAAGGGCCAGGGGACCTGGCGCCGCTCGGAGGTCGATGATCCGGTCCTGGGCGGGACCCGCGAGATTTCCGGCCTGCGCCCGGTGGAATGGGAGGCCCATTTCACCCACGACCTGCCGGGCCTGCAGGCCAACTGGGGGATCGACGCCACCGGGGGCTATCGGGAGAGCTACTACCGCCTGAGCGAGATCGAGACCCGCAAGGCCGGGATCTGGGTGGTAGTGTTCGCCGAGTACAAGCCGCGCCGCGACCTCATCCTGCGGGTGGAGGTGCAGAACCTGGGCGCGCGGAATGTCCAGCGTATCCGCGAGGTCTATGTCGGCCCGAGGTCCGACGACCGGCTGGCCTATACCGATGTGCGCGATCTGGAGTATGGCCGCGCGGTGTTTGTGCGCCTGCGAAAGACCTTCGGCTAACAGCGTTCTGAAGGCTGCCGGACCAAGCGGCGCAATGGGCCTCCGATTGCGGCGTCTTGGCCACAATTCGCCGCCTTGTGCGGTGGCCCGGGCGCTGGCCGGACAACCTTCATGGATTTGTCGCCGAACCGAGGCAGGGGCGCTGAAGCGAGCGCGATCCTCCCATCGCGACTCTCGTGTTCTTTCAGGATCACAGGGGATCGACATGACCATTTCCACCGCGCGGCTGCTGGCCGCTGCGAGCCTGTTCGCCCTTGGTGCGGCCGGCGCCGCCCAGGCCCAGGAGACCACCCTTCTCGAAGAGATCGTCGTCACCGCCCAGAAGCGCGAGCAGCAGTCCCTGGACGTGCCGCTGGCCCTGACGGCCTTCGGCGGCGAGCGGCTGAATGAGCTGGGCGTCCAGGACTTCGCCGACCTGTCGGCCTATACCCCGGGCTTCGAGGTCCAGGACCAGTCGCCCAACAACCCCGGCTTCGTGATGCGCGGCATCACCTCGGACTCCACCGACGCCTCGGCCGAGGCCCGCGTCTCGGTGTTCCAGGACGGGGTCTCGATCTCCAAGGCCCAGGGTTCCTATGTGGAGCTGTTCGACCTGGAGCGGGTTGAGGTGGCCAAGGGGCCGCAATCGACCCTGTTCGGCCGCGGCGCCCTGATCGGCGGCGTCAACATCATCCAGCGCAAGGCGCAGCCGGGCGTGTTCGAGGGCTATCTGACCGGCCAGGGCGGCGACTATGGCTACCGCATGGCCGAGGGCGCGGTGAACATCCCCATGACCGACGCCGCGGCGATCCGGTTCTCGGGCCGTATTCGTCAGCGGGATGGCTATGTGGAGAACGCGCTCGGCGGCGAAGACTTCCAGTCGGTGGACACCGTGGCCGGCCGCCTAGCCTTCAACCTCAATCCCTCGGACCGGGTGAACTTCGATTTCATCGTCAACTATCAGGAAGACAAGGCCGCGGGCACGGCCTTCAAGTCCGGCGGCTATTCGCCGACCGATCCGACGACGGGCCAGGTCCTGGCCTCCCGCGACCCGTGGGACGCCGCGGCCCTGGCGGCGCCGGCCAATTTCCAGGGCGGCATGTCCCTGGGCGTCGACCGCACCGTCTGGGGCGTGACGGGCCTGGCGACCATCGAACTCAGCGACGCGGTGACCCTGACCTCGACGACGGCCGCCCGGCGCTTCGAGTCCGAAGAGGTCTATGATCCCGACGGCGTCTCCCTGCCGATCCTGACCGGTCTGAACGACGCCATCGGCGAACAGTTCAGCCAGGAAGTGCGCATCAACTTCGACCAGGGCGGACGGGTCCGCGGCTTTGTGGGCGCCGGCGTGTTCCGCGACGACGGCCGCCAGCGCCTGCCGCTGCAGTTCGACGAGCGCATGGGCCTGGCTGTCCTGACCGGTCAGCTCAACGGCGGCGCGGCGGGCTCCGGCCTGCCCTCCACCACGCCGGCTCCGGCCGCCCTGTTCGGCGCCACGCCCTTCACCGGCGCCCTGATCCAGGGCCTGGTGGGCCAGCTGAGCCGCGGCAATGTGCTGCTCTCGACGGCCGACGCGCGGGCTATCGCCGCCAACCTCCGCGCCAACCATGTGGAGGAGGCGACCAACACCAGCGAGCTGACCTCCTATGACGTGTTCGGCGACGTGACCTTCGACGTCACCGACCGGCTCGAGCTGTCGGCGGGCCTGCGCTACACCCGTGACGACAAGACCACGGGCTTTTCCTCCCGCGTGGTCGGCGGGCGCAGCGTGCTCGGCGGCGCCATCGGCGCGGCCCAGATCGCCGCGGCCGGCACGCCCCAGGCCATCGGCCAGGCCCGGGCCATCCTCGGCGCGCTCGCCCTGCCGGTTGTCCAACAGCTCACGCCCGCCCAGCTGCCGCTGTTCGGCCTCACCTTCCAGCCGACGGCCGGCAATGGCGGGCTGAGCGAACAGACCCTGGAGAGCGACGGCTTCACCTGGCGTCTGGTGGGCCGCTACGCCCTGAGCGACGACGCCAACCTCTACGCCTCCTACGCCCGGGGCCGCCGTCCCGAGGTGCTGTCGGCCGCCGGTCCGGCGACGCCTGAGGGGACGACGCGCTTTGCTCAGGTCGAGGCTGAAACCGTCGACTCCTACGAGGTCGGCGCCAAGGCCGAGCTGGGCGGCCGGGTCCGCCTGGACGGCTCGGTCTATTACTACGACTACGACAACTTCCAGACGGTGGAGCAGCAGGGGACCCTGTTCGTCACCACCAACGCCGGCAAGGCCAAGGCCTATGGCTTCGAAGGCCAGGCCGAGGTCTCGGCCGCCCCGGGCCTGACCCTCTACGGGACCTACGCCTACAGCCACGCCCGGTTCGACGGCGGGGCCTATGACGACAACAGCTTCCGTCTGTCGCCCGACCACATGGCCAGCCTCGGCGCCAACTGGGAGATCGACCTGATGGGCGGTCTGTTCAGCCTGCGGCCCACCTATGTCTGGCAGTCGGAGATCTTCTTCGACGACAACAACGACCTGCCGGCCTTCCAGCAGCCGCCGTCGGTGTTCGTGGCCGACAACCTGCAGGACGAGCGTCAGGACGCCTACGGGACTCTGAACATCCGGGCCTCCTGGACCCCGGACGCCATGCCGCTGACCCTGGAAGCCTTCGTCAACAACGTCACCGACGAGAGCTACATCATCGACGCCGGCAACACCGGCGACTCCCTCGGCCTGCCGACCTTCATCGCCGGCGCGCCGCGGATGTGGGGCCTGGGCCTCACCTACCGGTTCCAATAGGCCGCGATCCGCCGGTCGCTAATCTCAGCGACCGGCGGTATGCGACAATACGCCACCTCCGTATAAACCGCAGTCAGACCGGCATTTAAGGTCTCGTTAGTTATGGGCGGGCATGCCTTGGGCGTGCCGGCCACCTCACCAGGATGCGCCGGCGTAGCTCATCTGGTGGAACACCCATGACCAAGTCTTCGCAGATTCAGGAACGACTCGACTTTATCGGTCTCGACAACCGCGGGGTCGAGCGGTTGCGCAGTATGCGAGGCTTCATCACCGAGGCGATCGGCCCGGCGCTCGACGTTTTCTACACCAAGATCCGCAAGACTCCGGAGGTCCAGAGGTTCTTCACCAGCGACGCCCACATGTCGGGCGCCCAGAGCCGCCAGGCCGCCCACTGGGGGATCATCGCCGACGGCAAGTTCGGCGACGAATACGCCAAGGGCGTCCGGACCATCGGCGAGACCCACGCCCGCCTCGGGCTGGAGCCGCAGTGGTACATCGGCGGCTATGCCCTGGTGCTCGAGCAACTGATCCACGCCGCCGTGGCCCGCTCCTGGCCGACCCTGACCAAGCGGACCCGTCCGCAGGAGGTCTCGGAAGCGGTGGCCGTACTGGTCAAGGCGACCCTGGTCGACATGGACCTGGCCATCTCCATCTATCTGGAGGCGCTTCAGACCGAGCGGGATCGCGTCGCCGCAGAGCAGCAGGAAGCCGAGGCGCGCCAGACCCAGGTCGTGGCGGCCCTTGGATCGGCCTTGAAGGCCCTGGCCGCCGGGGATCTGTCCGTCTCCATCGGCCAGCCGTTCCCCGAAGAGTATCGCTCGCTGAGGGACGACTTCCACACCGCCGTCGGCGCCCC